>NZ_JACJIT010000007.1:0-376499 GCF_014138475.1 Agrobacterium sp. RC10-4-1
TTTTAGAATGATAGTTTCCAGAACCGGCTAAAATACCGGCCTTTGTCGGCCGATAACATGGCGTCTGGTCCTGTTTCGGGAAACATGTAATAGGATCGAGCAGGAATTTAGACCGATCAGGGCGTTTGGCGTCCTGTAAAGACAAGAATTGGAGAGCCCGTGCGCATTCTCGATGAAGCCGTCATTCCCGAGCTGCCGAATTACTACCGTGGCAAGGTGCGGGAAAATTACGACCTGCCCGACGGCAATCGCATCATCATATCCACCGATCGTCTCAGCGCCTTTGATCGTATTCTCACCTGCATACCTTATAAGGGGCAGGTTCTGACACAGACGGCCCGCTACTGGTTCGAGCTGACGAAGGACATCTGCCCCAATCATGTGCTCGAATATCCCGACCCCAATGTCGTCATCGGCAAGCGGCTCGAAATACTGCCGGTCGAAGTGGTCGTTCGCGGTTATCTGGCCGGCACGACAGGCACCTCGATCCTCACCCTTTATAAGAAGGGCGAACGGCAGATGTACGGTATGAGTCTGCCGGATGGGATGAAGGACAACCAGGTCCTGCCCGAACCGGTGATCACACCCACCAGCAAAGCCTTTGATGGCGGCCATGATGAACCTTTGACGCCTTCGGAGATCGTAGAGAAGAAACTCCTGACGCAGGAGCAATGGAACGTGCTTTCCCATTATGCGCTGGCACTGTTCAAGCGCGGGCAGGAGATTGCCGCCAGACAGGGCCTCATTCTCGTTGACACGAAATACGAATTCGGAACGGATGAAAACGGGACGATCATTCTGGCCGACGAGATACACACACCGGACAGCAGCCGCTACTGGATGGCTGACAGCTATGAGGAAAGCTTTCGAAACGGCACAAGGCCGGCAAGCTTCGACAAGGACTTTGTCAGAGCCTGGGTTGCCGAACGCTGCGACCCCTATAAGGACGACGTACCAGAAATTCCGCAGGACCTCGTCTTGCAAACCTCGAAAGTCTATATTGATGCTTACGAACGCATCACCGGACAGAGCTTCGTTCCCGACGATAGCGGCGAGACGCCGCTTGCAAGAGTACGCCGGAATCTGGAGCGGTTCTTCCCCGGAGTCTGACTGTGAACAAAATGATCGAACAGGCGAGAAAGGCCGACAGGAAGGGTGACCGTCCTGTCAGACGCCGGCCCCGCCGTTCCGCCGAGGAAACCCGGCGGGACATTCTCGCCAAGGCGGAAGAGCTTTTCCGGGAGCGCGGTTTCAACGCCGTTGCGATAGCCGATATTGCCGCGGCGCTTGGTATGTCTCCCGCCAATGTCTTCAAGAATTTCAGCTCGAAGAACGCGCTCGTCGACGCCCTTGGCTTCGAACAGATCGGCGCTTTCGAACGCCAGATCTGTCCGCTCGACAAAAGCCATGCGCCGCTTTCCAGATTGCGTCATCTGGCGCGCAACCTGATGGAGCAACACCACCAGGATCTCAATAAGAACCCCTATGTCTTCGAAATGATCCTGATGACCGCCAAGCAGGACATGAAGTGCGGAGACTATTACAAATCCGTCATCGTGAAGCTGCTCGGCGAGATCATTCAGGATGGGATCGAAGCCGGAATCTATGCCGCCACGGATGTTTCTCCTCTAGCGGAAACCGTGCTCCATGCGCTAACCAGCGTCATTCATCCCGTCCTTATTGCGCGGGAAGATATCGGCAATTTGGCAACACGTTGCGATCAACTCGTCGATTTAGTCGATGCGGGATTGCGCAATCCGCTTGCTAAGTGACGATTCCCAATTTACGTCACCTTCTCGCAGTTGCTTGCGAAGCGCAAAAGCCTGCGCTTCTATGCGCATGCGGTCCGGATAGAATAAGCGAATCGGGTCCCTTCCAAGGCCTTCGCCTGTCGTATCTGTCTCCGGACGCGCATCCGCCGAGCGACATTGCGCTTATAGTTGAATGCGATCGATACGCAGGGAAGAACAATGAGCCGACGTATTTTACCCCTACTTGCTTCTCTGTGTGTGACCGCGATTCTGGCGGGCTGCAGCGATGGCGGCGAAAGCAGCCAGAACGCCGCCCAGGGCGCAGCGCGTCCGCCGTCTCCGGTCAGCGTCATTTTGATGAAGACCAGCGAATATCCGTTGACCACTGTTCTGCCCGGCCGCGCCAGCGCGTTCCAGACGGCTGAAATCCGGCCGCGGGTCACCGGCATCATCCGTGAAATTCCCTTCAAGGAAGGCAGCGAGGTGAAGCAGGGCGACGTTCTCTACCAGATCGAAGACAATACCTATCTGGCGGAAGTGGCGCAGGCCAAGGCAAACGTGGCGAAGGCGGAAGCGAGTGTCCCGAGCGCCGAAGCCAACCTTGCCCGGTACGAACGGCTGGTTAACAGCGGTGCCACCCAGATCGAATATGAAAACGCCAAGGTGACGCTGCTGCAGGCGCAGGCCGATGTGGCCCAGACCAAGGCGGCGCTGGAAACGGCGGAGATCAATCTCGATCTCACGAAGGTCCGTGCACCCTTCGACGGCATTACCAGCGCAACGGCCTTCAGCATCGGCAACGTGGTGACCGCGAACCAGACGACCGCTTTGACAACGCTTCGTCGCATCGATCCGATTTACATCGACCTGATGGAATCCAGCACCAATCTCCTGCGTCTGAAAAAGGCGATATCGTCCGGTCAACTTGGTGGCGACACGAAAGAGACCGGCATTCATCTGACACTGGAAGATGGCACCGAATATAAGCATGACGGCAAGATCGACATGTCTGACATGGCGGTGAGCGAAACGACAGGCACCTTCTCCATCCGCGCCCTCTTCGACAATCCGGACGATCTCCTGCTTCCCGGCACCTATGTTCGCGCCACGCTGACCATCGGCAAGGAAAAGGGCTTCCGTATCCCGCAGCGCGCGGCGAGCCGAAACGCCAATGGCGAGCTGACGGCAAAATTCGTGACAGCGGAAAACAAGGTGGAAACCCGCACCTTCCCTTCCAGCCAGCAGTCGGGCAACGCCTGGCTGGTGACGGAAAACGTCAAGGATGGCGACAAGCTCATCGTCGACGGCTTCCAGTGGATCGCGGACGGCGCAACCGTGGCGCCGGTGGAAGTGACCATTGACGATCGGGGTATCGTCGTTGTGCCGCAGCAGGCTCAGCCTGCCGCCGCGCCTTCGAAATAAGCATGAGCGCGAGACCTCCGGTCGAAGCTCGTAAAAGGTAAGGCAAGGACTGCCATGGCCCATTTCTTCATCAGGCGCCCTGTTTTTGCATGGGTTATCGCCATCGTCATCATGCTGGGCGGCGCCCTTGCGATCTGGACTCTCTCCATTTCGCAATATCCCGACATTGCACCGACAACGGTCCGCGTCAGCGCGACCTACAATGGCGCCAGCGCCGAGACCGTGGAAAAATCGGTGACAACCATCATCGAGGACGGCATGACCGGCCTCGATGACCTCACCTATATGACCTCGTCGTCCTCGACCGGCAGTTCCGAAGTGACGCTGACATTCGGTAACAGCATCCTGCCTGACATCGCGCAGGTTCAGGTGCAGAACAAGCTGCAGCTTGTCCAGTCGCAATTGCCCGATACCGTGCAGCAGCGGGGTATCCAGGTCAGCCGCTCGACATCGAGCATTCTGATGGTTGGTGCACTGATCTCCACCGACGGCAAGCGCAATTCGGCCGATCTCGGCGACGTCTTCTCCTCGCGTGTCGAAGACCAGATCAAGCGCCTGGAAGGCGTGGGCAGCATCAATGTCTTCGGCTCCGAATATGCGATGCGTATCTGGCTGGATCCCTTCAAGCTCAACAAATACCAGCTGACCACCGCAGACGTCACCGGCGCCATCGAAAGCCAGAACACCCAGGTTTCGGTCGGTTCGCTCGGTGCCGTTCCCGCCGTCAAGGGTCAGCAGCTCAACGTGACGGTGACGGCGCAGAGCCAGCTCACCACTGTCGCCGACTTCGAATCGGTCATCCTGAAAGTCGAAAAGGATGGCGCAACCGTCCGCCTCAGCGATGTTGCCCGTATTGAAATCGGCCAGGAAACCTATGGCGGCGATTCCCGCTCCAATGGCCGCCCTTCGGCCGGTTTCGCGGTCAACCTTGCCACGGGTGCCAACGCGCTCGACACTGCGGCGCGTGTAAAAGCTGCCCTGACCAACGTCGAAGGTTCGC
Source organism: Agrobacterium sp. RC10-4-1 (assembly GCF_014138475.1). NCBI lineage: Bacteria > Pseudomonadati > Pseudomonadota > Alphaproteobacteria > Hyphomicrobiales > Rhizobiaceae > Agrobacterium > Agrobacterium sp. RC10-4-1. The sequence goes on from NZ_JACJIT010000007.1 coordinate 4,174, forward strand.
TGCCTGAAGGCGTCGCGATCGAATATCCCTATGACACGACGCCGTTCGTGAAACTGTCGATCGAAAAAGTGGTGCATACGCTGATCGAGGCGATCATCCTCGTCTTCGTCGTGCTTCTGGTGTTCCTGCAGAACCTCAGAGCCACCTTTATTCCGATGATCGCCGTGCCGGTCGTGCTTCTCGGCACCTTCGGCGTTCTCGCGCTCACCGGGTATTCCATCAATACGCTCACCATGTTCGCCATGGTTCTGGCCATCGGTCTGCTCGTTGACGACGCCATCGTCGTTGTCGAAAACGTCGAACGAATCATGTCGGAGGAGGGTTTGTCGCCGGTCGAGGCCACCGAGAAGTCGATGGGTGAGATCACCGGAGCCATCATCGGTATCGCGCTTGTGCTCACCGCCGTGTTCATTCCGATGGCCTTCTTCGGCGGATCGACGGGCATCATCTACCGCCAGTTCTCGATCACCATCGTTTCGGCCATGCTGCTTTCGGCCGTAGTCGCCATCGTGCTGACGCCGGCGCTCTGCGCCACCATGCTGAAGCCGATCGACCATCACAAGAAGCAGCGCGGGCCGGGCGCGTGGTTCAACCGCGGCTTCGGCAAGACGACGGACGGCTACGTGTCCTCCATCGGTTATCTGCTGAAGCGGCCCCTGCGCGTCATGATCATCTTCGCAATCGTCATCGGCGGCTGCGTCTGGTTCTTCAGCAAGCTCCCCAGCTCGTTCCTGCCGCAGGAAGACCAGGGCGTGCTCCTGACCATCATCCAGACGCCGACCGGTTCGAATATCGAGCGAACCAATGAGGTGGTGAAGCAGGTTGAAAACTACTTCCGCGAAAAGGAAGCCGCCAATGTCGAATCGGTTTTCGGCGTTCTCGGCTTCAGCTTCAGTGGTTCGGGCCAGAACAACGCCATCGTCTTCACCAAACTCAAGGATTTCGCCGAGCGAACGGCTCCCGACCAGCACGCGGGTGCCATCGTCCAGCGCGCCATGGGCACCTTCTTCGGTTTCCGCGATGCCCAGGTCTTCCCGCTTCTGCCGCCGGCCATTCAGGGCATGGGTACATCGAGCGGCTTCTCGATGTATCTCGTGGATAGCGGCCGCAACGGCACCGATGCCCTGACCGCTTCGTCCAAGGAACTGATTGCGCTTGCCACCGGCAATCCGAAGATCAGCTCGCTTCGAAGCGACAGCCAGGACAACGAAACCCAGATGAAGATCATCCTCGATCAGGAGAAGATGGGGGCAATGGGTGTCGATCTTTCCTCTGTCAATCTGATGCTGTCGACGATCTTCGCCGGTCGTGACGTCAATGACTTCACCCTCAACGGTGAACTCAAGCCCGTCTATGTCCAGGGCGACGCGCCTTACCGCATGCAGCCGGACGATCTCAAGTTCTGGTATGCCCGCAACACCAGCGGCGAGATGGTGCCATTCTCCTCCTTCAGCGAGGTGAAATGGATCAACGCTCCTCCGTCTCTGGCGCGCTTTAACGGCACGGGCGCCATCTCGCTCGAAGGCACTGCCGGCGCCGGCGTAGCCTCCGGTGATGCCATGGACGAGATGGAACGGCTGACGGCGAGCCTGCCGGGCGGTTACACGGTCGCGTGGCAGGGCATCTCCTATCAGGAACGCCTTTCCGGCTCACAGGCACCGATGCTCTATGCGCTCTCGGTGCTGATCGTGTTCCTTTGCCTTGCCGCCCTTTATGAAAGCTGGTCCATCCCCTTCTCGGTCATCATGGCCGTGCCGGTGGGTGTCCTCGGCGCCTTGGCCGCGGCGCATTTCTTCGGCCAGTCGAACGACGTCTACTTCAAGGTGGGCCTGCTGACGACCATCGGCCTCGCGGCAAAGAATGCGATCCTGATCGTCGAATTCGCCAAGGAGAGACAGGAGCACGGGCTGAGTCTCATGGAAGCGACACTGGAGGCCGCGAAGCTGCGCCTGCGGCCGATCATCATGACATCGCTGGCCTTCATCCTCGGTGTTGTGCCTCTCGCAATCGCAACCGGTGCGGGTTCAGCCGCCCAAAATGCAATCGGGATTGGAGTGTTGGGTGGTATGCTTTCTGCAACACTGCTCGGAATTTTCTTCGTTCCGTCCTTTTTCGTCATCATTCGTCGCCTTTCAAGGCGTTAACAAAACAAAAATGGGCTGTGCCAACCGTTAATACGCTGCTAGAAATGTTGCCGATTTGGCAATTGCACGTTTCTACGGCAGATCGACCGCGCAGCCCATTTTTCACCAAGCCGCGCTCGGTAAGCCAACCAGAGAATTGGGAAAATTATATGCTGTCTATTCGCGCTACTCTTCCCCTGACAATGCTGCTGCTCTCAGGCTGCGTTGTCGGACCCGACCACAAGACACCGGAAATCCAATTGCCGGGAAAGTTTGCGGAAGCCGGAAAAACCAGTAACGGCGACATCAGCACCGTTGCGTGGTGGACAGCCTTCAATGACAGCCGCCTGAACGGTTACGTTGCTACCGGCCTGAAGCAGAACCTGACGGTGATGCAGGCCATAGAGCGTATCAACCAGGCTGAAGCCAACGTGATCTCAGCCGGCGCAGGCGGCCTGCCCAGCCTGACCGCCAATGGCAGCCACACGACCAGCGAAACGAAGGGCAGCTACCGCGACGTTCCTGTCACCAACGTCTCTTCCGGCAGCCTCAGCGTTTCCTGGCTGCTCGATCTCTTCGGCCGCTACCGTCGCGCCACGGAAAGCGCCAATGCATCGCTCGATGCGGCTTATTCAAGCGTCGACGTTCAGCGCCTGACGCTGATTTCCTCGGTTGCCTCGGCTTACATCGACGTGCGCTATTATCAGGAGCGTCTGGCGATCGCCCGCCATAACCTGGCTTCCCGCCGTGAAACACTGGATCTGACCAAGCTTCAGCTTGAAGCCGGTGCGGCTTCGCGGCTCGACGTTGTCCAGTCCGAAGGTCTGGTCAACTCCACCCTGTCCGACATACCGGGCCTCGAAACCAACTTCCGCAAGGCGGCGCACCGCATCGCCACGCTGCTCGGCCTGCCAGCTTCGTCGCTGATCGCCGAGTTGCAGAAGGGCGCGCGTCAGCCCGTGGCCCGCAGTGTGCCACGCACCGGCATTCCGGCAGATCTCATTCGCAATCGTCCGGATATCCGCGTCGCCGAGCGTGAACTTGCGGCAGCCGTGGCAAAGATCGGCGTTGCCGAATCGCAGCTTTATCCAAGCATTGAACTCGGCGGCGCCATCACCCCGAGCTACAACTTCGTCAGCGGCGGCAACAGAGGTACGGCAAACAGCTGGTCCTTCGGCCCGAGCCTTGTTCTTCCGATCCTCGATGGCGGCAGCATTCGCGCCAATATCGACCTCGCCAACTCGCAGGCGCGCGAAGAATATCTCGCATGGAAGCAGACGGTCCTCAACGCCGTCGAAGAGGTTGAAAACGCCCTTGCCGCAGTCAATCGCGACCAGCGCACCGCCGACGCATTGCGCAAGACGGTCGCTTCCTACCAGGAAGCGTTGCAGCTCTCGACCGCCAGCTACCGCGACGGTGCCTCTTCGCTGCTCGACGTTCTCGATGCGCAGCGTCAGGTTTCCGCCGCACAGGCAAGCCTTGCCACGGCGATCCAGCAGACCGCGCAGGACTATGTGTCGCTGAACGTGGCGCTGGGCGGCGGTTATGCCTTTGGCCAGACGACCGCGCCGAAGAAGCCGGCAGGCCCGACCGTTACGGCGGCCAAGGGCATGTAATCAACAGCCCGAAAAGACAAAAAAGCCCGCGTCTCGACGCGGGCTTTTTGTTATTCGCGGCATGGAATAAAAAAAGCACCGGGAACCGGTGCTTTTTTGTCTACTCGATCGCCAGGATCAGTTCTTGGCGCGCTCGACGTAGGAATTGTCTTCCGTCGCGATGACCACGCGAATGCCGGCATCGATATGCGGCGGCACCATGGTGCGGATCCCGTTGGAAAGAATGGCGGGCTTGTAAGAAGAAGACGCCGTCTGGCCTTTTACGACCGGCTCGGTTTCCGTGATCTCAAGCGTGACGTGGCGCGGCAGTTCGACAGCCAACGGATTGCCTTCGTGGATGGAAAGAACGCAGGTCATGCCTTCCTGAAGATAGGCCTTCTGGTCACCCATCGTCTCCGCATCCACCACGACCTGATCGTAATTCTCAGGGTTCATGAAGTGGAAGCCTTCGCCATCTTCATAGAGAAACTGGAAGTTCAGGTCTTCAACAAAAGCACGCTCGACCTGCTCGGTGGTGCGCCAGCGCTCGGAGACCTTCACGCCATCGACGATGCGGCGCATGTCCACCTGCGTGACCGGCGTGCCCTTGCCGGGATGAAAGTTCTGCGCGGTGAGAACGACGTAAAGCTTGCCGTCCACGTCGAGAACATTGCCCTTGCGGACGGATGAGGCGATAACCTTGACCATATGACTTCCTTGTAACTCGATGAAATGCGTCGTAAAGGACTGCGCGGCAGCACCAGCCCCGGCAGACGTTTTGTCTTTTTTCTGGGGCGCAACTACCTTAAATCCGCACGGATTGCCAGCCTTCTACAGCAATTCGCGGAAGAGTACCTAGCGGTTTTCGCCCCGGAACCGCTTTAAATAACGCAACCAGGTGTTTTGCAGCCTGTTTATCCGCAATCCGGGGCGGGACAGAAGACGGAAACGAAGAACGATGCGCGCAAGCAACGAAACAATGTCGCCATGGTGGACGCCCGACGTCCATGCCGACCGTCGCGCCTTCCTGCTTGGCCGCAACGCCGTCCAGTCGGCCTTTCGCGGCTATTTCGCCCGCGCCGATTTTCTCGAGGTCGATACCGCCACCCTGCAGATCTCGCCAGGCAACGAGGCACATCTCCACGCATTTGCCACTGAAGGCGTGACGCCGGGCGGCGACGCCGTGCCGCTTTATCTTCACACGTCTCCGGAATTCGCCTGCAAGAAGCTGCTTGCCGCGGGTGAAAAACGCATCTCCTGTTTCGCCCATGTCTACAGGAACCGGGAGCGGGGCCCGCTGCACCACCCCGAATTCACCATGCTGGAATGGTATCGCGCAGGCGAAACCTATGAGAGCTTGATGAAGGACAGCGCCACTCTTCTCGCTCTCGCGGCCGAAACCACGGGTACGAAACATTTTTCCTATCGCGGGCGCAGCGTTGATCCCTTTCTCGAGCCCGAACGCCTGAGTGTCGCTGAGGCCTTCGAACGCTATGCCGGAATCGACCTTCTGGCCACAATCAGCGGAGACGGCGAGACCGACAGCCGGCACCTTGCCGCAAGCCTCGCCAGTGCCGGCATCCGGGTGGCCGAGGATGATACCTGGGCGGATATGTTCAGCCGTGTCATCGTCGAACGGGTCGAGCCGGAACTTGGCTTCGGACGCGCGACAATTCTCGATGAATATCCGACAAGCGAAGCAGCCCTCGCCCGCAGATCCCCGAGGGATGCGCGCGTGGCGGAACGTTTCGAGCTTTATGCCTGCGGCGTGGAACTTGCCAATGCCTTCGGTGAATTGACCGACGCTGCCGAGCAGAGGCGGCGTTTTGAAACGGAGATGGCGGAAAAGCAGCGTGTCTATGGCGAGACCTATCCGCTGGACGAGGATTTTCTGGCTGCGCTCGCCATCATGCCGCCGGCAAGCGGCATAGCTCTGGGTTTCGACCGGCTGGTGATGCTGGCCACAGGCGCACCCCGCATCGATCTCGTCATGTGGGCCCCGGTTGTGGAATACGGACGATGACAGGCTCTGAGACCATCAAGACACCGGAGGCACTGCTGGAAGCAGGGCTGATCGAAGCCGGCGCACTCGACAGCCTGCGGCCGGTCACGCAGCGTTACGCACTGGCTATCACGCCAGCGGTTGCCGAACTGATTGACCTCGGCGATCCGAACGATCCCATCGCCCGGCAGTTCGTGCCGGATGCGGCCGAGCTTATCCATCTTGCCGAAGAGCGGGAGGATCCGATAGGCGATGACGCCCATAGCCCCGTGTATGGCATCGTTCACCGTTATCCGGACCGGGTTCTTTTAAAGGCGGTGCATATATGCCCTGTTTATTGCCGTTTCTGTTTTCGCCGTGAAATGGTCGGGCCGCAGGGTAATGGCATGATGAGCCCTCAGCAGCTGGACGCCGCGTTCGACTATATAAAGGCGAACCCGGCGATCTGGGAGGTCATCCTCACCGGCGGCGATCCCTTGGTGCTCTCCCCACGGCGACTTTTCGATCTGATGCAACGACTGAAAGACATATCGCATGTGAAGATCGTCCGCTTCCACACCCGTGTGCCCGTAGTCGATCCCGATCGCATCGATGAAGCGATGATCGACGCGCTGAAATCCAGCGGCAAGACGACTTATGTTGCCCTGCATGCGAATCACGCGCGGGAACTCGGCGACGCCGCAAGACTAGCCTCGGGACGCCTCATTGACGCGGGGATCGCCATGGTCAGCCAGACCGTGCTTTTAAAAGGTGTCAACGACGATCCGGCGATTCTTGCCGAACTGATGCGGGCATTCGTCGAGACCCGCATCAAGCCCTATTATCTTCACCACCCCGATCTGGCGCCCGGCACCAGCCACTTCCGCCTGTCGATAGAAGAAGGGCAGCGAATCGTGTCTGCCTTGCGCGGACGCATCTCCGGTCTCTGCCAACCGACCTATGTTCTCGACATACCCGGCGGCCACGGCAAGGCGCCCATTGGCGGAAATGCGGCTGAAAAGACCCGGGACGGCCGTTTTTCAATATCTGACTTCAACGGAAACGATCATATTTATCCGCCGCAGCCATCCGGACACGATTAAAAAAAGCTAAAAAAGCCCGTTGCGCCGGGCCTTTTGAAGCCGGCCCCAAGCGGAAACAAAAATTTCACAATTCCGCCCCTCTCCTGTCATCATAAAGAAAAATATTCTACCTATAACAATCAGCATTGATTTTAGTGCTGGTCTGGATTATCAGTGTGGAACTGGAGAACGAGTCTCCTGATTCCGGATCAACACCAATACAGGGAGTGTGTCATGTCAAAATACAATCGCATCAACGCAATCCTTGGTCTTGAATCCTGGAATGCTGGATTTAAATCCACGTGTTCCCGCTGCTGTCGAATGTGACTTAACAGTCTCAATTTCCTGAAAATCAGTTCGACAACATGCTGTGAGAAGTAGCCACAGCGGGAGTTTATCTATGCAGAAGCAAGTTATTGAATTCGCCGGCGAGCCCGTCGGCATCGTCATCCCGGACAACGACCGGCTGAAGTTTATTGCGGTGAAGTTCCACGTTCACGATCTGGACGAGCAGAAGTTCGACAGTGCGGACGATGTGCGGATCGCGATTCGCGACCTCGTGCGTAATCGGAACCTGGCCGCGGTAGCCTGATGCGCGAAAGCCATCGCCCGCTTACAAAACCGTCAAAACGAAAGCGCGCCCCATATCGGACCCGACATTGTGGGCCGGCGGCGCGCTTTTCCTTTGGCTGACAGTCCTGCCTGCAAGACACCGCCTTCCACTTTAATAGGTCTGCCTATGCAGGTTTTTGCGAAATTCGCAAACGCGCCTAAGCCTCCCACATTTCCTTGTTCCGACAAGGAGCTGAGCTGGCAGGCTCCCGGGACGGGCAGAATGAGAGGCCGTCGCAGACTCTCAAATTGTTATCAGAAGGCCGTAAAGGTCAGCGTTGTCAGCGAACGAACGATGCCCGGAATATTGACGATGTTCTGATTGATGAATTTGCCGATATCCTCTTCCTGCGGAAGATAGATTTTCAGCAGAAGATCATATTCACCGCTGGTGGAATAAAGTTCGGACACCAGTTCGGTTTTATAGATGGCGTCGGCGACATCATAGGTCTTGCCGGGCTCGCATTGAAGCTGAACAAAAATGGGCTTCACGGACATCTCCCGTATTGAAACTTTCAAGGCACGGCTCTGCGCCACGCATCACGGCGCACTATTGGCTGAGCCGCATCGTTCTTGCAAGACCGCGCAAGGGTTTAAGCGGAAAACTCGCCGGCCTCGACGCCGGTTCCACCTCCTGCCTCGGAAACGATCCAGCGCCGAAAGCTTTCAAGCGGCGCGTAACCGGCGCGATCCGGCATGCAGGCGAGATAATACGCCTCCTCGCTTTCCGCCTCGCCGGCAACGGCCGCGACAAGTCGGCCGCTTCGCAACTCCTCTTCGATCATGAAAGCAGGAATGAGCGACACACCGAGACCGGCGCTCGCCGCTTCGGCGATGGTGGTGAACTGATCGAAAAGCATGCCGTGTACATTGTCGAATACCACGCCGTGACTGCGAAACCATTGCTCCCAGGCATCGGGTCGGGTTGTCATGTGGAGTAGCGGCACATGAAGCAGATCATCAGGCGTTGAAAATCGGTGTCGCGTTTTGAAAGCGGGGCTGCATACGGCAACGATCTTTTCGTGCATCAGGAAAACAAGTTCGGTACCCGGCCAGTGCGGCAAGCCGAAATGAATCGCCGCATCGACCGTATCAGTCTTGAAATCGAAAAGCGAAGACCGCGTCAGAAGATTGACGGAAATACCCGGGTGGCGTGCGATAAAAGCGGGTAGGCGCGGCACGAGCCAGCGTGTGCCGAAGCTTGGCAGCACCCCGAGATTGAGCGTGCCGCCATCCGGATTGGCGCGCAGATTGAGGGAAGCCGTCGATATGCGCCGCAGGGCTTCGCGTATTTCCCGGCCATAACCCTCCCCTGCCCTTGTCAACCGGATCGTCTGTCGCTCGCGAAGGAACAGCGCCGCCCCGAGCTGTTCTTCGAGGGCCAGGATTTGCCGGCTGACGGCACCCTGGGTCAGGCCGAGCTCCCGCGCAGCTGCGGTAACGCTGCCGGTGCGCGAAGCGGCTTCGAATGCCGCGAGTAGCGAAAGCGACGGCAAAAAACGGCGAGGCGGCAGAACCATATTCCCTCATGGAATGAACTCTTGACGATATGTCGATATTCAACAGGCGGCGAGGCTTGTAAAGTCTTATAAACAAGGGCTTGTCACTCATACGAAAACCAAATGAACTCGCCCGGACATGGTGGAACGATGTATAATGACCCCCGCTCGCACGGCCTCTGGGAAAAGACCGCGCCGCAGCCACCCGCAACCGCTGCGTTAAAAGGCTCCGTGGCTGCCGATGTCGTTATCGTCGGTGGCGGTTTCACCGGGCAATCTGCGGCGCTCCACCTCGCCGAACGGGACATAAATGTCGCCCTGCTCGAAGCCAGGAAAATCGGCTTCGGCGGCGCGGGGCGCAATGTCGGCCTTGTCAATGGCGGCATGTGGGTCATGCCGAAGGAATTGCCTGGCGTGCTGGGCGAAACTTACGGCGAGCGGCTTCTCGGCCTTCTGGGCAATGCGCCACTTCTCGTGCGAGACCTGGTGGAAAAACACGCAATTCCCTGCGAGATCGAAAAAAACGGAACGCTGCATTGCGCAGTTGGTGAAAAAGGGCTCCGTGAAATCCGCGAACGCTGCGAACAATGGGCCGAAAGGGGCGCGCCCGTTCGTGTTCTCGATGCAGAGGAAACGGCCAGACGCACGGGCACGACAGCCTATTCCGGCGCACTTCTGGATACCCGCGCAGGCACAATTCAGCCGCTCGCCTATGTTCGCGGTCTCGCCGCCGCCGCGCAGAAGGCGGGCGCACGGCTGTATACGGATAGCCCCGTGGTAGCCACCGAACGCAACGGTGGACAATGGGTCGTGAAGACGCCAAACGGATCGGTAACTGCCAAATGGATCGTGGTGGCGACCGAAGCCTACAGCACGGGACCGTGGCAGGTCGTTCGCGATGAACAGATTTATCTGCCCTATTTCAACTTCGCGACCAGACCTCTCGGCGACAATCTGCAAAAAAGCATCCTCCCCGGCCGCGAGGGCTGCTGGGACACGAAGGAAATTCTCTCATCCTTCCGCATGGACAAGGCTGGCCGGCTGGTCTTCGGCAGTGTCGGGGCGCTGCGCGGCACGGGTGCCGCCATTCACCGCGCCTGGGCGAAACGGTCGTTGAAGCGGCTTTTTCCGCAGCTTGGGGATACCGAGTTCGAGTGTGAATGGTACGGCCAGATCGGTATGACCGACAATGCCGTGCCCCGCTTTCACAAATTCGCCGAAAATGTCGTCGGCTTTTCAGGCTATAATGGCCGCGGCATCGCACCGGGCACGGCCTTCGGCAAAGTCATTGCACAGCATGTTCTCGGTGAGATAACCGAAGCGGAATTGCCTTTGCCTTTAACGGAACCAAAAGCGCAGCCCTTCAGGGCTCTGAAGGAAGCCTATTACGAAGCAGGTGCACAGATAGCCCATTTCGCCGGCGAGCGTTTTTGATCCGACTTACGGTCCGACAGAAACATTGGGCCCGATATCTGATTACGACCTTTGCCGTTTCTTGTGTGCTTGCCATCCCCCACAGCTGTCACGGCGTTTCAGTCAGCCCAAATCTTCGGTCTGAAAAGACACTCCCGTGGCGCAGACGCTCATCCCATGCATTCCTGTTGCAAGCAGAGAACTGAGGTTGGAAGCCCCCCAACCCCGGGAATTTTGTCATCCTTCGATATATCCTTGAAAATATAATGAATGCGCGATAGGCCTATCGATATATTCATATGAATATCTCGTACCGGGGCATCACACCATGAGACTTTTGCGTCGCAGCTTCTTCAAAACCATCGCCACAGTGACGTCCTTCTGGCTGGCGGCCTCCTTTGCAGCCGTTCCGGCCCATGCCGCCGAAAAAGTCACGGTGTTTGCCGCAGCCAGCATGAAAAACGCACTGGACGGCATCAACGCCGAGTGGGCGAAGGAAAGCGGTAATGAAGCGGCGGCTTCTTATGCCGCAAGTTCAGCGCTCGCCAAGCAGATCGAGCAGGGCGCACCAGCGGATATCTTTATTTCCGCCGACCTTGCATGGATGGATCATGTCGCTGAAAAGAAGCTGATCAACGCTGACAGCCGCTCCAATCTTCTAGGCAACCGCATCGTTCTCGTCGCTCCCGCCGACAAGGCCAAGCCGGTCGAGATCAAGCAGGGCTTTGATCTTGGGGCTCTGGTAGGTGACGGCCGCCTGGCCATGGGCGCGGTGGATTCCGTACCCGCCGGCAAATACGGCAAGGCCGCGCTGGAAAAACTCGGCGTCTGGTCGTCGGTCGAACAAAAGGTCGCCGGCGCGGAAAGCGTGCGTGCCGCCCTGCTGCTCGTCTCGCGCGGAGAGGCGCCCTATGGCATCGTCTACCAAACCGATGCGGCTGCCGATCCCGGTGTGAAGATCGTCGGCACGTTCCCTGGAGACAGCCATCCGCCGATCATCTATCCCGTGGCCATTCTTTCGGAGGCAAAATCGCCGGCGGCAAAAGCCTATCTGAATTTCCTGAAGTCCGAAAAGGCAACGCCCTTCTTCGAAAAACAGGGCTTCACGGTCTTGAAATAAACTGCTTTCCCTGGCCCAGGGGCCGCAAGAGATGACGGTTACGGGATATGGCGTTGCATTGGTGGACACTCAGCCCTGAAGAATGGACGGCGATCAGGCTCAGCCTGTGGGTGTCCTCCGTTGCCATGCTCGCCAGCCTGCCGTTCGGCATTCTCATCGCCTTGGCGTTGGCGCGCGGCCGCTTCTGGGGCAAGTCTCTCCTCAACGGCATCGTCCACCTGCCGCTTATCCTGCCGCCTGTCGTAACCGGTTTTCTGCTGCTGGTTCTTTTCGGCCGCCGGGGCGCCATCGGACAATTTCTCGACAGCTGGTTCGGCATCGTCTTCTCCTTCCGGTGGACGGGGGCAGCTCTCGCATGCGCTGTCATGGCCTTTCCGCTGATGGTGCGCTCCATCCGCCTTTCCATCGAAGCGGTGGATCGCAAGCTGGAAGAGGCGGCGGGAACATTGGGGGCCAATCCGCTCTGGGTGTTCCTCACCGTTACCCTGCCACTGACCCTGCCCGGCATCATCGCCGGCATGATTCTCGCTTTCGCAAAGGCCATGGGCGAATTTGGCGCGACCATCACTTTCGTTTCGAACATTCCGGGCGAAACGCAGACATTGTCCGCCGCCATCTACACCTTCACGCAGGTCCCGGGCGGCGACGCCGGTGCGCTGCGGCTTACAATCGTTTCGGTTGCGATTTCCATGCTCGCTCTGCTCGTCTCGGAATTGCTGGCCCGCGTAATCGGCAAACGGATGAGCATGGAATGACGCTTTCGGTTTCCATCCGCCACCGTCTTGGCGCCTTCGAACTTGACGCGTCATTCACGTCCGAAGGCGGAGTGACCGCGCTTTTCGGGCGCTCGGGCTCCGGCAAAACTTCAATAATACGCATCATCGCCGGCCTGCTGCGGCCGGATGATGGACAGGTTTCACTTGATGGCAAAATGCTGACCGACAGCGAAAAACGACTGTTTCTGCCGGCGCACAAACGCCATTTCGGTTATGTCTTTCAGGAAGCGCGGCTCTTCCCGCATCTCAGCGTCGCCCAAAACTTGAACTACGGCGGGTGGTTCAATGCGAATAAAACCACGGGCACCGATCGGGACAATATCATCGACATGCTCGGCATTGGCCATCTTCTGCACCGACGCCCGAACAAACTTTCCGGCGGCGAAAAGCAACGTGTGGCTATCGGCCGCGCCCTGCTTTCTTCACCCAGATTGCTGCTGATGGACGAGCCGCTCGCCTCGCTGGACGAACAGCGGAAAGCGGAGATCATTCCCTATCTCGAACGGCTGCGGGACGAGACCAAAATCCCTGTTGTCTATGTCAGCCACTCGATCCACGAGGTCGCCCGTCTGGCCGATCGCATCGTTGTTATGAAAGACGGAACGGTGGAAACGCAGGGAAAAGCCGCCGAGGTGCTGGCAGGACCCGATTTCAGCACCCATCTCGAAAGGCGCGAGGCGGGCAGCATTCTTTCCGGGCGCATTGAAAGCTTCGACGAGCGGCATGGGCTTGCCGCCGTAAAGCTAAAAACCATGCTGCTTCACGTTCCGGCAAAAAGCGGAATATGCGGCAGCCCGGTGCGCGTGCTCATACCCGCACGCGATGTAATGCTTGCAACTGTAAAACCTGAAGGCTTGAGCGCGCTCAACATTCTCAACGGCCGTGTCGCAAACGTTTCCGTGAGCGAAGACGCCATGGTCACGGTTCAGGTGGATTGCGGTGGTGACATCATCCAGTCGCGCATCACAGACCTCTCTCGCGAAAGGTTGCAGCTGGAACCCGGAAAACCGGTGCATGCAATCATAAAGTCAGCGGCTATCGATCCCTATTGAGAGCAGCGTCAGGATTGCGGTTGGCCTCCAGCCAGTCGATATCCTGATGTAGGGCTTCGTTCATCCGCGTTTGCATGTCGCGATAACGCGCCAGCAATTCGGTGCCGAAGACGGTCAGCGCCGCCCCACCGCCCTGTTTGCCGCCGCGCTGCGATTCTATAACCGGTTGTCGAAACATACGGTTCAGCGCATCCACCAACAGCCACGCGCGGCGATATGACATGTCCATCGCCCGCCCGGCGGCGGAAATCGAGCCGGTCTCGACAATCAGTTCCATCAATTCGATCTTGCCGTGGCCGAGGCGTTCTCCGGGCGGAAAATCAATGCGAAGGACAGGTTTCAGTGGCGGAAGAGTCTCACTCATCGGTTAAAGGCTCCGTCCATGAAGATCGCGATAGGCCGTTTGCGCTCCATCCACCGGCAAGGCCGTCGCCTCATAGACGCCACGCGCCACGGCCCGCGCCATGACAATGGTGGCAAGATGGCAAAGTTCGGCGAAATGAACGCCGCGCTCAAGCGGCTTCTCGCCCGTCGCGGCCGCGAACATGGTGTCACCGTCACTCGGCAAATGGGCGGGCAGAACGGCGCGGGCCAACCCGTCATGCGCCATGATGGAAAGGCGATGTGCCTGCGCTTTCGTGAGTGCGGCATCCGTCACCACCGTACCGATGGTCGTTGCCGTGAGATTGACCCCCTTGAGGCGCAAGGCGGTATTTTCAGGCTCAAACCGTTGCGGAAAACTGCTTCCGCCAAACTCATCCGCCACCTCAAACGGAGCCGACCAGAAATGGCGGCTCGCGCCGAGGGTTGCCGAGCCAAGCGCATTGACGGCGACAATAGCCGCCACTTTATATCCGCCGGAACTGACAGCACTTGCCGACCCCAGCCCACCTTTGAAGGTCGCGGTCGTTGCTCCCGTCCCGGCACCGACCGTCCCGAGTTCGAAAGGCGCCGCACGCGCCGCCTTGAAAGCCGCATATCCCATGTCGCGATAGGGCGAATGCAAACCCCAGTCCTTGTCGCCGCCATTCAGAAGATCCATGAGGATCGCCTGCGGCACGATGGGTACGCGGGTGGAACCGACCTGAAGGCCGCGGCCGATCTCGCGCAGCCCGGCCTGAACGCCGCCTGCCGCATCAAGCCCAAAGGCCGAGCCGCCCGACAGCACGAAGGCATCCACGGTTTCAACCGTCATCGCCGGGTCGAGCAGGCCCGTGTCACGCCCGCCAGGCGCACCGCCCAGAACAGAACCTGAGGCAATGGCGGGCTTTTCAAAAACAATCGCCGTAACACCGGAGCCAAGGGAAAGATCGGTAACACTGCCGACCGAAACGCCGTCTATGTCAGTCAGAAGATTGGTGAGTGCCGCCATGCCTTTTCCCTTTTCTCCCGGTATCCCGCCACCATCAGGCACTGTCAACGCAAAACGTGACACGCCTGAGGTCGGCGACGAGCCGCGATCAGGAAAAAACCGCAGTCCCGATCACGGGCGTCGAGGGAACGGCCATGTCCCGCGGCTCCAGCGGTCCGGAAATATATGCCTGATGGCCGGCTTCTATCGCCAGAGCAAAAGCTTCGGCCATGCCGGCCGGGTCCCGCGCCCCCGCCACCGCCGTGTTGAGCAGAACGGCATCGTATCCAAGCTCCATTACGGTGACTGCATGCGACGGGCGGCCGATACCGGCATCAACAATCAAAGGTATGTCGGGGAAACGCGCCCGCATGGATTTCAGCGCCACCAGATTGAGCGGTCCCATGGCGCTACCAATCGGTGCGCACCACGGCATCAAAACCTTGCAGCCCGCCTCCAGCAGCTTCTCGGCGACGACCAGATCGTCGGTCGTATAGGGAAAGACCTCAAAACCATCGTCGCAGAGGATTTTCGCGGCTTCCACAAGCGCAAAGACATCGGGCTGCAGCGTATCGTGATGGCCGATGACCTCCAGCTTGATCCAGTTGGTGCGAAACACCTCGCGCGCCATCTTTGCCGTTAGCACAGCTTCCTTGGCGGTGTGGCAGCCAGCCGTATTCGGCAGGACGTTTCGATCCAGTTCGCGGATCAGTTCGAAAAACTGCCCGCCTTTCCTGCCGCCCGCCATTTCCCGGCGCAGCGAAATCGTCAGAATATCCGTGTTGCTGGCCCGGACCGCATCCGCGAGCACGGCGGGGGATGGGTACCGCGCCGTACCAAGGAGAAGACGGGACGAGACCTCACGGCCATAAAGCATCAGCATGGCTCAGCCTCCCTGCATCGGCGAGAGAATTTCGACGCGGTCAAAATCCTTCAGTTGATAATCGGCGCGCTCTTCCGAATGCACCAGTTCGCCATTCACCGCCGTCGCCAGCCAATCGCCTTCGTATTCGAGGCTGGCAAGCAGGCCGGCCAGCGTCTCGGCGGCGAGATCAAGCTCGTCGCCATTGACAAGAAGTTTCATGATTCTGTTCCTTCTGAGAGAGTTTGGCGAATGATGTCAGCCGCCTGCCGCGCCATGGCCGGAGAAAGCAGAAAGCCGTGCCGGTGCGCGCCGTTGATGAAAATGGTCCGGCAGTCCTGCATGACCCTGGGGAGATTGTCGGGATAAGCAGGACGCACACCCGTGCCGGATTCGATGATCCGAGCTTCGGCAAAAGCCGGATGCACGGCATAGGCGGCATTCAGGAACTCCATCATCGAACGGACGGAAATGGCCCCGGCATCCTCCGTCTCGATCATCGTGGCGCCCACCATGAAGCGGCCAGACTCGCGCGGGACGATGTAAAGCGGAATGCGCGGATGCAACAGCCGGACGGGACGGGAGAGGGATAGCTCCGAGGTAGCAAGGTAGATCATCTCTCCACGCACGCCGCGTAGGTTGGAAATTTCTTCCACTGCTGCAGCTCCGGTGCAGTCCACCGCCCGGTCGAACAATCGTTCATCGACAGGGATGCCCATGTGGAACCGCACACCCATGATAGAAAGCCGCTCATGTAGCGATTTCAGCGCGAGACGCGGATCGAGATGCCCCTCGCCCGGGAAATAGAGCCCGGAGCGGAAGCGACCCGCAAGATCGGGCTCCAGAGCGGCGATCTCGCCCTCATCCACCCAGCGATAACCGCTGGTCCGCGATGCGAAACGCGTGAGCTCTACCCTGTCGCGTGCTGGCGCGACGACCAGCGTGCCATTGCGAACCACAAGGCCGGGAGTTGCCTCGTCCCACCAGTCAAGCGCCACCTTGCCAAGCGTCAGGACCGCTTCCTCCGCATTTTCGCGCTCACACCAGGGCGCCAGCATGCCGCCTGCATAAAACGACGCTCCACGAGAAGGCTCGGCATTGCGCTCCGACACCTCGACAACAACGCCCCTCCGCGCCAGTTCGAAGGCCGCCGTCAAACCGGCGACCCCCGTTCCCTTGACAAGGACGTGCATTTTATTCGGCATTCGCAGGCGTCGGAAGCGGCATGTAAAGCTCACCGCCTTCCTTGAAGCGCGCGGCCATGGCCTCAAGCCCCTCCTTCTGCGCCTCGGCGCGGATGTCGTGGGAAATCCGCATCGAGCAGAATTTCGGTCCGCACATGGAGCAGAAATGCGCAACCTTGTGCGCCTCCTTCGGCAGCGTCTCGTCATGGAAGGACCGAGCCGTATCGGGATCGAGCGACAGGTTGAACTGATCCTCCCAGCGGAACTCGAACCTTGCACGTGACAACGCGTCGTCCCGCACTTGCGCGGCCGGATGCCCCTTGGCGAGATCGGCGGCGTGGGCAGCGATCTTGTAGGTAATGACACCCACCTTCACGTCATTACGATCCGGAAGACCGAGGTGTTCCTTCGGCGTAACGTAGCAGAGCATGGCGGTCCCGAACCAGCCGATCATTGCAGCACCAATGCCGGACGTGATGTGGTCGTAACCGGGCGCAATGTCCGTGGTCAGCGGCCCAAGCGTATAGAAGGGCGCTTCGCCGCAGGTCTTCAACTGCTTGTCCATATTCTCCTTGATCTTGTGCATCGGCACGTGGCCGGGGCCTTCGATCATCACCTGGCAATCCTTTGCCCAGGCGATCTGCGTCAACTCACCCAGCGTTTCCAGCTCCGCAAACTGCGCCGCATCATTGGCGTCAGCGATCGAGCCGGGACGCAGGCCATCGCCCAGCGAGAAGGAGACGTCGTAAGCACGGCAGATGTCGCAAATCTCGTCGAAATGCTCATAGAGGAAACTTTCCTTGTGGTGATGCAGACACCACTTGGCCATGATCGAGCCGCCGCGTGAGACGATGCCGGTGACGCGGTTGACGGTGAGCGGGATGTAATGCAGCCGCACGCCGGCATGGATGGTGAAATAATCCACACCCTGCTCCGCCTGCTCGATCAGCGTATCGCGGAACACTTCCCAATCGAGGTCTTCGGCAATGCCGTTCACCTTCTCCAGCGCCTGATAAAGCGGCACGGTGCCGATCGGCACCGGCGAATTACGGATGATCCATTCGCGGATATTGTGGATGTTGCGGCCGGTTGAAAGGTCCATGACCGTATCCGCACCCCAGCGGATCGCCCAGACCATCTTCTCAACCTCTTCCGCCATTGAGGAGGTGACGGCGGAATTGCCGATATTGGCATTGATCTTGACGAGAAAATTGCGGCCGATGATCATCGGCTCAAGTTCAGGGTGGTTGATATTGGCTGGAATGATGGCGCGGCCCGACGCCACTTCCTGACGCACAAATTCCGCCGTGACATAATCAGGAATATGCGCGCCGAAACTCTCACCGTCACGCGCGAGCTTCTCCTTCGCTGCCTCGCGCCCGAGATTTTCGCGAATGGCGATGAATTCCATTTCGGGCGTGATAATGCCCGCCCGCGCATAGGCAAGTTGCGTCACCGCCTTGCCCGCCGTCGCTTTCAGCGGCTGATGACGTACACCAAATTCAGGCGTCAGGCGTTCGCCGGTGGCGAAACCATTATCTTCCGGTTTGACGTGCCGTCCCTCGTAAGCCTCGACATCACCGCGCGCGACGATCCAGTCATGACGCAGACGCGGCAGACCTTTTTCGATCAGGACCGGATGGTTGAGGTCGGTATAGGGACCTGAGGAATCATAAACCGTGACCGGCGGCTCGCCCGCCGTCGGGTGCACTGCGATCTCGCGCATCGGTACGCGGATATGCGGATGCAAAACGCCCGGCTTATGGATTTTCGTGGAGGCGGCATGCGGGCCGGTTGTAACGACGAGCGGTATAGTCTTGGCAGCGATATTCATCTTGAGGCTCCAAAGTTTAACAGTGGAGACCCAGTTCGAGCCGGAATGATGGAAAATACCTGTGTGCCGAAACGCGGCGCCATGCGCCGCCCGACATCAGGTCTTTGCACCGTCCCTACGCCAGTATGAACTGGATCAGGTTCAACGGGTCACTGCGCATGAAAGCAGAATCTCAGCCCCTTGACGGGACACCCCTGGTGAATGGCCCCAGCAAAAAACACCCTTAGGCTTTTGTCAAGACCGGCGATCCATGCTTGGCAAAGGTGCGGGAATGGCGCATGCTGCCGTTAGTTGTAATTAACCTAACGGTTTAGGCGAATATTATCGTTTGCAACGTAACCATAAGCACAAACCATCCTGATGTGAAATTCATGGGAGATACGTCGGAATGAATGCGACTATACGTGAAATACTGGCAAAATTCGGCCAGCTTCCAACCCCCGTCGATACGATTGCAGATGAAGCCGATCTTTACGCGGCGGGCCTTTCTTCCTTTGCATCGGTGCAATTGATGCTCGGCATCGAAGAAGCATTCGATATCGAATTCCCGGACAATCTGCTGAACCGCAAGTCTTTCGCCAGCATCAAGGCCATTGAAGACACTGTTAAACTCATTCTCGATGGTAAAGAGGCAGCCTGATGAACGTCACCGTCGCGCCGCAGGATGAAACGCTGTCCGCGCGCGCGGGCCGTGTTGCGGCAATTGCCGCCAAATATGCGGACGAGGTGGATGTCACCGGCCGCTTTCCGCAGGAAGCCGTTGATGCATTGAGGCAGGAACGTCTGCTCGGCATACAGGTCCCCTCACTGCTGGGCGGCGAAGGTGCCTCCCTTCAGGAAATCGCCGATATCTGCGCCCGGCTTGGGCAGGCCTGTTCGGCAACGGCGATGATTTTCGCCATGCACCACATCAAACTGTCGAGCCTTGTGGAACATGGAGAGGCGAGCGCATGGCACGCGGACTTCATGCGCCGCGTCGCCGGCGAACAGCTTCTGCTCGGTTCCGCCACGACCGAAGGCGGCATCGGCGGCAATCTGCGTAACTCCATCTGCGCAATCGAAGTCGAAGGTGATAGCTGCCGGCTGGAGAAGGACGCCACGGTCATTTCTTATGGAAGCAACGCCGATGCGATCCTGATTACGTCGCGCGCCCACAAGGATGCCGCGCCCGCCGATCAGGTAATGACCGTCTTCCTGAAAAAACAGTATACGCTTGAGAAGACCCATGTCTGGGATACGCTCGGCATGCGTGGCACCTGTTCGGACGGCTTCCTGTTCCGCGGCGAAGCGCCGGCGGCGCAGATTTTCCCAAAGCCTTTCGCAGAAATCGCTGCACAATCCATGCTTGCAAGCTCGCATCTGCTGTGGAGCGCCGTCTGGTATGGTATCGCGTCGGATGCGGTGCTGCGCGCCCAATCTTTTGTCAGAGCTGCGGCCCGCAAGTCGCCCGGAACGGCTCCTCCCGGCGCGATCCGCCTTGCCGAGGTTTCCACCAAGCTGCAGGTGGTGAAATCCAACATCATAGCCGGTATCAAGGCCTACGAGGACACCAAGAGCGATCCGGAAAAATTGATGTCGATGGCCTTTGCGGTTGCCATGAACAATGTGAAAATCTGCTCTTCGGAAACCATTCTCGAGATCATCGACCACGCCATGCTGGTCTGCGGCATCATGGGCTACAAGAATGGCACGCCCTACAGCCTCGGCCGGCATCTGCGCGACGCGCATTCCGCCCGTCTGATGATTTCCAACGACCGTATTCTCGGCAATTCCGCCAATCTCCTGCTGGTTCACAGGCAGGACACCAGCCTCTTGGGATAAGACCATGGACATGCAAACATCGTTCCTCGATCGACTGTTCGAAGAAGGCCTGCTGATTGAAACGGGTGTGGACGGTCTTTATGGACGCAGCGGCCAGTTCGAGGACGTGATTGCCGCCTTCGAGCGGCTGATCGACCGCACCGGTGGCGCCGATGGCGCTGAAGCGATCCGTTTCCCGCCCGGCATCAACCGCGCCTATTTCGAAAAAAGCGGTTACATGAAGAGCTTCCCGCAGCTCGCCGGCACGGTCCATTCCTTTTGCGGCTGCGAACTGGACCATGTCAGCCTGCTGAAGACCATGGATGAGGGCGGCGACTGGACCAAGGATCAGAAAGCAACCGATATCGTACTGACGCCAGCGGCCTGCTACCCGCTTTATCCAACGATCGCCAAGCGCGGCGCGCTGCCTGCCGGCGGCGGTCTCTATGACATCCAGTCCTATTGCTTCCGCCACGAGCCCTCCAAGGATCCGGCCCGCCAGCAGCTTTTCCGCATGCGCGAATATGTCTGCATGGGCACCGAGGCCAACGTCACCGAATTCCGCCAGACCTGGATGGATCGCGGCGTTGAGATGATGAAAGCGGTGGGGCTCGATGTCACCATCGATATCGCCAACGATCCTTTCTTCGGCCGCGCGGGCAAGATGCTCGCCAACAACCAGCGCGACCAGAACCTGAAATTCGAACTGTTGATCCCGGTCACGTCAACGACCAGCCCGACAGCCTGCATGAGCTTTAACTACCATCAGGACGCCTTCGGCCAGAAATGGGGTCTGAACCTCGATAATGGCGATGTCGCCCACACCGCCTGCGTCGGTTTCGGCCTTGAACGCATCGCGCTGGCACTGTTTGCCCATCACGGTCTCGACGTGAAGAAATGGCCTGCGAAAGTCGTGGAAACACTCTGGGGCTGATTATCCATGCAGCAGATTTTTCCCGGTCTCGATCCCAAAAACTATGTGCAGCATCCGCTTCATTCTTCCGAAAGAATGTGGCCGGAAACCAATTGCTATATTGATTTATGGATCGAGGTGCTGGCCTCGAAAGGCTTATCCCCGGAAGCCATGTTCGGTTTCACCCTGACGCAGGACTTCGAAGGCGACCAGTTCACCTTCTTCAAGGTGCCGCTGGAAGACCTCGAAGCCCTTTATGGCGTTCGCGCCACCGAGCTTGCGATCTTCGATAAGGTGGAAAACCACATCCAGGCGCAGCTGGAACGCGGCCGCATCTGTCTGATCGAGATGGACAGTTTCCATATGCCCGATACCCATGGGGTGGGCTACCGCAAGGAACACGGCAAGACCACGATCGCCATCAACCGGCTCGATCTCGAAAAGCGGGAACTCGACTATTTTCACAATGCCGGCTTCTTCCATCTCTCCGGCGAGGACTTTGACGGGCTTTTCCAGCATCATCTGGCTGAAACCGACCCGCCTTTCCTGCCCTATACGGAATTTGCGAAATTCGCGGACGGCAATCCTTCACCGGCGCATGTTCGCAAGACCGCCGAACGGCTCCTGAAGTTTCATTTTTCCCGGCGACCTTCCTCCAACCCGGTCCGGGCCTTTGCAAAGGTGTTTCCGGCACAGGTGGAAAAGGTCGCAGACCGGCCCTTCGGGTTTTTCCACAAATACGCGTTCAATACGCTACGCCAACTAGGTGCCAATTTCGAACTGGCGGCAAGCCACTTCGAATGGTTGGACGCGGATAGTTTTTCTGAGGCAAAGAACCACGCGCTAAAAATCTCCGAGGTTGCCAAGACCGTGCAGTTCCAGCTTGCGCGCGCCGTCACCCGCCGCAAATTCGATGCGCTGGCCACCGTTCTCGATCCGGCCGCGGATGCATGGGATGGTCTGATGCAAAGCCTTGGCAAAAAACTGTCTGATGCCAGCGAGGCCGCGTGAGGACCTATCTTCCGGGTGAAAGCGAGGAATTGCTGAGCGAAGGCTGGACGCTGGCGCTGACGCCCGCCGATGCCTATGAAACGCCCTCCGATATTCCCGCCTCGCTCGAAAGCCTCCATGTCTCCGTTCCCGGAACCGTGGCGCAGGCTTTGGAAGCCGCTGAAAAGTTCGACCGCCTCGCTCCGACGCCCCTCAATGACAGGGACGCCTGGTACAGGCTGACGATGATTTCCGATGTCCGGGAGCGTGCCACCCTGCGCTTCGACGGTCTTTCCACCATCGCGGAGATCTTCTTCAACGGTGAGCTGATCGCGGCAAGCCAAAGCATGTTTGAAAGACTGGAAGTGCCTGTGGAACTGACGGGTGCGGATGAACTCGCGATCTGCTTCAGAGCGCTGGCACCCCGACTTGAAAAAACCGGTCCCCGCGCTCGCTGGCGGCCGCAAATGATGAATACGCAGGGGCTGCGGCTGATCCGCACCACTGCACTGGGTTATATGCCTGGATGGTGCCCGGAAATACACGCCGCCGGCCCATGGCGACCCATCAGCCTGATACGGCAGAACGGAATTCTCTGCACGCTGCAATCTTCGCTGGACGGGGCCGGAACGGGAAGGGTTAGCATCGCGCTGCAAGGCAACCGCCCGATAAAGTCGGCAAAGCTTGGCTGCGCCGGTCACAGCGCCGATCTTTCTCTAGACGAAGGCGGCACACTTTCCGGCGAACTGCGCATAACTGATGTGGAACAATGGTGGCCACACACGCATGGCAGGCCAACTCTGCATGACGTCGTTCTTGAGCTGGACGGCACGCAACATCGCCTTGCACGCACGGGTTTCCGGCAGGTCGAGATCGATCACGGCGACGACGGTAAAGGTTTCGGCCTCAGGGTGAACGGTCAACCGGTGTTCTGTCGTGGCGCGGCCTGGACGACGGCGGACATCGTGCACCTGCCGGGAATGAGGCCGGACTACGAGCCATGGCTTCGAAAAGCAGCGGAAGCGGGCATGAACATGATCCGCATCGGCGGCACCATGACCTATGAGACCCCGGAATTCTTCGCACTTTGCGACGAACTCGGCATCATGGTCTGGCAGGACGCCATGCTCGCCAATTTCGATTATCCGGCAAGGGACGAGAGTCTGCGCCAGCACATCGTCACGGAAATCTCGCAGTTCCTTGAAGCCACCGCGCTTTCTCCATCGCTCGCCATTTTTTGCGGTGGCAGTGAAATGTACCAGCAGGGCGCGATGCTCGGCCTTCCGGAACAGATATGGAAGGGAACGCTGACCGAAGAGGTTCTGCCGGAACTTCTTGCCGACAAGCGGCCTGACGCGGCCTATGTCGCCAATTCCCCCTCCGGCGGCGCATTGCCCTTTTTTCCGAACACCGGGGTCGGCCATTATTACGGCGTCGGCGCCTATTGCCGTCCGCTGGAAGATGCGCGTCGCGCCGGTCTGCGCTTTGCCGCCGAGTGCCTGGCCTTCGCCAATGTTCCCGAACAGGAAACGCTGGACAGGTATCTACCCGGCGTGGCCGTGCACGATCCACGGTGGAAAGCGCATGCACCGCGCGATCGCGGCGCCTCCTGGGATTTCGAGGATGTTCGCGATCACTATCTGAAGCTGCTTTACGATGTCGAACCGGACGTTCTGCGGCGAGAAGACGGCGGTCTTTATCTCGACATGTCCCGGGCCGCGACGGCCGAAGTCATGGAGGCGACTTTCGCCGAATGGCGGCGCAGCGGTTCATCCTGCCAGGGCGCTCTTGTCTGGACCCTGCAGGACCTCCTTCCCGGTGCAGGCTGGGGTATCATCGATGCCACCGGCAGGCCGAAATCCGTCTGGCATGCGCTGAAAAGGGCGTTTCGCCCCGTCCAAGTCAATCTGCTCGACGAGGGCACGAACGGGTTGGACATTCAGCTGATCAACGAGACCGGCGACACCTTCGAGAGCATGCTCGAACTCACCTGCCTGCGCGACGGCGCCCAGCCCGTCGTTCATGCCAAGCGGTCGATCACGCTGTCATCGCGACAGAGCCAGACGATTGCCGCGACTGATCTGTTCGGGGCGTTTTTCGATACGACCTACACGTACCGTTTCGGCCCGCCGTCCCATGATGTCACGGTGGCCCGGCTTCGCGACGTTGCGACCGGACAAGTCATTGCTGATGCATTCCATTTTCCGCTCGGCCGGAAAAAGGCGCTGCACGCGGCAAACCTCCAGGTCGCCATCAGCCAAAACAACGATATCTGGTCGCTTGAGATCGGCACTGACCGTCTGGCGCAGTCTGTCCATGTTGCCGCAGAAGGTTACCGCGCTTCGGAAAACTGGTTCCACCTTGCCCCCGGCGAGAGCAGAAAGATCGGCCTTGTGCCGGAGACCGCAGGATCTCAGACGCCTCCTTCCGGTGACGTGGTGTCATTGGGGTCCAGGCGGCGATTTTCCTTTTAGGGCCACGCGCGTCACGGTCTCCATATAGGTTCTCTTCGCATCAGGCGTGGAGAGGTTGTGGTCGGCATCGGGGATGATGGTCAGCGACACATTTCGATAGGCGGACAGCCCCTGCCCGTCGGCGTCGAAATAATAGCGGAAATGCTCAAGACCATCATCATTATCGCTGTAAAGCAGATTGACGGCAGTCCCTTTTGCCTTCAGCAGATCGAAAGCGCGGTATACGGCCCGTCCTTCCTCGCTGCCACGGCGGAACAGCCTCGCGGTTTTTGTCGAAAGCTTCTTCATCGTCGCCTTGACGATATTCAATCCGGCACTGACAACATCCACATCGCCGCTGATGAGACGCTTGAACGTGGCGCCCTGACGAAAGCGCTGACTGTATTCCCCAAAGGAGCGGGGCCGCTTGTGCAACGCCTCATCGACCGAACGGCCTTTCCGCCAGTGGAAGACAACCGGGTTCACGGCAACCACCGCTTCAATCCTGCCATCGACAAGCGCGCCATTAAAGGCAAGGTATGCGCCGCTACATCGGCCCGCCGCGATGAACGGACCATTGCTGCCCCGTTCGAGGAAATCGAGCGCGGCGGACACATCGTCATTCTGCGCGGCATCGTAAAGAACCTGATCCGGCACGCCTTTTACCGGCGGACTATCGGCAATGTTGGCCGCATCGAAACGGAGGGAAGCGACGCCCTCCCGGGCAAGCGCCCGGGCGATCTGCACCGAAAGCCTGCCCCAGCCCGCGTGCCGGTCATAGGCCGCCCCGAGCAGCAGAACCGAGGAGACCGCACGCCGGTCGTGCGGTGTGCAGGAAACGCCAAAAAGTCGCCCGCCCTCACCAAACTGCACCGGCTGTTCGAAAAAACCCTGACCGCGCTGCGCCGCGTTGATGACGAAATCAGCCGGGCAGGCCGCGGAGCCTGAGGCCTGTGTCTGAGAAGAGACCCAGCCCACCAGCCGGCTCACCACATTTTCCGATATTTTCGACAGCGTGGGACTGGAAACGAGATCGTCATAGCCCGAAAATTCGGCCTCCTCCACCTCACCGCCGATTGCGGTGAGGTGTGTGGCGAAATCACCGTCCGTGACGCGGCCCGGTCTCGACAGAACGAGAATGCGGCGAGCCGGAGCGGCATCGAGATTCGAAAGATTGATCTTCTTGACGATATCGGCCACACCGGCTGGCATCGCCATGCCGGCGATTGCACCAGCCTGTGGCATGCGTTGGCTGGCACGCAGGCCAAGTCCATCGTCGATCATCGAAGACCACATCGCCAGTTCGCGCAGATAGGCACGTCCTGAGACGACGGGTGCCAGAAACGCCATGGAGCTGGCGGCTCCGCCAAGCGCCTCCGCAGCGATCGGGCAACCGAGGCCCTGGGCGATGACGACCACGCCCGAGCATCCGGAGAGGCGCCTGAGATAGTTCAGCGCCGCCCGCGTATCGGAAAGCCAGTCCGCCACGCGGCTCGCATCTTCCGGATCAAGTGCATCTCCGGTGCCAAGATAGTCAAACCGCAGGCTGGCGACCCCGCAAGCCGCAAGCCGTTCGGCCAGAACCCTTTGGAACTTGCGGCTGCAAAGCTCCTCCATGCCCCACGGGCTGACAAAAAGAACGGCGTGTTCCTGCCGCAAGTCCTGGCGTGCCGGATGAAAAATACCCGCAAGCCCGTCAAAGGAAACCGGACGGGCGATCGTGCCGTCCGCCGCGATGCCGGAAAGCAATAATGCATCGAGGGAAGAATTGCTGCTTGTATGCTCTGAAATATCTATTGCCATAGACCTTGCCACCATTGCGCCAGCGTCGGGCTCAACCATTACGGGATCATTATACCGAAGTGTCTTAATGCCTGTTCTACAATAAAAACAATAACATTAGAGAATCCTAAAAATACCATGTCGTCTGGATCGACGAAAACGCATGCGATGCAGACAGAATGGCTTCGCGTGGCGACAGGTCGCGTTTGAGCCGCTATTTTTCTCGAAACCGCTTGAATATGCTGATAAATAGCGAGTCACATACCTATTTGCAGGAGGAGGTTGCGCCACCCGGCCGCCGGATCATCTAGACACCGCGCAAACCAACACGCCGGGCCCGCCCCGACAGGTCATAGAAGTTTTATATGGAACAAAGCCT
Source organism: Agrobacterium sp. RC10-4-1 (assembly GCF_014138475.1). Taxonomy (NCBI): domain Bacteria; kingdom Pseudomonadati; phylum Pseudomonadota; class Alphaproteobacteria; order Hyphomicrobiales; family Rhizobiaceae; genus Agrobacterium; species Agrobacterium sp. RC10-4-1. Next base: position 30,975 of record NZ_JACJIT010000007.1, read on the forward strand.
TACGCGTTACATCTGGTCGCATACCAAGCGGCAGCAGCTTTTCATCCTGCTGATCGTCGCCCTGTCCATGATCCCTTATTTCCTCGCCTTCGACCTGCCCAAGCAGATCGTCAACGGCCCCATTCAGGGAGACGGCTTCGAAGGAGCGAATGCAACCCAGCTCTTCATGCATCTCACGGTCGATATCCCCTATTGGGGCACCGTGACCCTGTTCCCGGGGCTTGAGCTCAACCGCATGTCGATGCTGATGGCGCTCAGCCTGACGTTCCTTGCGCTTGTTATCATCAATGGGCTCTTCAAATATTACATCAATACCTACAAGGGCCGGCTTGGCGAACGGCTTCTGCGGCGTATTCGCTTCGAACTTATCGACAAGATCCTGAGGTTTCCGCCCAGCCATTTCAAACGGGTGAAGGGTGCAGAAATCTCCAGCATGGTGAAGGACGAGGTAGAGCCGCTCGGCGGTTTTACCGGCGACGCCTTCGTGCAGCCGGCCCTTCTCGGCGGCCAGGCGCTCTCCGCCCTCTTCTTCATTCTCGTGCAGAACTTCTGGCTCGGCCTGATCGCGGCCTTCATGGCGGCAATTCAGGTCGGCATCATTCCCAAGATGCGCCGCCGCCTCATCGAACTCGGCCGTCAGCGGCAGCTGAGTGCACGCCAGCTCGCCGGACGTATCGGTGAAATGGTCGACGGCATCGGCACGATTCATGCCTATGACACGTCCAATTACGAGCGTGCGGATGCTTCGCATCGCCTCGGCGACATCTTCAAGATTCGCTACGATCTCTACCAGTGGAAGTTTCTGGTCAAATTCATCAACAACTTCCTTGCCCAGCTGACCCCCTTCTTCTTTTATGCGCTGGGCGGATATCTGACCCTGAAGGGCAGCCTCGATGTGGGGCAGCTGGTCGCCGTCATCAACGCCTATAAGGAACTGCCAGGGCCGCTGAAGGAGCTGATCGACTGGGATCAGGCCCGGCAGGATGTGCAGGTAAAGTACGAGCAGGTCTTCGAACAGTTCGATGCGCCGAACATGATCGACGAGAAGGTGCAGAAACTTTCTCCCGGTGCCGTCGCAGCCATCAGCGCACCGCTCGTCGTCGCCAATCTGACGCTCGAAGACGATAGCGGCAGCCGGCTTCTGGAACAGGCATCCCTCAAGATGGAGCCGGGTGAGGTTATCGCCATCGTCGGTGGTGCCGGAGGCGAGGCACTGGCGGATGCGATAGGCCGCACGCTCTGGCCGAGCTCAGGCAAGATCAGCATCAACGACGTCGACATTCTGGAATTGCCGGAATCGCTGACGGGACGGCGCATCTCCTACGTGTCCTCGGACAGCTATTTCTTCCATGCCAGCCTGAAGGACAACCTGCTATACGGTCTCAAACACGCGCCGCTTGCAGAGAAAAACTATGAGGGCGCGGCGCTGGACCATCGCAAATGGGAAATCCGTGAAGCGAAGATGGCCGGCAATCCGCTGATCGACATCAACAGCGAATGGATCGATTATGCTTCGAGTCCGGCAGGCGACGGCAAACCGGAAAATCTCATACAGGCCATTCTAGCTGTTCTCGACAGTGTGGAACTGTCGCAGGATATTCTGGAATTCGCCCTGCGATCGTCGATCGACCCGTTGACAGACCTGCATCTCGCCGCCCGGATCGTTGAATTGCGACATGTCCTGCGCGCCGAGCTGGAAAAGGAAAATCTGAGCGGCCTGATCGCGCCTTTCGAGCTGGAGAGCTACAATAGCGAGGCGACGGTCGGCGAAAACCTGCTTTTCGGCACCATGCGGGACTCGTCCCAGTCAATCAGGACGGTCATCGAAAGCGACTATTTCCGCTCTTTGATGCGCGAGACCGGCCTGGTCAAAACCCTGTTCGAAATGGGCTACACGATCGCCGAGAACATCGTGGAAATCTTCGCCGATCTGCCGGGGGATCACCCCTTCTTCCAGCAGCTCACCTTCATGACGCCTGACGATATTCCGGTCTATCAGCAGATGCTGCAACGCCTTCAGGGCCGGAATTTCGACGAGGCCAATGAAAGCGAAAAACGCGCGATGCTGCGGCTGAGCTTCTTCTATATCGAGCCCCGCCAGCGTTTCGGCCTGCTGACGCCGGAAATCATGAACCGCATCGTCGAGGTCCGGCACATGTTCCATGAGAAGCTGCCCGACAGTCTGAAAAACGTGATCGAAATCTACGATCCGACCAAATACATGAGCGCCACCAGTCTTCTGGATAATATCCTCTTTGGCAAGGTAAGCCACCGCTACACCGATGCTTCAAGGCGCATCACCCGCATCGTTGCTGACGTCATGCGCAAGCAGGGCGTTTACGAACGGGTGCTGGCGGTGGGTCTGGATTTCAATCTGGGTGCAGGCGGCAAACGACTAGGCCCGCTACAGCGCCAGAAGCTTAATCTGGCACGGGCGCTGATCCGGAAATCCGACATTTACGTCTTCAACCGCCCGCTTCCGGGCCTCGACCCGAGACAGCAGGAAGAAATTGTTGAACGGGTCATCACACTCCTGAAACAGAACAACAATAACCCCTCGATCATATGGGTTCTGTCGAATGCGCACCTCTCGCGCATGTTCGAGAGGGTCATCGTTGTTCATCAGGGGCTGATCACCGCTGACGGAAGTTACGAGACTCTGGTCGAGGAAAACGGTACATTCAAGGAGATGGTCGCGACATAATTCCAAGAATGTGACCGAGGTGGAACAATAACAGGGTAAGGCAATGCTGTTCAAAGACGAAATTCAGATGCTGAAAAGGGTGCCGTTTTTTTCCGAAATGGAACCCTCCAAGTTGAAACTGCTCGCATTCGCATCGGACCGCGTTTCCTATCACGCCGGCGACGTGCTGTTCCGGCAGGGTGACGTCGGCGACGCGGCCTATGTGCTGCTGACCGGAAAGGTTGATGTTCTTGTCGATTCTCCCTCTGGTACTTTGAAAGTGGCGGAAATGACGGGCAACGCCATCGTCGGGGAAATCGCAATTCTCTGCGACAGCGTCAGAACCGCCACCGTCCGCGCCTCCACCAATGTGGAAGCTCTTCGGATCGGCAAGGAACAATTCTTCAAGCTGATGTCCGATTTCCCCGATATCACTATCAAGGTCATGCGCGTTCTGGCCGAACGTCTCACCCAGACGACGGCTGAACTCAGCAAAGCCAGGACAAACGCCAGAACATAAGCGGCAATTCTATGCTCCCCCGGCGGTCGATATTGGAAAAATAAATGTCGTACTATTGCAATATAAATGAAATGCTGACTGAATAAGGGGTAAAGGCATCCGCCCAAAAAGGGCGGGAAATAAGATCTATAGAGACAACGGGCTTCATGGGAGGAAAGCGTGCAAGATTCCGTTGTCATTGGGGTGTGTCATGGCGTTCAATTCCGACACTGCGGGTCGGGAAAGTAACAGAAATTTTCGGGTGAAGATCTGGGGGGCGCGGGGAACGCTTCCTGTTTCAGGTGAAAACTTCCGAAAATACGGTGGGAATACCATCTGCATCGAGGTTCGATGCGGCGACCATGTTCTTTTGTTCGATGCGGGGTCGGGACTTCATCCCGCAGGCATGGCGCTTCGGGCGGAAGGGGTTACCGACGTCGATCTTTTCTTCTCCCATTGCCACTACGACCACATTGTCGGTTTTCCCTATTTCAAGCCATTCTATAATAGCTGCAATGACGTCTCGATTTGGTCGGGTCATCTCGCGGGCACCATGACGACACGGGAAATGCTCAAGGACTTCATGAGCCCGCCCTGGTTTCCCGTGCCGCTGGAAATTTGCTGCGCAAAAATCGACACGCGGGATTTCATGCCCGGTGATACCCTAGACGTTCATCCGGGCCTCTCGATCCGAACCGGCATGCTGAACCATCCTGGCAACGCCGTCGGATACCGGCTGGACTGGGAGGGAAAGTCCCTCGCCATCATCACCGATACCGAACACGAGCCCGGCGGCATCGACGAAACTGTGCTTGATCTCATCCGGGATACCGATCTTTTCCTTTATGACGCCATGTTTACCGATGACGAGATGGGCCTTTATCGCGGCTATGGCCATTCGTCCTGGCAGCAGGCGATCCGCCTCGCCCAGTTGGCCGATGCGAAAAATGTCGGTTTCATCCATCATGCCCCAAGCCGCAGCGACGAAGAGCTGGACATGATCGAAAAACAGGCGAAAGCCCTGTTCAGCGGCGCATTCGCAGCCATGGACGGTCAGGTCATCGAAATCTGATAGCCGCCGTCATGGTGTTTTTGACTTCGCGTGACTATTTGACCGGAAATCTGAAGAGGCCTCACCAGTCATTGGTGGCTTCGGGTACTTAAACACGCATAATTGACCATCGCCGCTCGTTTGCTCCACGATATTGCCACGAGATGTCATGCACTAAAGACGCGACGATCGACCGACTGATGATTCTGGGCCGAACGACCTCACGATGGGATTTGCATGATCCGTTTCTTTTCGGAAACCAGTTTGAGACGCGCCCGGATTTTATCCGGCCTGATTATATTTGCCTTTGTCTTTTCGCATCTTTTCAATCATTCCCTTGCGCTCATTTCCATCGACACCGCCGAACGGGCTCGAAAATGGTTCAGCCTCATCTGGCTCAACCCTGTTAGCAGCCTGCTTTTCTACGGATCGGTCCTGGTGCATGTCAGCCTGGTCCTGCGCTCGCTTTACCAGCGTCGAACGTTGCGCATGCCGCTTCGTGAAGCGCTTCAGGTCATCTTCGGCCTGTCGATCCCCTTCCTCATTCTGAGCCATGCAGTGAACATCCGCGTGTCGCACATGCTCTACGGCATCGACATCGGTTATTATACCGTCGTCCGCCGGCTCTGGATCAACAATCCCGTGGGAGGCGCGTGGCAAAGTCTCGCCCTGATCGTCATCTGGATACACGGATGTATCGGCCTCTATTTCTGGCTGCGTTATCGCGACTGGTACCCGAAAATCGCCGGCATCTTCATGACCATAGCTGTGATGCTGCCGCTTCTGGCGCTGCTGGGCTTCAGCGATGCCGGCCGTTGGCTCGAGGAAGTCGACCGCAAATATGCGCTTCCTCCGGGACTGGGCGACACGATCGTTCAGAGAGACGAACTTCCGCTGCAGCGGGAGATGGAAACACGAATCCGGTTTATCACCGGGACGACAGAGGCGATTTTTGCCGGCGCGGTGATGCTGGTCTTCGCGATGCGCGGTGTAAGAAGCTGGCGACAGCGGTTGACGGCCATCGAAATCCGCTACGAACATGGTGCGCAGGCGCGCGTGCCGGCGGGACTCAGCATTCTGGAAGCCAGCCGTCTGGCAGGCATCCCGCATTATTCCGTATGCGGCGGTAAAGGACGATGTTCGACCTGCCGGGTGAGAGTCATGGAAAGCAAGGGGCAGCTCCCTCCGCCCGGAGACATCGAGCAAACCACATTAAGACGCATCCATGCCGATTCGGATGTGCGGCTCGGCTGCCAGCTGCGTCCCACCCATGATCTCGGCGTTGCCCTTCTGGTTTCACCGCCCCAGCACAGTGACCTGCCGGCGGACGCCCAGCCGGCCCGGCCGGGCCGAGAAGAGGAGATCGCCATTCTCTTCTGCGATCTACGCAATTTCACGACTTTGTCGGAAGCGAAGCTGCCCTACGATGTCGTCTTTCTCCTGAACCGCTATTTCACCATCGTCGGCCAGGCCGTCGAACAGGCGGGGGGCCATCTCGACAAATTTATCGGTGACGGCGCCATGGCGCTTTTTGGACTAGGCGACGACAGCCAGCACGCCTGTCGCAATGCCATGAAGGCGGCAGCAATCATATTGCGGGATATTGCGATCCTGAACGAAGGGCTGGAGAAACAATTCGCCGTGCGTCTTGAGGTGGTGGTTGGCATTCACGCAGGTCCGAGCATCGTCGGGGTCATGGGATATGGGGCTGCCAAAACGCTGACGGCCATTGGCGATACCGTCAACGTGGCAAGCAGGCTTGAATCCAAAGCCAAGGAATTTGGCGCCGCAATCGTGGTCTCCGAACCGGCCATCATACAGGCGGGACAGGATATTGCCGATCTCAGAAGCGAACAGGTCTCCATTCGCGGTCGAAACTCACAAATGAAGGTGTTTCTACTCTCGGAGGAAGAGAGCGAACGCTATTTGTGACAGGACCCGGAAGTTTGCGGCCGGACCGATCTTTTATATCTTGCGATAGAGAAAATAACGGTCTGTCGGCACGCTCTCCGGAACCGGCAACGGTTTCAGCAGGGGATGATCGAGAGGCAGACCGCTGACAGCGACGCCGCCTTTCGCCAGCATGCCGGCGGCGAGATCGGGCAACCATGTCAATGTGATCGCATCTTTTTCCGGATAGCCCGTGCCGATATCGGCATGCACCATTGCCGCTTCCGCACCGACGAATGCGGGAGCGGTCTGCGATATCTCGCCGATCACCAGGTCTTCGTCTGCCGGAACGGACGAAGCATGGGCACCCATGGCCCTGTCAAACGCAATGATCCTGCGCCCCGGAAACAGTTCCCGCAGATGATTGAAAGTTCGCCCGTTTCCAAGGCCGATTTCCATGAGCGCACCCTCATGCGGCATATCAAGATTGGCGGCGACATGATTGAGAATGTCACGCTGCGCGGTCAACCGGCGAATGAAACTGTCCAGTCTGCTCATGATCCGTCCGTTATCAGGCCTTGATGATGTGTCTTGCGGAAATGCCCCGGCGCGCGAAGGCGTTTCGCGTGTCGATGATCAGCGGAGCCCATTCGGCAAGGTCGGCATAGTCCACATTGTCATGGTCGGTCGCAACCAGAACAGCATCGAAAGCGCTGATGGACTGCCTGTCCCAGGAGACGGACTTCATGCCCATCAGGTGGCTGTATTCCCGTGTCTTCGGGATTTCGGCCACATGCGGATCAAAATAGGCCGCTTCGCCACCGCGCTCCTGAACAAGCTCGATGAGCTTCAATGAAGGGCTTTCACGAATATCGGGCACATTTTTCTTGTAGGCGAGACCGACGACCAGCACCTTCGAGCGGCTGAGCGCCTTGCCGGAATGGATGTCGAGCGCTTCCGCAACCCGCCCCACAACGTGGCGCGGCATGCCGGTGTTGATTTCACCTGCAAGCTCGATGAACCGCGTTGGCAATTCATATTCGCGAGATTTCCAAGTGAGATAGAAAGGGTCGATCGGTATGCAGTGACCGCCAAGACCGGGGCCGGGATAAAATGGCATGAAACCGAACGGCTTGGTTTTTGCCGCATCGATGACTTCCCATATATCGATACCCATGGCCTCGTAGACGACCTTAAGTTCGTTGACGAGCGCAATATTGACGGCGCGGAAGACATTCTCTGTAATCTTCACGGCCTCCGCCGTCGCATTGGTCGAGACCGGAACGATTTTCTTGACCACCGATCCGTAAAAAGCCGCCATCAGCTGCCCAGCGGCCTCGCCGTCACCCGCAACGACCTTCGGAATGGTCGACGTCTCAAAGTCCCGGTTGCCGGGATCTTCCCGCTCGGGGGAAAAGCCGATGAAGAAATCGATACCTGAGACGAGACCGGTGCTCTCCAGAATGGTTTTCACAATCCCATCGGTCGTGCCGGGATAGGTGGTGGATTCCAGCACCACAAGCTGCCCCTTGCGCAGATGCGCGGCAATGTCGTGACAGGTCTTCTCGACATAGGAAAGGTCTGGCTCGCGATACTTCGTCAGCGGCGTCGGCACGCAGATGGCGATCACGTCACACTCGGCCAGTCTGGAGAAGTCGCATGTGGCAACAAAGCCGTCATTTTGCCTGGCTCCTGCGAGCACGGCATCCGAAACCGCCTCGATATAGCTCTGACCCGCATCTATCGCAGTAATTTTACCGGGGTCGATGTCGAAACCGACAACCTTGAAACCAGCTCTGGCGATCGTCATGGCAAGGGGCAGGCCCACATAGCCGAGGCCGATTACGCCCGCTTTGGCGCTCTTGTTCTCAATGCTGGAAAGCAGGGCTTGGGAAATGTCTGGAGAAGTCAAAGCGTGTCACGCTCCGCGCATGTGCAAAAGATGTCTTTCAGTTGGCCAAGAATGGCGAGGCTGTCAAGGCTCCACACCTTCAAATTCCGGTTGACGCCAGAGGCACGACCAACGCACAACCATCCGCATGAAGATCGCCTTTTATTCGCCGCTCAAAGCACCCAACCACCCCGTTCCTTCCGGCGACCGGTTGATGGCCCGCCTGTTGATGCAGGCGATGGCAATGGGTAGCCATGAGGTTTTTGTCGCGTCCGAGCTGCGAAGCTTCCTTAGACAGCCGGATGATCCCGAGCGGTCGTCCCTCGCCGACCGGGCCGAACGTGAAGTAGAGACTATTGCGGAGCGCTGGCGGTTGCACGGCGCACCGGACCTGTGGTTTTGTTATCACCCGTACTACAAGGCTCCAGACCTGCTCGGACCGGAACTCACCAGCCGTTTCAATATATCCTACGTCACCGCCGAAGCATCCTATTCACCAAAGCGCAACGCCATGGGCTGGCAGGCAGTGCAGGACGGGTTGTTGTCGTCGTTGAACGAAGCCGCAGTCAATATCTGCTTCACCGAACGGGATCGCGAAGGGCTCGTACAGGCCTCTCCTGGGCTTCAATGGGCGATGCTCCCGCCTTTCATCGACCCCGCGCCCTTTCTCAAGGTTGTTCCCCAGCCGAAACGGACACGGCTCATCACCGTCGCCATGATGAGGGCGGGCGACAAACTCGAGAGCTATCGCGCCCTGTCGAACGCTCTCGCCCTGCTACCACAAGACCTAGACTGGACACTTGAGATCGTTGGCGACGGTCCGGAACGCGAGGCGGTGCAAGCCATGTTCAGCGGCTTCCCTGAAAATCGCCTCGTCTGGCACGGGCAAAAAGCCGCAGACGAGATCGCAGCGCTTCTCTCGAAAGCTGCCATTTATGTCTGGCCGGGTCACGGCGAGGCCTACGGCCTTGCCTATCTGGAAGCACAGGCGGCCGGCCTGCCCGTCATCGCCGAAAAAGTGGCGGGCGTTCCCGAAGTCGTAAAATCTGGCGCCACCGGATTACTGACACCTGAAAATGATAGTGCCGCTTATGCCGATGCGATCAAGGCCCTGCTTTACGACGACAGGCGGCGACAGGAACTGGCAAAAGCAGCCCGCCGGTTCGTCATGCATGAGCGGTCTCTGGAAAATGCCGCAACCAAGCTGAACGATATTTTGATGCAATCAAAGGCACGAAGATCATGAGTCTCGAAAAACTCGTCGCAGCACTGGACGAATGCGGACGTCGCGGCATTTCGGCCGATCTGTGGCTCAGGGACGACGATGCAGTGGACCCGACGGGGGCACTCGATACCCTGCTTGATCTTTGCGAAAGTTTCTCGGTTCCGGTCACCCTCGCGGTCATTCCCGAAACGACGACCCGCAGGCTCGCGCAGCATCTGGATGCCTCGGACATTGCCCAGGTGGCGGTTCACGGCTGGTCGCATACCAATTACGCCGGCGATGGACAAAAGAAACAGGAGCTTGGCCTCCACCGGGAACTTCCCCTCGTTCTCGACGAGCTGCAGTCCGGGCTGGAAAAACTCTACGATCTGCATGGACCGCGTGTCGTGCCCATGCTGGTGCCCCCGTGGAACCGCATCGACGCCCATATAGTGAGGGAACTGACAAGGCTTGGATATCGGGCCCTCTCCGTTTTCGGTCCGGAGAAGGACACAGCGCCGCCATGTCTGAATACGCATGTGGATGTGATCGATTGGCATGGCAGCCGCGGCGGCCGTGACCACGATGTCCTGTTTGCCGAGACGGCGGCCCGCATCCTGCGCGCTGCCGAGGAAGGCGGCACAATCGGCATCCTTACCCATCATCTCGTGCATGATGACACCGTCTGGCATTTCCTCCGGCGGCTTTTCGAGGTGACCGCACGGCACCGCGCAGCACGCTGGTGCTCCTCTAAAGACCTCGTCGAAGCAATCTCACCATGATTTCCAGGCGATCAGCAGCCCGCCGGCATCCTTGGCCAGATCCCGCCTGATCTCATCAACTGTATCAAACGGCGTTCGGTCCGGAACGGATGCCGCGACAAACGCTGCCGGTGCAAGGCTGATGCTTCCCTGCCGGGCAATGACGGTGAAAATCAACGGCCCGGTGGACCACCACGCCGGCGCGCGCGGCATTTCTTCGAGAATGTCGGGAAAGGCGGCCAGCATCTTGCGAAAGACCGGATGCGCAGCTGGAGCGGCAATGAAGGAATTAGCGAGAAGCATACTTCCCTGTCCGGTATTCCGCGGCGTTTTTTCATCAAACACCGTGAGACCCGCAAGGGGAAGGAATGAATCGAAACTCACGTCGTCGCGCGCCGGATACCAGTCGCAGTCGAGATAGATGCCGCCGAACCGCTCGAGCAGGATGTAGCGGGCGACGTCAACAGCACCCGGATAGTCGCCCTCGCTCAGCATCCTGTTAAAGACGCTATTCGCAAAAACCCCTTCCCGCTCAAGATCGGCTTCCCGCCAAAGGCGATAATCGTAGCCGTGCTTCAGCGCATGGGCAGCCCAGGCCTCGACCGACATGGGCGGCGATTTCTCACCAATCCATATCTGATGAATGAGCCTCGGCACATCCTCCCGGCTTTTGAGGTTTATTGTGCGGCGTTCTTCCACGGAAAATCGCGCATATTTTTCCAGCACCTGCGGGGGTGGCACCAGCGTATACTGATATCCGATCTTCGCGACCATATCGCCTTCGGCCTTGGCAAGACGCAGCCGTGCGGCATGCAGCCGGCGCGGCAGGCCGAGCACCGTCTGCTCTCCCATCAGATGCCCGTCCTTTGCTGCAACCAGCGATAAGAGAAGCGCGTTCGCCTCAGCATATTGGCCGTTATTCTGCAACTGACGCGCATCGTTCAGCTTGGCGTCGTAATATTTCTTGTCGGACATGGATCCTCGTTCGAAAGCTCCCGTCAGCATATTACGAAACAAGCGCGGTGGGGCAAGTCGCAGCATTTCGGAAGCCGGCTTCAAATTTGCTAAAGAATTCGATGTTTCAGAAGGATAGACAGACAACAAACCCTGCGATAACGTTGCTTTAAGCCCTCCCGAGCAATTGTCACAAGGCAACGATAAAGAGGCGGCAAGGAACCCTTTGGCATGAGCGCAGGCGCAGATTTGCTCCGTATCGAAAATCTGCAGGTCTCGTTTTCTCTCATGGGTGGAACGATCGATGCAGTCAGGGGGGCGAGCCTCCGCATTCTTCCGGGAAAAGTAACCGCATTGGTCGGTGAATCCGGCTCCGGAAAATCCGTCATTGGCCAGACGATCATGGGCATCCATCCCAAGACCGCTCGTGTGAATGGCCGCGTGCTGTTCACCGATCCGGAAAACACTGCGGGCGGTCCCGTCGATCTTTTGCAATTGCCCAAAGACGGCCGCGAAATCCGCGCCATCCGTGGCAACCGCATCGGGCTGATCTTTCAGGAGCCCATGACCTCGTTTTCGCCGCTGCACACCATCGGCAACCAGATTGACGAGGCGCTCAGAATCCACAGCATCCTTTCGCCGGCGGAACGTGCGGAAAAAATGTATGAGACACTCGATCTCGTCGGGTTTTCGAACCCGAAGAAGGTCGTGAACATGTATCCTTTCGAGCTTTCAGGCGGCATGCGCCAGCGCGCCATGATCGCCATGGCGCTGATCTGTCGTCCCGCGCTTCTGATCGCCGACGAACCCACGACGGCGCTTGATGTGACCATTCAGGCGCAAATCCTCAAGCTGCTGCGTGACCTGCAGAGCAGGCTGAATATGAGCATGCTGCTCATCACCCATGACCTCGGCGTGGTGGCGAACATTGCAGATGAGGTTGCCGTGATCTATCAGGGCGAGATCATGGAAGCCGGCACGGTCGATGATATCTTCAAATCGCCAGCCCATCCCTATCTCAAGGGTTTGATGGCAGCCGTTCCGCATTTCGACATGAAGCCGGGCGAGCGGCTGAAGGCGCTACGCGAAATCAACGTCGACCATGAAAGCCTGGTGGGCAAGAAGACCGCGACGGTCAACAAAACCCCTGGTCCGCTTTTGACCGTGGACAATATCAGCAAGACGTTCACGACGCGCAAATCGAGCTGGTTCCGCAAAGGTGACGCCAGCGCAACCAAAGCGGTAAACAGCGTCAGCTTTGAGATCCGTCGTGGAGAATGTCTGGGACTGGTCGGCGAAAGCGGCAGCGGCAAGACAACCGTCAGCAAAATCCTCATGCGCGCCGTTCGTCCGGATCAGGGTTCCGTCACCTTCCACCGTCCGCAGGGCGATATCGATGTCCTCAACGCCCGGGACGATGACCTGAAAGAGCTCCGGTCGAAGATACAGATGGTCTTTCAGGACCCGATATCGTCGCTATCGCCGCGCATGACCGTGGGAAACATCCTGAGCGAGCCGCTGGAAATCCACGGTCGGGGTGATGCGAAATATCGCTCCGAAAAAGTGCGCAATCTCGTCAGGGCCATCGGGCTTGGGGAAAGCGCGCTGAACCGTTATCCGCACAGTTTTTCGGGCGGGCAAAGACAACGTATCGGCATTGCAAGAGCCCTCGCGCTTGGCCCGGAACTGCTGATCTGCGACGAACCCGTCTCCGCTCTCGATGTTTCCGTGCAGGCGCAAATTCTCAATCTGCTGAAAGATTTGCAGCAGGATCTCGGGCTTACCTACCTCTTCATCTCGCATAATCTTGCGGTGGTGGATTATATGGCCGATCGCGTGGCGGTCATGTGCGAGGGCCGCATCGTGGAGCTGGCGCCACGGGAAATCCTGATGCGCGCTCCGGTGCATCCCTATACGAAATCCCTGCTGGCCGCCGTGCCTTTCCCCGATCTCGACCGTCCGCTCGATTTCCGCACCATCGGCAAGATCAGCGCGACGGGCAAATTCGACTGGGGCAAACAGTTCCGCGACGAGGGGGACGGCGAGATGGTATCGGCCGATCTTGGGGAAGGCCATTTCGTACTTGCGAACGGCAATGCCGACATGCGGGAGCTTCGCCCTTGATCACGCGTCGCACCGCTCTCGCTCTCTTGGCCTCCGTCTTTGTGCCGGCTTATGCGCGGGCCTCCTATACCGACCCCACCTATTTCAAGGAAAAGCGCGAAAAGGGCGAATTGCCCGACATCGCCGAGCGCCTGCCGAAAAACCCGCGCGTCATCGACATGAAGGCACTTGACCGAGAGCCGGGGAAACATGGCGGCTCGGTACGTATGCTCATTGGCGGCCAGCGCGACATTCGCCTGATGCCGATCAGCAGCTATGCCCGCCTTGTCGGTTACGACGAAAAATTCGAGCTTCATCCGGATATTCTGGAAAGCTACGACGTACAGGAAGAACGCATCTTCACCTTCAGGCTGCGCGAAGGCCATAAGTGGTCCGATGGCAGTGATTTCACGTCAGAGGATTTCCGCTATTTCTGGGAAGATGTTGCCCTCAATAAGGAAATCCACAAGGGCGGTCCGCCGATCGAGCTTCTGGTCAATGGCAAACCGCCCCAGATCGAGGTCGTTGACCGGCTGACCGTGCGATACACCTGGGACGGCCCCAATCCGGATTTTCTGGCGAAACTGGCGGCCGCCTCGCCGGCGCGGCTGTTCTTGCCTGCCGCCTATATGAAACAGTTCCACATCAAATATCAGACGGCGGAAAAGCTCGCCAAGCTGATCAAGAAAAACAAGACAGACGACTGGAGCGGGCTGCATATCAAGATGTCGCGGCAGGTGCGCCCCGAAAATCCGGATCTGCCAACGCTCGATGCCTGGCGTAACACCACCGCGCCGCCGGCCGAACAGTTCGTGTTCGAACGCAACCCCTATTATCACCGCGTCGATGAAAACGGCCTGCAACTGCCCTATCTCGACCGCTTCCTGCTCAACGTCACCTCGTCGGACATCATCTCGGCCAAGACGGCGTCGGGCGATAGCGACCTGCAATATTTCGGCCTCGATTTCGCTGATTACACTTTCCTGAAGGATGCTGAAAAGCGCTTCCCCCTGAAAGTTAACCTCTACAAGCGCTCCCAGGGCTCGCGCATCGCGCTGCTGCCAAATCTCAATTGCGCCGACCCGGTCTGGCGCAGCGCTTTCCAGGATGTGCGTGTGCGCCGCGCGCTCTCGCTCGCGATCAACCGGCACGAAATCAACATGGTCTGTTTTTACGGGCTCGCGAAGGAAAGCGCAGATACCGTACTGCCGGAAAGCCCGCTTTACCGGCAGGAATTTGCGGACGCCTGGAGCGCTTTCGATCGCGCAACGGCCAACAGGCTGCTCGATGAAGCGGGTCTCGACAAGCGCGACAATGCCGGCCTTCGGCTCCTGCCTGATGGTCGACCCGCCTATATCATTGTCGAGACGACAGGCGAAAGCACGCTCGAAACAGACGTGATGGAGCTGGTGACGGATCACTGGCGACATATCGGCATTGCCGTTTCTGTCCGCCCCACCCAGCGCGATGTTTTCCGCAAGCGCGCCATGGGCGGAGAAGTACTGATGTCGGTGTGGATGGGTATGGACAACGGCGTGCCAACGGCCGACATGCTGCCTTCCGGCCTTGCCCCCACCGGTGACGACCAGTTGCAATGGCCGGTCTGGGGGATTCACTATCTATCCGGCGGCCGTGAAGGCAAAGAGCCCGATCTGCCGGAAGCGGCCCATTTGCTTGATCTTCTGAAAAAATGGCGTCGAAGCGTCACCGAGGAAGAACGTCAGGCAATCTGGCTGGAAATGCTTGGCGTCTATACGCAGCAGGTATTTTCCATCGGCATCGTCAACGGCGCGCTGCAGCCCGTCGTCCATGTCAAGCGCATGCGGAACGTGCCGGAAAAGGCGCTTTTCGGTTATGAACCCACTTCCTATCTCGGCGTCTACATGCCGGATAGCTTCTGGTACGACGGAGACGCCTGATATGCTGCGGTATATTCTGAAGCGCGTCCTCGTCATGATCCCGACGCTCATCCTGATCTCGATGCTGGTTTTCACCATCATCGAACTGCCCCCGGGCGATTATTTCGAAAGCTATGTCGCTGAGCTGCGCGCCATGGGCGAAACGGCAAATCTTGCCGAAATCGAGGAACTGCGCGTCCGTTACGGCTTCGATCAGCCCGCCCCGATCCGCTATTTCCGCTGGGCGACCGGCATGCTTGTCGGCGATTTCGGTTATTCCTTCGAATATCAGCTACCCGTGAGCGACGTGGTGGGAGATCGCCTGTGGCTGACGGTTCTGGTTTCCTTCGTCACCATCATTGTTACCTGGCTGCTGGCTTTTCCAATCGGCATTTATTCCGCCACACATAAATACAGCTGGGGCGATTACGGGCTCACCTTCCTCGGCCTGCTCGGCATCGCCATCCCCAACTTCATGCTGGCATTGATTCTGATGTACTTCGCCAACATATGGTTCGGCATCTCCATAGGCCATCTGATGGACCGGGAATATCTGAACCAGGCGATGAGCTGGGCGAAGTTCAAGTCGATCCTTGAGCATATCTGGATTCCCGTTCTCATCATCGGAACGGCGGGCACGGCCGGCATGATCCGCCGCCTGCGCGCCAACCTTCTGGATGAATTACAGAAGCAATATGTGGTCACCGCCCGCGCCAAGGGCCTGCACCCTTTCAGGGTATTGACCAAATATCCGCTGCGCATGGCCCTGAATTTTTTCATCTCGGATATCGGCTCAATCCTGCCTGCCATCATATCGGGCGCGGAAATTACCGCCGTCGTCCTGTCGCTCGAGACCACCGGCCCCATGCTCATCCGGGCGTTGCAAAGCCAGGACATGTATCTGGCGGGTTCGTTCCTGATGTTCCTTGCGTTCCTGACGGTGATCGGCGTTCTGGTGTCGGATATCGCCCTTGCCATACTCGATCCGAGAATCCGCTTCGGAGGTGGTAACGTCAAATGACTTCATCCATTCCGAATCCCGGCGAAGCCCTGCCGCACTATGTCTCGACCGCGCCCTTCGACCCGTCGCTGATCGAACCCAACACGTCTGGCATGGCGGCCTTCAGCAAAGCTTCGCAGTTGAAGCTCATGTGGTGGCAGTTCCGCCAGCACAAGATCGCGGTGTGGTCCGGCGCCTTTCTGGTGGTGCTTTACCTTTCTATTCTGATCTGCGAGTTCCTCGCCCCCTATAATCTCCACACACGCAATATCGAACACATATACGCCCCGCCCCAGGCCATCCACCTCTTCAATGACGGGAAATTTGTCGGCCCCTTCGTGTATGGCCGTGAAATGACGCTCGACATGGAAAATCTGAGGCGTGTCTACCGGGACGTGCCGACCGATATCCAGCCGCTGCGTTTCTTCTGCAAGGGTGACACCTATCGTTTCTGGGGCATGTTCGAGGGCAGAACCCATCTCGTTTGCCCGGCAGAAGGCGGTGAAATGTTTCTTCTCGGCACCGACCGCCTCGGGCGTGACGTGCTGTCCCGTATCATCTACGGCGCGCGCATTTCACTGACCATCGGCCTCCTCGGCGTCGCCATGAGCTTCGTTCTCGGGATTGTGATCGGTGGCCTGGCGGGATATCGCGGCGGCACGTTTGACCTGATTGTCCAGCGCATCATCGAGGTCCTGCAATCCATTCCCAGCATTCCGCTGTGGCTGGCGCTCGCGGCCATCATGCCGGTGACCTGGAGTCCGATCCTCGTTTATCTCGGCATCACCATCATTCTCGGCATGCTGGACTGGACCGGGCTAGCGCGCGCCGTGCGTTCAAAGCTACTGGCGTTGCGCGAGGAAGACTATGTTTTGGCTGCGCAATTGATGGGAGCGGGCACACCGCGTATCATTGGCCGACATCTTATTCCGGGCTTCATGTCCCATCTTATCGCCTCGGCCACCCTGACGATACCGGGCATGATCCTTGGCGAAACAGCGCTCAGCTTCCTGGGCCTCGGCCTGCGCCCCCCGATCACAAGTTGGGGAATTCTGCTCACGGAGGCGCGCAGCGTCAGCGTCATTGCGCTATATCCCTGGCTTCTCATTCCGACGATCCCTGTCGTTCTCGTCATTCTGGCCTTTAATTTCTTCGGTGACGGACTACGTGATGCTGCGGACCCCTTCAGATAAAATGGAATACACCTTGATAAACTGCCCTTCCGAAGCCGCCTTCATCGTGAAAGGCAAAAAGAGGTGTGGCCCATGAGCTCCCGTTTGAACGACGCGCGCATTCTCATGTACAGCCACGATTCCTTCGGTCTCGGCCATCTGCGGCGGTGTCGCACCATTGCGCATGCCCTGGTGGAGGATTATCGCGGTCTCAACGTCCTCATCATTTCAGGGGCTACCATTGCCGGTGCCTTCGATTATCGCGCCCGCGTCGATTTCGTGAAAATTCCGAGCGTCATCAAGCTACGCAATGGCGAATACACCTCGATGGACAGGCATATCGATCTTCAGGAAACGCTGAAGATGCGCCGGTCCATCATCTACCATACCGCCGAAAGCTTCCAGCCTGACATCTTCATCGTCGACAAGGAGCCCATGGGCCTTCGCGGCGAGGTGGAGGAAACACTCGCTTATCTCAAGGGACAGGGCACCAAGCTCGTCATCGGCCTGCGTGATGTCATGGATGCGCCGCAGCTGCTCGAGGCGGAGTGGAAGCGCAACAACGTCATGACCAAGATCGGCCAGTTCTATGACCATGTCTGGGTCTATGGCCCGCCGGATTTCCACGATCCGCTGACAGGGCTCGACGTTCCGCAGGCGGTGCGCGACAAGATGGATTTCGTGGGCTTTCTTCAGAGATCGAAGACACAGGCGGAGACCGCGGCGCATCGGCCGGAAGGCGATTATCTTCTCATCACCACAGGCGGCGGTGGCGACGGCAGTGAATTGATCGATGACGTCATCAACGCCTACCGACATGACCCGGAGCTGACGCACAAGGCGCTGGTCGTGCTCGGCCCTTATATGCCGGCGGATCAGCGCCAGCGCTTCATGAGCAGCGTGGCCGATATACCGCACATCGAAATCATCGAATTCGACAATCGTATGGAAGATCTCGTCGCTGGTGCGCAGGCCGTGGTCTCCATGGGCGGCTATAACACCGTCTGCGAAATATTGTCCTTCGACAAACCCGCACTCGTCGTGCCCCGCACGGTGCCGCGGGAGGAGCAGCTTATCCGCGCCAGCCGCGCATCGGAGCTGGGTCTTTTCGACATGCTCCTGCCGGAAGATGCCGAGAACCCCGCCAAGATGGCGGCCGCCCTCAAAGCCCTGCCGCACCGCGCGCCGCCATCCGTCAATTCGTGCCTGCTGAAGCTCGACGGGTTGGAAAACATATCACGCAGGATTGCCGAATGGCTGCCGCCCGAGGGCGACAAGACGCCGATCACGCTCAGCGCGTAACCCGGCCTCGGCAACCAACGTTCAGAAGAGACGCGCGCAACGTGACTGATGCAAAAAAAATCGTGGTGCTCCTCAAGGGCTATCCGCGCCTGTCCGAGACTTTTATCGCCCAGGAATTGCTGGGGCTTGAAAAGGCCGGGCTGAAGCTCGAACTCATGTCCATGCGCCGGCCGACGGATAAGAAACGCCATCCCGTTCATGATGAGATCCGCGCGCCCGTCACCTACCTGCCGGAGTATCTGCATGAGGAACCTCTGCGTGTGCTGAAAGCCCTGTGGGTATGTCGCAAAAAGCCGGGCTTCACCAAGGCGCTTCGCCAGTTTCTCAGCGACCTGCCCCATGATCTCAGCCGCAACCGCTTTCGCCGTTTCGGTCAGGCGGCCGTGCTGGCCAATGAATGGCCGGAGGATGCCGGGTGGCTGCATGTGCATTTCATTCATACGCCCGCCTCAGTCGCGGCCTATACCCATCTCATCACGGGCACGCCCTGGACGATTTCGGCCCACGCCAAGGACATCTGGACCTCCAGCGACCGTGACCTTGCCGCCAAGCTGCAAAGCGCCCGGTGGGCCGTGACCTGCACTGCCGGCGGCTTTCGGCATCTGCAGACCCTTTCCGGGGTGAGGCAGAACGTGCATCTGAGTTATCATGGCCTCGATCTCACGCGTTTCCCGCATTTCGACACGCCGCGGCCGGCGAGAGACGGTTCAGATGCCGAGGATCCGGTCAGGATTTTGAGTGTCGGCCGTGCGGTCAAGAAAAAGGGAATCGATATTCTGTTGGGCGCGCTCGCCTCGCTGCCACGCAATATCCATTGGCGCTTTACCCATATCGGCGGCGGGGACGAATTGGCTGCGCTGAAAAAACTCGCGGACGAACTTGGCGTCTCCGACAGGGTCGTCTGGACGGGAGCCATGGACCAGAAGCAGGTGCTGGAGAATTACCGGCAAGCGGACCTCTTTGCCCTTGCCTGCCGCATCACCAGCGATGGCGACCGCGACGGTCTTCCCAACGTGCTGGTCGAGGCTGCGAGCCAGGCGATGACCTGCATCTCCACCAACATATCGGGCATTCCGGAGTTCTTCGTCAGTGGTGAAAACGGCCTGCTCACAGAGCCGGAAAATCCAGCGGCCTTCGCAGAAGCCCTGCGCTTGGCTATTACCGATCCGCAATTGCGCCAGCGACTTGGCAGCGCCGCCGAAAACCGTGTGCGCACCGCCTTCGATCATCGCACCAGCATTGCCGAACTCAAGACGCTCTTCGAGACCGAATGGGAAAAGACACCATGACCGAGATGGAAAAGCGGCCCTGTGTTTTCTTTTATGTCCAGCATCTTCTTGGCATCGGCCATATAGCCCGCGCCAGCCGCATCGCCAATGCCCTTCAGGCGGATGGCTTCAACGTGGTTCTGGTGACGGGCGGAACGCCTGTCCCGGGTTTTCCGGGTGAAGGCATCCGTCATGTCGAATTGCCGCCGATTGCCGTCAGCGATGGCAGTTTTACCGGCCTGGTCGACAGTTCCGGCAAACCGGTGGATGACGACTTCAAGAGGCTCAGGACCGATATGCTGATCGGTGCCTATCATGGCGCCAAACCCGATATCGTCATCATCGAGGCTTTTCCCTTCGGCCGCAGGCAGGTGCGATTCGAACTGCTTCCGCTTCTCGATGAGATCGAGGATAGCGAACCGCGCCCGCTCGTCATGGCGTCACTGCGAGATATTTTGCAGGAAAAAACCAAGCCGGGCCGGGATGAAGAAACCGTCTCGCTGGTAAAGAAACATTTCGACGCCGTGCTCGTGCACGGCGACCCGGATTTCGCCCGGCTGGAAGATACCTTTCCCCTCGCCAGCGAGATACGTCAGCGTATTGTCTATACCGGCCTGGTGGCCCCGCTTCCACCGCCGGAACCGGTCGAGAAATTCGATATTGTGGTCTCCGCCGGCGGCGGCGCTGTCGGTGCGGCCCTTGTCCGGGCCGCCCTTGAGGCCGCGCTGCTGCTGGACGGTATCAAGAGCTGGTGTCTCGTCACCGGTCCCAATATGCCACAGGCGGATTTCGATGCGATATTGGCTGCGGCACCGGAAAATATCTCCGTTTTCCGCTTCCGCAAGGATTTCGCGAGCTTGCTCGCCGGCGCGCGCCTTTCGGTATCACAGGCCGGCTACAACACCGTCTGCGATATTCTTCAGGCAAAATGCCGTTCGCTCCTCATCCCTTTCGCGGCCGGCGGTGAAACCGAACAGAGCGCCCGTGCGGAGCGGCTGGCCGGGCTTGGGCTTGCCCATGTGCTGGAAGAGAAAGATATTTCGCCAGCCTCCATGGCCGAAGCGATCAAGGCGGCACTCGTCCTGCCGCCACCCGGTACGGTCCACCTCAATCTCGATGGCGCCGCCGGGACGGCTAGGACGCTGCATCGGCTTTATGATGAGCGGTAAGGATCGCCTTTAGTTCACGCACCGCTGCCTCATCCGTGACTTTGCGCCCCGCCCCGGTGAAACCGAGCTTCGCCACGCGGCTTTCCGGATCATAGTGAGGAACGGCGGAACAGGATGCGTGGATTTCGGTGATTAGAAGCCGGTCAAGCAGCGTCTGCACGCTTTGCGGACGCACGCCGGCACCCGGCATGATGGTGATCCGCCCGGCAGCGACCTCCGACAAGCGGGCCAGAGTGTCCACCCCCTCCAGCGCTGAACGTGCGCCGCCGGAAGTGAGAATTCTGGAAAAGCCCAGCGCAACGGCGGCCTCGAGGGCTTCATCCATGGCGGGAACGACATCGAAAGCCCGGTGAAGCGTTACATCCAGACCGTTGGCATGACGACGCAGCTCTTCGAGCAGCGGGAGATCGAGGGAGCCGTCCTCGCGCGATGCACCGAGCACCACGCCGGAAAGGCCCGCGGCGCGCGCCGCATCTATATCGCGTTTCATCACATCCGCTTCATCACGCGTGAAAACGAAATCGCCGGCACGTGGCCTGATCATCACGCTGACGGGCAACCCATAAGCCGCAGCGCGGTGCATAAAGCCGACAGACGGGGTGACCCCGCCGCCGGACAGTGCCGCGCAAAGTTCGATACGGTCTGCCCCGCCTCTCACTGCGGCTTCCAGGCCGGCCACATCGTCCACGCAAATCTCGAGAATCATCATAGCCTCTTTCATTCGATGGCGGTTACCTGCGGCGACCGATCCCATCAAGGGCGTAGAGCATATAAACCCCGCCAATCCCGACGATCGCCCCGAGGATCGACGTTCCCGAATAATTGGAGACGAGCGTGCCAAGGGCAAAAATCAGGGCGCCCAAACCCGCTCCAAGAAAAATATTGACGGCGATCAGCGAACTGCCGAGGCCCGGCCGGTCCGCGATCAGTTCCTGCAGGTAGGTGATGGGTATGCTGATGATCGCGGCCGCCCCCAGTGCGCTGATGACGGTCTGGGCATAGATATGCCACGGCGCCGATGCGAGCCCCTGCAGGATCAGGTAAACAGCGTAAAGCAGTGCGCCCGCGGCAAGCGTCAGCGTCTGGGGCACCTTCTTTTCTATCCAGCCCCACAGCAGGATGAAAACGATTTCCAGCGCGGCGACGATACCGGCGACGATGCCGATATCGGCCACCGTACCCTTGGCCTGCCCGGTAATGATGAGGGAGCGCACGGAATCGTTCAAATGCAGCATCGAGCAGATCAATGCGATGGCGACGATCCGAAGTAGCACCCGACGCGATCCGATTTCACCAAGCGAGGCGCGCAGACCAAAACGCGCTTCGGTATTGGCCGAGGCGGGCGTGGCGGCGCGCGGCAGGCAGAAGGCCACCAGCAGAAAACAGACGAGCGCGCATATGCCCGAGAACAAGAACGCGGTCAGCATGTTTCCGGAATTCACCAGAAACACCCCCACAAGCCCCGGCACCAGCACCCAGGAAAGCGAGATCGTCGCCCGCATGATGGAATTCACCGCGATCATCTCGCCCGTCGAAAGATTGCGGGCGTCGGCGCGCACATGCGCAAAGATCAGCGAATTCATCGCGCCGAAAATTGGCAAAAGCACGAGTTTGGAGGCCACAAAGGCAGTGGCATTACCGGCGAGATACACCAGCAGGTAGCCGCTGACACCGAACAGCGCAATATAGAGCATTGGCTTGCGATATTCACCCAGCCTGTCAGCGACGATGCCCATCAGCACACTGGCGCTGACATTGATGACGGCGGCAAACAGCATCAGCAGCGAATAGACGGTGTTGCTGAGCCCGATTTCGCGAATGCCGATCACCGCCTGATAGGGCGCGGTCGCCGCATTCGAAAATCCGAAGAACAGGATGGCGAGCGCCCCGATGCGGATCGACGGATTGTTGATGACGATGGAAAGAGCCGACGGCATGGATGTTCGCCTGAGATGATCCGGCAAAGCCGGATCGCTGGATTGAAGCTACCGGACCGTTGTCATCGCCAGCGGACCGAAAGGGCAGGATTCGGGACATAATCGAAGTGCGGCTTCCAGGGATAAAAATCGCCCTCCCGACGGCGATTGGGAAGATTTTCAATATCCTGATTGATTACCCCCTCCGTCAACGCCATGAGGTTGGGATTGGCGATCGGCGCGAGCTCCGGCGACAGGTAACCGGATTTCACCACCAGAAGCCGCACGTCCTTCGGATTGAAGCCAAGACGGGTGAAATCCGAAATCATGTGATAGGGCCGGCGACGAGCCGCCAGAATGACCGTGATTCCGCCGATGGCGATCACAGCCTGCCGCTGATCTGCCGCACCGGGATCGTCCAGTGTCACAACCTCGGCTTCAACGGTGACGGACGGGCTCCTCGGATCAAGACTTCCGCCGATCTTCAGGGAAAGGATCGCGCCTTCGCCCGCCGCAAAACAGGCTTCCACCGCAGGCCTGTCAGTAATGCCGCCCAGCAATGCCCCCTGCCAGTCACGCGCAAGCAGCGCCGCCAGAACATCGGCGCGATCGCCCACCCCGCCGCCAGTGGGGTTATCGCCCGTGTCCGCCAGAATGATCGGCCGGGTGGTCGTCGTTTCCGCAATATCCAGAATTTTCGCGAGTGGCTCCGTCACGGGACCGAAATGAAAATCCTGCCGGGCGTCCCAGTAGGATTGCGCGATCTCGGCCGCAATTGCCTGTGCGGCCGCTTTATCCGTTCCCGTCACCACGGCGCAAGCGGTCGCTCTCGGTTCATCCGCCCAGACGTAGCCGATCATGAAATTCGCATCCCAGATGCCAGGGCGGGCGTCATGATCAGGAAGGAAAGCATAAAGGCTCCTGGCCGGCTCGTCTTCCGTGGAAGTCTTCTCGCCGGGCAGCAGAACGGGGATTTTCGCCCATGCGATACCGGGTCTTGTCCCTGTCTCCAGGGCCCTGATCAACATCGTCCAGGCGCGCACCATCGTCTCCCGCACATCGATATGCGGCGCAGTTCGATAGCCGGCAAATATGTCGAGTTGATCGATGATCGTCTGGCTGACATTGCCGTGCAGGTCGTAGCTCGCGGAGATGACGACATCCGGTCCGACCACGGTGCGGGCGCTTGAAATCCAGTCGCCCTCCGCATCGTCCATGCCTTCAACATTCATCGCGCCATGCATGGCGAGATAAAGTCCGTCCAAGGGCAATGAGGCTTTCAGACGCTCGAGGAATTCCCGCTTGAAAGCGTCGTAGGCCGGGCGCGACACCGGACCGCCCGGCACCGCCCGGGCGTGCAGAAGCGGCAGCACCTCCGCTCCGCCTTCGGCGAGAAAGTTGAAATATTCGGCCTCCAGCAACTCCGCGCCGCGAAAGACGCGAAAATCCTCCTGTCCCATCAACACCGGCGAGTAGGTGCTGCACTCGGTATGGATTCCACCAACGGCAATACGCATGTCGCCTTCCCCTCAATACACCGGACTAAAGGGAACGATGGCCGCAAAACGCAACCAGTCCTTCTGCGCCTTCGGTGTCCAGGCCGCCTCGGCAATGGCCGGTAGCCGCGGGAAGACCAGATGGTTGAAATAGGCGCGGTTGAGGAAATGTTCGGACCAGATGCAGGCCTGAACACCCTTCATCCTCTCCTTCAACTCCTCTGGAAAATCACCGATCGCCTCATAAGAGTAGGTGTGAGAAGGCGGAACGGTGCCGGCCCAGCTGGCACCCGGCTCCTGCCAGGCTTCGTCCTGAACCATGTCGAGATAATAGGCCTGCCCCGGGGTCATCACCACATCGTAACCCTGCCTTGCGAGTTCAAGGCCGACCTCCGGCTTCTGCCACGCCATCAGCAATGTTCCCGCGGGGTCGACGCCGCCGCCGTGCGAAACCTCGTCCCAGCCGGCCAGCTGACGGCCGCGCTCGTGCAACATGGCCTGAATGCGTTTCATAAAATAGGACTGGATACCGAAAGTACCATCCAGTCCCTCCTTTTCCATCAGCTCCTTGGCGAGTGGCGAGGCGAGCCAGGATCCGTCCGCAACCTCATCGCCGCCGATGTGGATGAGCCGAGACGGGAACAGCTCCACCATCTCGTCGAAAACCTTGCCGAGGAATTCGTAAGTGAGTTCGATGGCCGGATTGAGCGCGTTGTTAGGATATCCCTGCACGGAGCGATAGCTGTCAGGGGCTTCCTGCCCGTCCGTCAGTTCCGGATAGGCGACGAGGGCAGCCGTACTATGGCCGGGAATAT
The DNA here is from genome assembly GCF_014138475.1 of Agrobacterium sp. RC10-4-1. Taxonomy (NCBI): domain Bacteria; kingdom Pseudomonadati; phylum Pseudomonadota; class Alphaproteobacteria; order Hyphomicrobiales; family Rhizobiaceae; genus Agrobacterium; species Agrobacterium sp. RC10-4-1. The sequence continues at coordinate 56,047 of NZ_JACJIT010000007.1, forward strand.
CGACTTCCGGCACGATTTCGACATTCAGCGCCGCAGCATGGGCAACGACCATGCGCACATCGTCCTGGGTATAATAACCGGAGACCGGTTCCGCGCCGTTGCCAAGCTGCGGCAGAAGCGGCGCATCCGGGCCGCGTGTGGCGCCGACCGTGGTCAATAACGGATAAGCCTTGATTTCAAGACGCCACGCCTCATCATCCGTCAGATGCCAGTGGAAGCGGTTCATGCGCAGCCATGCAAGAATATCGATGAGCCGCACGACATCCTGCGTCGGATAAAATTGCCGCGAGACATCCAGGTGGCAGCCGCGCCAGCTATAACGCGGCGCATCGCTGATTGTGCCGGACGCGGGAAAACGGAACCTTGGATCGAGACGCGCGCCATGCAGCAATTGCGCCAGAACCGTCAGGCCATACTGCAGCCCGGCAGCGGCCGAGTATTCCACGACAACAAAGTCAGAGGAAAAGGAAAGGCGATAACCTTCCGCCTCCAGTCCGCTATGCTGTTTGAAGTGCAGGGCCTTTCCCTCATGCACAGGGGCGAGGCTGAAGGGCACGTGCCCGACGGTAAATAGCCTGCGGAACAGCGAAAGCACGGTTTCCACCGCAAGGACTTCATCGGCCTTGGCATCTTCCGACGGGAAGAGCGCGACGGGAAAGCCGTCGCCGGGCTCGGCATCGATTTCGGCAGGCCAGGGCTGGATGGCAAAAGGCAGAACAAGCTTGCCTTCTGGAAGCAGCACCGGCGCCGGCTCGCTGTGACGCCCGTCCAACATCAGGTCCCCGACATCAACGGCGCGATGCGTGCCGTCGGCAAGGCTGATATAGGCGGATTTTGCACCATCCGTGCGATGCCGGGCGGGCCTCAGCAACCCATCGACGGTGAAACGCCAGGATTTGCCGGGTTCCAGCACGAAACCGGCAGGCGGCGCGAATTCATGGAAATTGGCGTTACGGCGCAGATAAACCGCATTGCCGCAAACCGGCTTGTCTACCGTCCGCGTCAGCGACGTGTAAACGATACGGAAATCCCTCAGCGGCTCTCGGGAAAGATTGATCAGCGTGAAGGTGAAGCCTCCGGATGCGGATTCCGCCAGTGGATGCCATGAATTTTCGAGACGATAGTTTGCGAGCGCCATGATGCTCCCCTTTATTGCGCATTTGACCCTATGAGAGGGCTCGGTCAGTAGTGTTCGGATTGCGAAAAAGTGCGGGCCAGCGGCGCCTGCCCCGCCGTGAGACCGCAATCGACCGGCAGGCACACGCCGCTGATGGCCGCCGCCTGCGGTCCCGCCAGAAAGGCGACCGCATTCGCCACGTCTTCGGGTTTCACGATGCGCTGCAGCGGATACCAGCGCTTCGCCTCCTCGAAGACCTGGGGATTGGCAGCGGCCCGCGCCTCCCACGCCTGGGTGCGCACGGTGCCCGGCGCGACAGCGTTGGAACGGATACCGAATTTCCCGTATTCGACGGCGATGAGTTTCGTCAGGTGGATCAATCCGGCCTTCGCCGCACTATAGGCTGGATGGCCAAAAACCGACATGCCGTTGACCGACGTAATATTGACAACGGAACCCTGTGTCCGCTTCAGCGCGTCTTCAAAAGCGCGAAAGCAGAGAAACGGTGCTTCGAGATTAAGGGCATTGTCCTGCCGCCATATTTCGGCGGTCGTGTCGTGCAGACTGACAGCCCTCGCGGCACCGGCATTGTTGACGAGTGTCGCGACATCGCCCAGCTCCGCGACGTCAGCCGCCAGCCTCGAAAGATCTGCAGGATCGGTGACATCGCAGGTTTTTGCAACGAAACCGGATCCGGAAAGCAGAGAAAGCGCATTGGAAAGGGCTTCAGCATCGATATCAACCAGCACCACCTTCGCATGGCTTTCAGAAAGCGCCGCGGCAATCGCCCGCCCGATATCACCTGCCGCGCCGGTCACGATGGCGAGCTGGTCTTTCCTGTCCTTCATCTCCTGCAACTCCCTTGAAGTTTCACGATCCCTGTTGCGGGGTCTCGGGCCGAGCAGCCCACGTTTTCATCATCCCACCTTCAGTCGCCGAGCAATTGCTTGTCATCCGAATCGCGATGCTCCACGAGCTGCTGCTTGATGTGACGCAACGTCACCATCGATCTTTGCCGGTGGTGATAAGCAGCAAGCGTCGCCAGAACGTCAACGGCGGCCAGATAGGCGTAGCGCGATGAAGTCGGGCGGAAGATATTGTTACCCTCGGGCACGTTGACACCCACCACCATATCCGCGGCCGCGGCAAGCGGCGTGTCGCTCTGGGTAAGCGCGATGGTGGTAACCCCCATCTCGCGAGCCAGCCTGAAACACTTCACCAGCTCCATGTTGCGGCCGGAAAAGGAGGAGCCAATAATCACGTCCTCCTTTCGGGCCGCGGCGGTCATCATCAGCTGCATGCTGTGATCGGCACTGGTGGAGACACGCAAACCCAGGCGAAAAAGCCGGTTCTGGATTTCCGAAGCGATCATTGAGGAATTGCCGCCCGCGCCGAAGGCATAGATCATGCCGCTATTGGCGATCTTGATCGCCGCTTCATCGGCAAGGGCAGGATCGAGCGTCCTGTGCAACAGGAAAAGTGCTTCCTGAGCCTTGGCAAGCACCTCTTCCGCGACGTCCGAGGGGCCGGTGCTGGACGGTTCGGAGGTGAGGTACCGGATACCGACATAGGCCGTCTTGGCGAGACTGACCTTGAAATCCGAAAAGCTCTGGCAGCCCAGCCGGCGGCAGAACCGCGTCACCGTCGGCGGAGACACTTCGGCGCGGGCGGCAAGTTCAATGATCGACGCATTGACGGCGAATTCGAAATCCGAAACCAGAATATCGGCAATCCGCCGCTCCGATTGCGAGAATTGTCCCCTGTCTTCCTGTATTCTTGCGAAAATATCCATGCTCACCGGTCTCCGTTCCGCCAAAACTTAAGGCTTGGCCCCGTTTCCGATGCACCCTAATCCAGGCCGCCCGTCAACCGAATAAAGCCGGGAGCCGCCGTTGTTCCGTCCTCCCGAAGACACGCCTGACATCCTCAAAATGAAAACGGTTTTCTCTGTTGATTGGAAGATGAGCATATGCCAACAATAATCACCAGGGAAATTTCCAATTCCTGAAAATAATTTCAACAACGGACCAGAATCATGCGCGATCCCTTCCAAAACCCCTTCGCCGAAACCGACAGCGCCCGCCATTCCATCTGGGAGATGCTGGTAACGCGGGACATCGACGCTTTCCTTGCAGCCGACTGGTCCAGGGTAGCGGATGATTTCGTTGAAGACGGCTTCCTCGGCATCAATGCCAGTCGGGATGCAAATCCTGACAACTGGCGCCTGTCTTTCCCCTCCCTTGCCGCCTATCGCGACGAGTGGCTGCGGCAGGCGAAGGATTTCCAAACCCAGCAATTTGCTGAAGACCCACGCCATGCGATCTTCACCACCACCACGCTTGAGGAAATTGAAGTGGAAGGCGAAACCGCGCTGGTTCGCAAGAAATTCGACGGCGGAATTCGCAGGGCCGATGGCGGTTTCGACGTCATGAAGTGGCAGACGCTTTATTACTGCCGGCTGCATGAAGGACGCTGGAAGATCAGCGGCTTTACCGGCTACATGCCCAACCCCATGCCGTGATCCAACGGAGATGCTGGAGTTCAGTGAACGCCGGGCCAAAAGCCCGGCGTTATTTTTTCGCCCGGTGACGGGCAAAAATCGCCGGACACCGATCGCATCAGGAAAAGCCGGGCGCGTTAGGACAGAGTGCATGGCCCGACTCCCAGCCGTTATTGTATCAGCTTGAGGACGGAAAGATCGACGCGCCGCTCGAGAGCAATGCCGCTTTCGTCGAACAGGTGACAATCCGATGCCTTGATGCCGGTGACGATGGGCTCGTCCACCACCACGGGTGCGGAGCCGGAAAGCAGCGCGCAATAGTTTTCACCTGTCGGCGCGACGCCATAGGCAATCGTGTTCACACCGAGCCGCTCGATGACACTGGGAGCCACCTTGATGTTGAGGTCCGCCGGCTCGAGGCCGGTATGTTCGGGGCGAATGCCAAGCGTTAGCTGGGCGCCTTGCAGAGCAGCGCGAGGTTCCACCGGCACGGTGATCGTCTGGCCCTCATAAGCCACTGTTACACCCTCGGGACCGACGGATTTGCAGGTGACCTTCAGGAAGTTCATTTTCGGATTACCGATGAACCCCGCGACGAACAGGTTCGCCGGCTTGTGATAAAGTTCGAGCGGCGCGCCCACTTGGGCGATTTCGCCGGCATTCAGCACAACGATGCGGTCCGCCATGGTCATGGCCTCCACCTGATCGTGTGTGACATAGATCATCGTTGCCTTGAGCGTCTTGTGAAGATTGGTGAGCTCGATGCGCATATCGGCGCGAAGGGCGGCATCAAGATTGGAAAGCGGTTCATCGAACAGGAATATCTTCGGTTCACGAACGATGGCGCGACCGATGGCAACGCGCTGGCGCTGGCCGCCAGACAACATGCCGGGGCGCTGCTGCAGGCGCTGGTCGAGCTGAAGAATCTTCGCAACGCTCTCCACCTTGTCCTTGATCTTGCCCTCTTCCATCTTTTCGACGCGCAAAGGAAAAGCGATGTTTTCGAAAACAGTCATATGCGGATAGAGCGCATAGGACTGGAAGACCATGGCGATACCACGCTTGACCGGCGGCAGTTCATTGACCTTCACGCCGTTGATGACGACGTCGCCGCCGGAAATATCCTCAAGGCCGGCGATCATGCGCAGCAAAGTGGATTTGCCGCATCCCGAGGGGCCGACAAAAACGACGAACTCGCCATCCCTGATGTCGAGCTGAACGCCCTTGATGACTTCGAAATGTCCATAGTTCTTGCGGACGTTGTTGAGATAAAGCTGACCCAAGACTTGCCTCTCCCGTCAGCGGCCGAAATCTGGCCGCATTCAGAGACGTTCCGGACAATGATGCGGAAACCGCGTCAGACCGGAACCGTTGAAAAACACGAGAAAGAGCAGCCACAGGGGGCGGCGACCAATCTCACGGCGAAACGGACCGGTTGCGGGCATTACGCCCGCAACCGTTGCAATCGGATTATTTATATTGCTCGAGAGCGCCAGAAGCCTTCTTTGCCGCATCTTCCGGCGTTGCCTTGCCGGTAACGACAGACTGAACCATCTCGATCATCACGTCCTGGAAACCCTTGTAGTCCGTGAAGAGCGGCTCCGGCCCACCATAGGCGATACCGTCGATCAGCGGCTTCCAGAAGGGATCCTTCGCAACGAATTCGTCTACCTTGGCAGACGGACGCAGCGGGGTGAGGCCCGCGCCGCCCTGCAGCTCATATTCGCCCTGAGGGCCGGGCGACGTGATGAACTTCGCAAATTCCGTCGCCTTTTCTTCAACCCCGGTTCCCTTGAAGATCGCCAGGCTGTCGGTGATGAGCAGCGTGCCGGGACCCTTGGCTTCCGGGCCGAGCGGCAGGGTCGCGATACCCCAGTTGATCTTGGTTTCCTGCAGGCGTGTTGCGGCGCCCGAGCCGGCCTGGATCATGCCGACCTTACCATCGAGGAAGATGGCGCGGATTTCATTCTGCTCATAGGCCGTTGGGCCTTCCACGGAATAGGGCGTGATGTCCTTGTAGGCCTTCAGCGCCGCGACAACCTGCGGGCTGTCGACCGTGACCTTGTCGCCGTCGATCACCTTGCCGTTGTTGGTATAAACCCAATGCATGAACTGGTGCATGGTATTGTCGAAGGTCTTGGCGGGGAGGCCGTAACCGGCAATTCCCGTCTTTTCCTTGATCTGCTTGGCGAAGGCTATTTCTTCAGCCCATGTCTTCGGCGGCACTTCGGGATCGAGACCAGCCTGCTTGAACAGATCCTTGTTCCAGTAGAGCGCCTTGGTCGAGAATGCGACGGGAACGCCCCACTGCGTGTCCTCGAACGTCACCGTGTCGACGATGTTGGGGTAATAGCTCTTCTTTTCGTCTTCGGTCATCGGCACCGGAACGATCAGATCGTTCTGCGCGAACTGCTTCAGCGTGCGCGAACCGACATAGGCCATGGCGACGGGCGTGCCGGCGGCGGCAAGCGTTGTCGCCTTGTCCTGGCACTGCGCCCAGCCGACGACCTCGGGCACAACCTTCCAGCCCTCGTTCTTGCCTTCCCATTCCTTGATGTATTTTTCGTGGATCGGGTCCATCTTGTCGCCGCAATAGATCCAGCTGATCTCCTTGTCGGCCGCGTGCGCCGTCACCGTGGTAAGGGCAGTGGAACCGGCAAATGCGAAAGCGCAGAGCGCCAATCCGTAATGTTTCAGTGCCATAGGTAGTCTCCCGTTTTGGTGGTCGTTCCGGTTGTTGTTTATTTCACCGCGCCGGCGGTCAGCCCGCTGACGAGATATCGTTGCATGAAGAAGATCACGACCATGGCCGGCGCAATGCCGACGAAGCTGGCCGCCATCAACTCATTCCAGATGACTTCCTGACGACCGAAATAGGCGAAGAGGCCGATGGGCAGCGGCATATATTCGGTCTTGGAATTGAAGGTGAGCGCGAAGATGAACTGCTGCGCATAAGCGCCGATGAAGGTTGTGATGGAGACCACGGCGATACCCGGCATCGCAAGCGGCAGGATCACCCGACGGAAGGTGTAGAAGTAGCTTGCGCCATCCACATAGGCCGCCTCTTCCAGTTCCCGCGGGATACGCAGCATATAGGTGCGCAAAAGCCAGATCGCGGTCGGGATCAGGAAAGCGGCTCCGGGAATGATCATCGCCAGATAGGTGTTCAGCACACCCATATTGCGCATCAGCCGGTAAAGCGGGATCAGGAGCACGGCGCCGGAGAACATGTTGATCGCCAGAAATGCACCGAGCAATTGCCCGCGGCCGCGAAACTGGAACCGGGCGAAGGCATATGACGCCGGCACCACCAGAAGCAGAACGATGATCGTGGAGATCGTCGAAATGAAGAACGAGTTGAAGACGTAGCGGGCAAAGCCCGGAACGCTGACCCACATCGTGCGGTAGGCCTCGAAGGAACCGTTTGTCGGCCAGAACTTGTAGGGCGAGGAAAACAGCAGGCTGAGCGGTTTCAGCGAAACCAGGAATCCTTCGACGAAGGGCGCCAGCACGAAGGTCAGGAACACGGCGATACCGCAATAAATCCCGACAATTTCATACCACCTGTAGCGGTTGATCATCGCATTCTTGTCGGTCATCGGCTGGCCTCCTGCGAGATGCGGCTGGTAATGCGGAAGTAGAAATAGGTGAAGATCGACAGGAAGATGCAGATCAGCACGGCGCGCGCGGCACCCTCACCATATTTGTAAGAGCCGATCGCCGTCTTGTACGTGTCGATGATCATGGTCGTGGTCTGGCCGGTCGGTCCGCCCTGCGTCAGGATCCAGATGATATCGAAGGAATTAAAGGTCGAAATCAGCGAGATCATCGACATGGTAATCATCGCGGGCAGCATCAGCGGCAGCGTGATGCGGCGGAAGCGGTAGAGGCGGCTTGCCCCGTCTGTCCAAGCGGCCTCGTAGAGATCCTGCGGGATGGCCTGGATGGCCGCCAGCAGATAGAGCGTCACCATCGGCACGCCGATCCAGACGTCAGTGACGATCGTTGCCCAGAATGCCGTTCTGCCATAGGCGAGGAATGCGACCGGACCATCCACCAGGCCGAGGTTCTGCAGCACGCCGGAAATCATGCCGAACTGGCCGTTATACATCCAGCCCCACATGAAGATGCCGATAGCCATCGGCACGATCCACGGCGGCATTGTCAGGATGCGAAACAGCGCCCGGCCGGGAACGGCGGAGTTCAGCAGCACTGCACCAAAGGTGCCGATGATCATCTTTATCGAGACGGAAAAGAACGTCCAGATAAAGGTCCGCGTGATGACATCGGCAAAAGTAGCGTTGAAGATCTTCTCGTAATTGATGAAGCCGACCCAATTTGTCGTTTTTCTGAGCGACGCATCGGTAAAGGAGAGGATGAAGGTATCGACAAGCGGATAAGCAACGATAACCGTGATGTATAAAAGCGCCGGCAGAAGAAGGAGCCAGGCAAAGACGACAGCGCTGCGTTTCGCTTCCATCGCGCCGCCCCTCAAGCCGTTTTCACGGCGGGGGATTTCGGCTGCCCATGCAGGGCCAGATCGTATGCCTCCCAAACCGGCTTCAGATCGACCACCTTGCGGCCATGACGCGCTTCATCCATCGCAAGCGCCAGAATACCGGCCTCGATTGCGTCGAGCGCGGAAACCGGAAGCGGCGCGCCCTCTACGACATGGGCGATGACATCCTCCGCCATCTGCTCGTCCGCACCATAATGCTGCGAGAGCGTGGTTGCCGCCGAATAGGTCTTGGCCAGGGTCTTTTCATTGGTGCGGGCATTATGCACGTTGAGAAAACCGCGCACGAAATCGCCCTCCGCCATGCCCTTGGCGCCGATGACGCAGAAACGGCGGAAATCATCGGGAACGTTGAGATTGGTATGGAAAGCAAGCGAAGCGCCGTTTTCATATTCGACGATCGCCGTCTGGTAATCGATGATGTCGCCGTCGCTGTCGAAAACCTTGTCGGATCCCATCCAGCCGCTCGGCTTGCGATGGTAAACCTCCATGTCGTTGATGCCATCATTCTGCGGCGCATTGGCCGGCGTGAAGCTTTTGCGCCCGCCAAAGCTCGATACGAAACGGGGTCGCGCGCCAACAACACCATTGTAGAGATCGAGATCGTGGCAGCATTTTTCGAGCATGAAGGAGCCGGAATAGTGCTCGTAACGCCGCCAGTCGCGCATGAAGAATGCGCCGTGATAGGGCGGAATATGCTCGGAAGCCTCGATGGAAACGACATCGCCAAGCTTACCTTCAGCCTGTGCGGCGCGCAGATCGCGGTAAAGCGGCGAATATCGCAGAACGAGACCCACCAGCAACCGCTCGTGACCATGCTTGTTGAGGAGCCGGGCAAGTTCGAGGCTTTCCTCGATGCTGACGACGATCGGCTTTTCGGAGAAGATGGTGCAACCCGCCTCAAGACCGATGCGGATATGGTCGAGATGCATGTGGTTCGGCGAACCGATCATCAGGAGATCGAATTTTTCATTGGCGATCAAGGCCTCGGGGCTGTCGTAAGCCTTGCCGGCCGAGATCCCCTTTTCCTTGAGACCCGGCAAGCCCGCCGGCGCCGGATCGACATAACCGACGATCTCGAAATCCTTGTCGATCTCATGAAAAACGTAGCCCAGATAACCGAGACGGAATCCGAGTCCGATAATTCCCACCTTCATGAACTTTGTTCCCTGCTCATTAGTAAATAATTTTCGCAGATTCAGCCAATTCTCCGCTGGCTATTCAGTTATCTGCGATAATTTCCGACCATGATGAAATTAGTTTTCAAAACGGTCAAGCAAAATTCGATTTACTCTGGCAAGTCGCGGATATGAAACCGATTCTTCCAGGCCGGCAGGACGCGCAACAGCTATTCACCGACAACCGATGCCAAAACAATACCAAAAAAATGCCAATCGTCTAGAGCAATTACAATGATCAGAAAATTTTTTTGGTTAATGCGGAAATTTCGATCATAAGGCCTTAAATTGAGGCATTAGAACGAAAAAAGCTCCGATTAATAATACGAGTTCGCCAATGGTTCTATTTTGGTATTGCTGATCGCGACTTGTGTGGTATAGCCAGAAGCAGCCATATCGGATTGTAACAGAGGTTATGGATGAACGGGGCAGCGCTTAATCTGGAGGATCTGCAATCGGGTGGCGGCCCGCTTTACCTAAAGCTGCGCCAGACGATTGAAGACGCCATCAATGGTGGCCGCCTGAAACATGGCGATGCCTTGCCGCCAGAGCGCGACATTGCGGAAAGTGCCTGCGTCAGCCGCGTCACGGTGCGCAAGGCTGTGGATGACCTCGTGCGCGACGGCCTCCTCGTCCGGCGGCACGGTTCCGGTACCTTTGTCGTCAAGCCGATCACCCGCATGCAACAGCCTCTGACCAAGCTCACTTCGTTTACGGAGGACATGCGCCGGCGTGGCATGACGGCGAGCACCCGCTGGCTGGACAGAGGCCTCTTTCACCCCACCGGCGACGAAATGATGGCGCTTGGCCTTTCACAATCGGCCATGGTGGCGCGGCTCACCCGTCTGCGCCTTGCCAATGACCAGCCGATCGCGCTTGAAGTCACGAGCCTGCCAGGCGATATTCTGCCCGACCCGCAAATGGTCGAAAATTCGCTCTATCTTGAGCTTGAGAAAAGTGGCATTCGCCCGGTGCGCGCCATCCAGCGCATCTCTGCCCGTAACCTTACCGATGAAGAAACCCTGCTGCTTGGCGTTCCGCCGGGCTCGGCAGCGCTTTCCGTTCAGCGAATGGCCTATCTGGAAAGCGGGCGCCTTATGGAAATATCCCGTGCGCTGTACCGCAGCGACGCCTATGACCTCGTCGCCGAACTGACGATGGGCCCCGAGTGACCACCAGTGATCAAGGACAGAAACAATGACAACCCTGATGCGCCAGGAAATCGACGAGATTCCCGATGCAGTCGCCCGCCTGCTCGACAATGCCAATTCGGACTTCCAGGAAGCCGGCGCCAAGCTGAAGGCCCGTGATCCGGCCGTTATCGTCACCATCGCCCGTGGATCTTCCGATCACGCCGCCCATTTCCTGAAATATGCCATCGAACTGCAGACCGGGCTTCCGGTCGCCTCGCTCGGCCCGTCGCTCGCCTCGATCTACCAGACGAAGCTGCGGCTGGAACGGGCGGCGGCCATTGCCGTTTCGCAATCGGGCAAGAGCCCGGATATCGTCGCCTTGGCGCAAAGTGCGCGCGATGGCGGCGCGCTCACTTTCTCGCTCGTCAACACCCTGCCATCTGCGCTTGGCGATGCCGCCGATCACGCGATCGATATACAGGCTGGCCCGGAAAAAGCCGTGGCTGCCACCAAATCCTTCGTCAACTCCATCGTTGCCGGTCTCGCGATCCTTGCGGAATGGACGGAAGACAACCTGCTTGCCAAGGCGATCAGCGCCCTGCCGCAGAATTTCGCCCGGGCCGTCGCCCTTGACTGGAGCCACATCGGCGAGGCGGTCAAGGGTGAGGAATCGCTTTATATGCTTGGCCGTGGTCCTGCTCTCGCCATCGCCGCGGAAGCCGCGTTGAAATGCAAGGAAACCTGCGAACTGCACGCGGAAGCCTATTCGTCGGCGGAAGTCATGCATGGCCCGGTTTCGCTGGTCGCGCCGAGATTTCCGGTGATCGCCTTTGCCGCCCGTGACCGCGCCGAGACCTCCGTGACGGAAATTGCCGCAAATCTCTCCCGCAAGGGCGCCAATGTTTTCGTTACATCCTCAAAAGGCAGCCCCGCCAAGTCCCTGCCCTTCGTGGAAACCAACCATCCGCTGACCGATGCATTGTTGTTGATCGCGCCGTTTTACGGCTTCATCGAGCAATTGTCGCGCCTGCGCGGCTTCAACCCGGATGCGCCGGTGGCGTTGAAGAAGGTGACGGAAACTCAATGAGCGGCATCAAGGCATTTGTCGGCGCCCGCATTTTCGATGGTGCCGCATGGCACGACGACAGGGTGCTCGTGACCGTGGATGGCCGTGTCGGCGACATCAGTGGGCGCATGTCCGCACCGGCAGAAGCCGAGATCATCGACGCGCCAGGATTGCTGATCACGCCTGGCTTCATTGACCTTCAGGTCAACGGCGGCGGTGGGGTGATGTTCAATAACCAGCCGGATGCGAAAGGAATAGCCCGGATCTGCTCCGCCCATGCGAAATTCGGCACCACGGCGCTGATGGTCACGCTCATCACCGACCGGCCGGATATCACATTGCGAGCCGCCGAAGCGGGCATTGACGCCCAAAGAGAAAGGGTGCCCGGGTTTCTCGGCCTGCATTTCGAGGGCCCGCATCTTTCAGTTGCCCGCAAGGGCACACATGATCCGGCACTGATCCGCAAAATGGAAGCGCCTGATCTGGCGGTGCTGACCGGATGCAAGGCAAAACTCCCCTTCGTGATGACGACCGTTGCCCCAGAGAATGTAACCTTGGAACAGGTCAAGGCGCTGGCAGAAGCCGGCATCGTCGTCAGTCTCGGCCACACGGACACAGGACTCGACATGGCGACTGCCTATGCCGAAGCAGGTGCTTCGATGGTCACACATCTTTTCAATGCCATGAGCCCGCTCGGTCATCGCGAGCCGGGGCTCGTGGGGGCGGCACTTTCAAACGGCAAGCTCGATTGTGGATTGATCGCCGACGGTTTCCATGTCGATCCGGCCGCGATGGGCATTGCGCTGCGCGCAAAGAATGGCCCGGCCCACATCTTCCTCGTCACTGATGCCATGTCGACTATCGGCACCGACGATGATGGTTTTGAACTGAATGGCAGGCGTGTCTATCGCAACGGCGGCCGGCTGACGCTTGAAGACGGTACGCTGGCGGGGGCGGATATCGATATGCTCTCCTGCATTCGCTTCATGCACGAAAAGCTGGACGCGCCGCTGGAAGAGGCCTTGAGAATGGCGTCCGCCTATCCTGCCGAGGCAATCGGCGCTTCTGGCAAAGGCAGGCTTCTGCCTGGTTTCGATGCGGATTTTGTCATGCTTACATCTGAACTTCAGATGCATTCGACATGGATCGGCGGAGATAAGATCCACGATGCCGCACGCTCCGGAGGCTGAATCATGATCGTTTGTTTCGATATAGGCGGAACGACCATCAAGGGCGCGATTGCTTACGCTCCTGACGATATTCGCCCCGTGCCGCGCATCCCGACGCCAAAGACCAGCTTTGAAGACTTTGCTGCCGGCCTGAAATCCGTCATCGACAATAGTGGCGGCACACCTGCCTGCGTGTCGCTGTCGATTGCCGGCGTCATCGATGCCGACACCGGCAGGGCCACTGTCGCCAACATTCCAAGTATTCATGGCCGCGCGCTGAAGGACGAACTGGAACAGGCACTGGGCCTTCCTGTCATCGTCTCCAACGATGCCGACTGTTTCGTGATGGCCGAATCGGAGATCGGTTCCGGGCGGGGCCATCGCGTGGTTTTTGGCGTCATCCTCGGAACCGGTGTCGGCGGAGGTCTGGTGATCGACGGCCGTCTCATCAACAGCGAGGGTGGCTTCGCCGGCGAATGGGGTCACGGACCCGTGGCTGCGACGCGGGTCGGCAACCCGCCGATGGAGTTGCCTCGGTTCGAATGCGGCTGTGGTCTCACGGGTTGTGTGGATGCCATTGGCAGCGCCCGCGGCATGGAAAAGCTTCATATGCATCTCCACCGCCAGGACATGACCAGCGAGGAAATCATCGCAGCCTGGCTGGGCGGCAACCCGGACGCCGCAAGAACCATCGATATCCTTGTCGATATTCTCGCTTCGCCGCTGGCGATGGTGATCAACGTCACCGGGGCAACCATCGTGCCGGTCGGCGGCGGCCTGTCAAACTCCAGGGAACTGCTTGCCACACTGGATGAAGCGGTCAGAGCCCGAATTCTCCGTCGCTTCGCCCGGCCGCTTGTCGTACCTGCCATCTGCAGGATTGAACCGGGACTGATCGGCTCGGCCGTTCTCGGGCTTAAACATGCACGGGTGATCGAAGAGGCCTGAGCGGACGCTTGCACGCCACCGAAGGATCAACGGGTCAACTTCTCCCGTCGGAAACCGAGGCCGATCAAACGGCCGGCGAGATGGGCGAGAAGCGGAACGCGGGCAATCATGCGCACGAAAGCGGGGGGCCCTTTCGCCTTGCGGCTATCGCCTTGATCCTTCTTCCGGCTGCTGCGCATCATCAATTGCAGCTTTTGTGTCGCCTTTGTCGGAAATGAGCGCCGCGCTTCGATGGCCATCAATTCCCGCTCGCCTGGCTTTTCGCCCTGCGCAAGAACGGGAATGAGAATATTTGCGGCGGCAACGGCATCCTGAATGGCAAGATTGACACCGACGCCGCCAATGGGCGACATGGCGTGAGCCGCGTCACCGATGCAGATGAGGCCAGGCTTCCACCATCGCTTCAACCGGTCGATCCTGACCGTCAGCAGATGCACATCCTCAAAGGTCTGAAGTTCGAGAAGCCGTTCCTGCGGCAGCGGGCACACTTTCGCCACCGCATCGCGGAACGCTGCGATACCCTGAACCTTCATCTCGGCGAAGGTTCCGCGGCGGACCACAAAACCGCACTGCCAATAATCGCCGCGATCTATCAGGACGAAACCCTGCTGGGGGCCGGCATGCCCCATGGTTTCCGCCGGATCGCCCGGCTGCCTGGATAGTTTCATCCAGAGAACCTCCGTCGGCTGCCCGAAACTTTCCACCAACAGACCCGCTTTGTCCCGCACGATTGAATTGCGGCCATCCGCCCCGATCACGAGCTCGGCATCGATCTCCAGCGGCCCGTCGGACGTATCCACCACGAGACCCGCAACAACGCCATCGCGCTCGCGCAGACCGGAAACACCTGCATTCATGAGCAGCGTGAAATTCTCATATTGCCCTGCCTTGCCGGCAAGAAAGCTAAGGAAATCCCATTGCGGCATGAAGGCGATGAAACGGTTTCTCGCAGGCAGCCGGGAAAAATCGGCGATGGTGACCGTCTGACCCGCAATCTCGGCATGAAGTTTCTGCGCTCTCGTATGCGGCAGCGCCAGAAACTCCCGAATGAAGCCTAGCTGCTCAACAATATCGAGAGTGGAAGGATGAATGGTATCGCCCCGAAAATCGCGCAGGAAATCGCCATGCTTTTCAACGATGGTGACATCGATACCTGCTCTCGCAAGGAGGAGCCCGAGCATGAGCCCGGCAGGGCCAGCGCCGGCAATGGCAACCCTTGTGATGATCCGCTTCCGCTCTGGCATTTCGGCGTCAAGGCCCCCGGCAACCATACGATCCCCCACCACCATCAAGTCTTTTGCGCAGGTAAGGCCACGTTTTTCGGTTGCGGCCACCCCTGTGCGTCGAACCGGAACAACATGTCGGACCTGGCGAAGATAAAGGCGAAGGCCATGGCCGTCCACATGCCGAGCAGCAGCCCGGCCGCCACATCGCTCGGATAATGCGCGCCGACAATGACACGTGAGACGCCAATCACAACGGCAAGCAGAAGAAACGCCCAGCGAAAGCGCGGCATAAGCATGGCAAAGACACCGAAAAACGCCCCGGCAGCCGTGGAATGGCCGGAAGGAAAGCTCTCATAAAGATTGTCTCCGGTGAAGGGTGTGAGGCTATACGCCCCCATTTCCAGAAGGAGCTCCGGCCGCGCCCGGCCGATCAGGAACTTTAGCGTATGAACGAGAATGCTCGCGGTCCCGATTGTCAGAAAGAAATAGGAGAGAAGCCGCCACGCTGTCCGCAACCGGCCATGATAGGTTTGCGCGCTGAGAACCCGCGCCGCGACATAGGCGAGAATGGCCAGCGCGCCGGTGGAATAAAGCATCCAGCGGAAAGTTCCGAAATCGGTAATCGCACGATTAAAGGATACCACTGCACCGGGCAACGCCTGCGCGCTTTCCGAGAGGCGCGGATCAAAAGGGACAAAGGCCGCAACCAGCACAAGGCTCGCCGCAAAAATCCATCCGCTGGAAACGAGAAAACGCCGCATCAATATCCTCTCATCGTTTTTCTTGCATATGGCTTTGCCATCCGCAAAAACAATAGGCTGGCTTTGTCCTTGTTATGGCTTGTTTTCGCGGGTAGAGGCTAAAGCATATAGCCCGAAAACGTGCAGTACCTTCGGGAGAACGGCACGCCCGAAGAATTGCGACCAGCAACGGACCGACGGACTGAAAATGACGAATGCCAGTGAAATGCCCCGCAAGCTGACGATCTTGGGTTCGACGGGTTCGATCGGCTCCAATACGCTGGATGTGGTCCGTCAACTGGGCGGCAGGGGCCAATTCGAGATCGTGGCTTTGACCGGCGCCGGGAATATCGCCCTTCTGGCGGAGCAGGCGCGACAATTCGGCGCGGAGCTTGCCGTCACCGCCGAGGACGACAAATACGAAGACCTCAAGTCCGCTCTCGCAGGAACGGGCATAAAGACCGCGGCAGGCAAATCCGGTCTTGAAGAGGCGGCTTCGATGGATGCCGGCTGGGTGATGGCGGCCATTGCCGGAACCCCCGGTCTGGCCCCCACGGTGACTGCGGCCAGGCGTGGCGCAGATATCGCCCTCGCCAACAAGGAGTGCCTCGTTTCGGCGGGCGATGTTTTTGTACGCACGGTCAAGCAGGGTGGCGGCAGGCTGATCCCGGTCGACAGCGAGCACAGCGCAATCTTCCAGTGCCTCACGGGCGATCACAGAGAGGCTGTGGAACGCATCATCCTGACGGCTTCCGGCGGCCCGTTCCGCACATGGTCGCGCGAAGAAATGGCCAATGTCACGGCGGACGTCGCCCGCGCCCATCCCAACTGGTCAATGGGGTTGAAGGTTTCCATCGGCAGCGCCTCCATGTTCAACAAGGGACTGGAGATGATCGAGGCGAAATATCTCTTCGATCTCAGGCCGGATCAGGTTGAGGTAATAGTCCATCCGCAGTCGATCGTGCATTCGATGGTTGGCTACAGCGACGGCTCTTATATCGCGCAGCTCGGATCTCCCGATATGCGCACCGCCATTTCTTACGCCCTTACCTATCCTGAGCGCGGACAGCTGAACGTCGAACGGCTGGATTTCGCAAAACTGGCGAGGCTCGATTTCGAGGCGCCGGATGAAGCACGGTTCCCGGCACTTCGGCTGGCGCGAACCGCGCTGGAGCGCGGTGGCTTACAGGGTGCCGCCCTGAACGCCGCCGAGGAGACTGCCTTTCACGCCTTCGTCGACGGGGCCATCGGTTTCCTCGATATGGCGGAAATCGTGGAAACGGTTATGGACCGGATGGATGACGGCCGCAGCGCTGGCACGATCGAAGATGTATTCGCGGCAGATGAGGAAGCTCGCCGCCATGCCGGCGAACTCATCTCCACCAAAGAAAAGGCCGCGTAAACGCGGCCCGATTTCCCTATCCGAAGAGTTTCCTTACGCCACCGCACGCGCCAGCGCGCAATGCGACCAGAGTTGATGCAGCGCGCCGACCAGATGCTCGATGTCCGCGTCGCTATGCAGTGGGGTCGGAGTGATGCGCAGACGCTCGGTCTTACGCGGCACCGTCGGATAATTGATCGGCTGCACATAGACGCCGTGACTGTCGAGCAGGATATCAGATATCCATTTGCACTTGGCAGCATCGCCCACCATGACCGGCACGATGTGGCTTGGATTGTCCATATGCGGAATGCCGCGCGCATCGAGAAGTCCACGCAGCTTCCGCACGCGGTCCTGATGCCGGGCCCGCTCGAAAGGGCTTGCCTTCAGATGCTGGATCGAAGCAATCGCTCCGGCGGCGAGCGACGGCGGCAATGCCGTGGTGAAGATGAAACCGGAAGCGAAGGAGCGGATGAAATCGCAGACCGCGGTGGAGCCGGTAATGTAACCGCCCATGACGCCGAAGGCCTTGCCGAGCGTTCCCTCGATGATCGTCAGGCGATCCATCAGGCCTTCGCGCTCGGCAATGCCGCCGCCGCGCGGGCCGTACATGCCCACAGCGTGGACTTCATCGAGATAGGTCATGGCGCCATAACGATCGGCAAGATCGCAGATTTCCCTGATCGGCGCGATATCGCCGTCCATGGAATAAACGGATTCGAAAGCGATGAGCTTCGGCGCGTTCGGATCAGCGGCCTGGAGCTTGGCCTCGAGGTCCTCGAGATCATTGTGCTTCCAGATCACCCGCTCACAACGGCCATAACGGATGCCCTCGATCATTGAGGCATGGTTGAGCGCGTCCGAAAAGATGATCAGGCCAGGTATCTTCTGGCCGAGCGTGCCGAGGGTAGCCCAGTTGGACACATAGCCTGAGGTGAAGATCAGCGCCGATTCCTTGCCATGGAGGTCAGCAAGTTCGCGCTCGAGCAGGACGTGATAGTGGTTGGTGCCAGAAATATTCCGGGTGCCTCCCGCACCCGCGCCACAGTGATTAATGGCGGCTTTCATGGCTTCGACAACCTTCGGGTTCTGGCCCATGCCGAGATAGTCGTTGGAACACCAGACAGTAACGTCCTTGCGTTCACCATTGGCGTTATACCGGGTCGCGCGGGGGAAATTGCCCTGCTGGCGTTCGATATCCGCAAAAACGCGATAGCGTCCCTCAGAATGCAGGCTTTGCAGTTCCGTCGTGAAAAATGCCTCGAAGTCCATGCCATGCTCCAGAATTGACCAGCTCGTTCTCTGCCTCGTTGCCGGGACCGTCAACCCTTCCGGGCTATTTTAGCCGCCACTGCGTCAATTCGCCGTTGTTTTGAACCATTCCAATAAACCGTTTATAGCCGCTCATGAAAAGCGCAAAATTGATTCACATCAAAAAAGCGGATTTTTGGAACCTTTTTTGCGCCGCGCCGTTGTTTGGGGCACAATCGATTTACGCTCGGAGGAATGCCTTAAGTGGAGGCTTCCCTAAACGACATCGAATTGTTAGTTATCTGTGGCGGTCGGAGGTAGCAGTCGCCGCAGATAAATATGGGACGCCTACCGAGCCAAAGAGCTCATTGTAACGTTGGAGAGAGTTTCATGAAAAAGGCAATCATATTTGCGCTGGTCGGCCTGTCGCTTGCAAGCTGCACGCAGACTGAAAAGGGTGCTTCGATTGGTGCCGTTTCCGGCGCCGTTATCGGTGGCGCGGTCACTGGCAACGTTCGTGGCGCAGCCGTTGGCGCAGCGATCGGTGGCGTCGGTGGTGCTTTGATTGGCAACGCTTCCGAGCCGGGCTATTGCTATTACCGCGACCAGTACGGCCAGCGTTACACGGCACGTTGCCGCTAATCGCTTCGCGAAATACCGTTGCACAGAAGCCCCGGTCATCCGGGGCTTTTTGCGTTATGGGCTGCAAAACATGTGCCGAGGGTCCTCAAAGCCGTTTATTTATGATTAAATTGCAATGTTAACGGAGAGGAAACGGGTTAGGGCGACAATAAAGGCTCAACCATAAAGCAGCTTATGCGAAGAACACGAACTAACCCGAAGACAGGTATTGCGTATCGGAAAGCTGGCACCGCGCTTGCGGTTGCTGTGACGTTCGCCCTGTATCCGGCTTTTACGCGTGATGCCTTCGCCTTTAAACTGTTCGGCATGCGCCTGTGGGGTTCGGAAGAACCGGAGGTCGAGGTTATCAACCCCGTCAAATATGCCGTCACGCTCAACGCTCCCGACGCCGACAAATCCCTGACGGACAGCCTCGAAAACAGTTCCCTTCTTTTGGCCGACAAGGACAAGCCTGCCTCAGGCGATCTCGGACTCCTGATAAAGGCAAGGGACGACAGGGACAGGCTGATTGCAGCGCTTTATGAAAACGCCCGCTATGGCGGTATTGTCAATGTCACCGTGGCCGGGAGGAATGTCGACGACCTGCCGCCCAACCCGGTTTTCGACCATAGCGCGCCCGTTCCCGTGATCATAACCGTTACGCCCGGTCCCAAATTCACACTCGGCAATATCCGTCTCGAAGGCGACGTCACAGGCCGCGATCTCGAGGAATACGGCCTGACGACGGGCGGCGATGCGGGCTCCCTGGCGATCATCCGCGCCGGCAACAAGCTGATCGATGATCTGAAGGCCGAAGGCCGCCCGCTTGCCAAGCTGACGAAACGCGAGGCCGTTGCAAACCACGCGACAAACACTGTCGACATCACCATGGCGGCCGAAGGCGGCCCCGTCGCCCCACTCGGCACGGTCACCGTCACCGGTGAAAAAACCGTCGATGGGGATTTCATCCGCCGCTATTCGCGCCTCAATGGCGGCGAGCCCTATTCGCCGGAAAAACTGCGCAAGGCCGCCGATCGCCTGCGCCAGCTCGGTGTTTTTTCCAGCCTGACGATCAAGGAGGCAGGAACGCTCGCCCGCGACGGCACCATTCCGTTGACCATCGAAGTGTCCGAAGGCAAGCACCGCTATTTCGGCGTCGGCGCACAATATTCCACCACCGAAGGCATTGGTCTTCAGGGCTACTGGGGCCACAGAAACCTGTTCGGCCAGGCCGAATCGCTGCGCATCGAGGGCTCGGTCTCGCGCATTGCAGAGGCATCGAGCGTGGAAGGCATGGACTATTCGGCGGGCATTACCTTTACGAAGCCCGGAATGTTCAATCCCCGCACGACATTCAAGACCAGCCTGATTGCCAAGACCGAGCATCCGGACACCTACGAAGCCAAGACGCTGACTGGGACTGCCGGTTTCAGTTATGAACTAAACGATACCGACACGGCTGCCGCGGGCCTGGAGGTGCAGTGGGCCGATACAGACGACGCCTTCGGAAAGAACGAATATCTTACCACGTCCATTCCGCTGGAATTCGTTCGCGATACCCGCGACGACAAGCTCAACCCGACCGAAGGCTTTCGTGCATCGGTGGCCGCCAAGCCCAGCTATGAGGCCCTGAACGGCACCTTCTTCTCCTCTTTCGAAGGTTCGATTACCGGGTACAAGGGGCTGGGCGCGGAAGACAGGCTGATCATGGCCGGAAAACTGTCGGGCGGCGTGCTCGTCGGCGGAAGCGACCTGCAGGACATCCCCACCACCCGCCGCTTTTATGCCGGGGGCGGCGGGTCGGTGCGCGGCTATAGCTATCAGGAAATATCGCCTTATAATGCGGCAGGCGACGCGACCGGCGGTCGCTCCTATGTCGTTGGCTCCATTGAAGCCCGCATCAAGGTCACCGACACGATCGGTATCGTGCCTTTTATCGATGCGGGTGTGGTCTCGGAAGACGTGACCCCGGACTTTTCCGACATTCGGGCTGGCGCCGGCATCGGGCTGCGTTACGCGACACCCTTCGGGCCTCTGCGTCTGGATGTCGCCACGCCGCTCGACAAATACGATGGCGGCAACAGTTTCGGCATTTATGCTGGCATCGGTCAGTCTTTTTAAACGCCGCAGTCGAACACCCTTGCAACAGAGTGTAGATTACCTTTTATGAAAACGTTGATTCGATTGCTGAAATGGCTGGGCTACGCTGCCTTGTGCGGCGTGGTACTTCTGTTGCTTGCAGCCTTTTTCGTCGGTTTTACGCCGATGGGCGCGAGAATAGCCGCAAAGCAGATTTCATCGCTTGTATCGACACCCGATCAGATAATCGAGATTTCTCCGCCCAGCGGGCTTTTGACGGGGCATCTGAGGCTCGACAACGTCACTCTTTCGGATCGGCAGGGCCCTTATGCCCGCGTGAACCAGATCGCCGTCGACTGGTCACCCTTCTCGCTTCTTGCCGGCACCTTCCATGCGGACCGGGTATCGGCGGGGTCGATCGATGTCCAGCGCCAACCGGTTCCGGTGGAGGAAACGATGAGCAAAAGCTCCGGCAGTTCCTCTCTGCCGATTGAAATAGCGATCGACAATTTCAGCTTTCCCGATATTCGTCTCGGCCAGCCCCTTCTCGGCCGCCCCTTTGAACTGACGGCCGAAGGCAACCTCAAGGCCGCCAGCGACGATATCAGACTGTCGCTCACGGCCCACCGGCTGAATGCCCCGGATGCGGCCGTTAACGCCGACATCGCATTTCTTCCCAACGAAAATGTCCTGAAGCTGAAAGCTGAGATGCGGGAGCCTGAGGGCGGACTTCTTGCCACGCTGCTGTCTCTGCCCGGCACACCTGCGGTCGCCATCGACCTTAACGGCGAAGGACCGCTTTCAAACTGGACCGGCAGCATGCGCGGCAACGTCGCTGGTAACCCTGTCGTCAACGTCACCGGCCGGCACCTCCTCGCGGAGGATGGCACCCGCCGCATCGAAGTTGCGGGTGGCGGCCAACCCGATCTGCTTCTGCCGCCCGCCTTCCGGCAGCTTTTTGCCGGTGAGACGAAGCTCGACGCAAACGCCACCCTTTCCCCACAGGGGCGCATCGAAATCGGCAGCAGTACACTGGAAACCGGCACCCTGCTGCTGACGGCCTCCGGCACCATTGATCCGAACGGCCAGAACGACCTTGCCGCCAACCTCATCGGCACAGCCGGGCCCGTCGATTTTCGCTGGCCGCTGAGCGATGGGGAGGTGCAGGCCCTCATCAACGGCCTCGATCTTTCGTTAAAGGGTGGGGCAGACGCCGCACATCTTGACACAACCGTTTCCCTGCGCAGCCTCTCTTTGCCGCAAGGCAGGCTGGACGACGTCAAACTGACGGCGCAAAGCGCTGATCTCAATATCGCTGACCGGAGCGGCACAATCGCCACCGCTCTCTCCGTAGCGCAATCGTCCTTTGTCAGCCCGGATATTGATCGGCTGGTGCGTGCGCCGCTCACCATCAATGCACCGCTCCGCCTGAGCCCATCCGCCATCGGCTTTGACAGCGCGACGCTTGAAAGCGCCAGCGTTGGCGGAACACTGAACGGCAGTTTTGACCTTACCGGCAACCGCCTCACCTCCAGCGTGCAGCTCTTCGCACTGCCCGCTACCCTTCCACCGGCTCTCGCGGAAAAGTTCGACACCACCATCTCCCTCCAGGGTGATATCGACGTGACCATCGGTGGACGCACCAGCGTTGAAAACCTCGTCGTCAAGTCGGGAACGATCGAGGCGACAGGCAATGCCGGCCTCGAAAACGATGCATTGAGCGCCAGCCTGACGGGTAAATTTCTCGCTCTTGAAAAGTTGACGCCACAGGCAAAGGGCGTCGCCGATTTTGCGATCGAGGCCACCGGCGCGCTGGCAGCGCCAGATTTCAACGTGACCCTGACTTCCGAGAGCGCAATCCTTGCCGGACGTACGCTTGAATCGTTGCAAGTCAATGCGACAGGCAAGGCCGATCCCGCCGCTCCTCAGGCGAAACTTACGGCCAGCGGCAGCCTTGACCGACAGAAGATCGATGCCATTGCCGAATTGGTGCAAACCGAAAACGGCACTGCGATTCCCGAGCTGCGCGTGGCGGTAGGCCGGAATATCTTGAACGGACAACTGCAATTCTCGCAGCAGTTTTTGCCATCCGGCAATCTTTCCTTCAACTTTCCCGACCTTGCGCTACTCGCCGCTCTCGCTGCGCAGCAGGCGGATGGCGATATTGCCGGCGACATCGCCCTTAGCAACGCCAATGGCCGGATCGCCGCGACGATCAAAGCCAATGGCAGCAGCATCCGTCAGGGCACGACAACGATCTCCGGGTTGGCAGCCGATATTTCAATAGACGACCTTCAGGCAATCGCCATCAACGGCAAGGTCAACGCCGATACCGTCAATGCCGGCGCGGCTGCGATATCTGACCTGAAAGCCACAATCGGTCATTCCGGCACAACGACGCAGTTCAACGTCAACGCGCGTTACGACAACGCACCGCTGGTGGTGAATGGCAGCGCCGAGACGGGCGGATCGCCCATGACGGTAAGACTCGACGCCTTTTCCGCCGCGCCCAAGGGCATTACCGTGCGCCTTGAAAAACCCACCACCATTGCCATCCAGAACGGTACGGCCCGGATCTCCGATTTGACCATCATCACGGGCGAAGGACGTGTCGAGGTCAACGGCACCGCCGGGTCGACGCTTGATATCAATGCCGATATCCGTTCGCTGCCCGCAAGTCTCGCAAATGCCTTTGCCACCGGACTGGATGCGGCGGGCAGCATCTCCGGCACGGTGAAGGCCAAGGGTGCGGCATCGAACCCTGCGGTCGACTATAATCTCAACTGGGTAAATGCCGAGGTCGCGCAGACGCGCGCGGCGGGTCTCGCCGCCCTCGGCATCAAGGCGAACGGTCAATTTTCCGGTGGCACCCTGCAGATCGACACGAATGTCTCCGGTCAGGGCGGCATGGCGCTTTCAGGCGGCGGCTCGCTCGGTATCGCCGGCAATCGTCCGCTTTCGATGGCGTTTTCCGGCAGACTGCCTTTCTCAGCCGTCGCGGCACAAACAGCAGCGCAGGGCCTCGATGTGAATGGCACCGCCGCCATCGACGTGAAGATTTCCGGCAGCGCTTCCGCACCTGTCATTAGCGGCAGCATCACCACTGATGGCACGCGCCTGACCGACGTGCGCCGAAACCTCACCATTAACGATCTGGGCGCCACCATCACCTTCGACCGTGATCGTGCCGTCATCTCCCGATTGACCGGCAGGCTGGCAGGCGGTGGAACGATCTCGGGAACCGGCAGCGTCGGCATAACCGGTGGTTCGGGTTTCCCTGCCGATATATCGATTACGCTTAATCGCGCCGGTTACAACGACGGCACGCTGGTAACGACAGTGGTGAGCGGCACGCTGACGCTGAAAGGCCCGTTGCTGAGTTCCCCCGTGCTGGGCGGCAACCTGACGCTGGACAGAAGCGCCATCACCATTCCGGAGAAGCTGCCGGCTTCACTGACGGAGATCGACGTCAAGCACAAGAACGCACCACCCAAGGTACGCGCGCAGGCCAAGGCGCTTGGAGCCGATCAGGGCGGAAGCGGGAGCTCGTCCACCATCAATCTCGATCTGCAGGTCAATGCACCGAGCGGTATATTCGTGCGCGGTCGGGGTATCGATGCAGAACTGACCGGCAATCTGACGATCCGTGGCACGGCAGCGGTTCCGGTCATTTCCGGCGGCTTCGAAATGCGTCGGGGCAGGCTTGAAATCCTCACTCGCCGCCTTGATTTCACGACGGGAAATATCAGTTTCGGTGGCGGCCTCGTTCCAGTCCTCGACATGAAGGCGGACTCAACAGTTGGTTCAACGACCATCACCGTATCTGTTTCCGGTACTGCCAACGATCCGACCTTTGCGTTCTCCTCGGCTCCCGCTCTGCCACAGGATGAGGTGATGGCACAGCTGATCTTCGGCCAGTCCATGTCAAAACTATCCGCGCTGCAGATCGCGCGGTTGGCGGATGCCGCCGCTCAACTGGCCGGCGGGCGTTCCACATCGCTGTTCGACAAGCTCAGAAGCAATCTCGGCGTCGATGATCTTGATATTTCGACCGATTCCGAAGGACAGGCCCGTGTTTCCGCCGGTAAATACCTGAACGAAAGAACCTATCTGGAGCTGCAGCAAAGCGGCGAATCCGGCGCAAAAGCCATCATCAATCTCGACGTAGGACGCGGTGTGAAGCTGCGCGGGGAAGCGGGCGGCGATGGCGAAGGCGCAGCAGGCATATTTTACGAGAAAGAGTATTGAGATGGTTCGCATTTAGGTTTGCGAAACCATCTCATGCTAGGAATCTTCCATTGAAGACGGAAATATTGTTTCCGGCTGTTCAGGCACCAGGCAGAACGCCAAATTCGCATTGCAAGTGTCGGTGCACTTGCGCCGGCCTCCACAGCGAGCATTGGGAAGAATTCTGATGGCAATGATTAACTCTACCAATTTTGGCGGTGAGACGCTCGAAATCATCGCATTCCGCCTGCATGATCAGGAATTCTGCGTGAAGACGACGACCATTCGCGAAATCCGCGGCTGGGCGCCTTCGACGCCCATTCCCCACGCACCGAAAGACGTCATCGGCGTCATGAACCTGCGCGGCTCTGTTATCCCGATCATCGATCTGGCTCACAAACTCGGCATGAAAAGCACCGTTGCCAATGAGCGCAGTGCAATCGTAGTGGCCGAAGTGCATAACATGGTCATCGGCATGCTGGTGGATCGCGTTTCAGACATTCTGACGATCCCGGCAAACCAGGTCCAGCCGGTTCCCGAAATTTCAGCCTCCTTCGACAAGTCCTATTCCGAAGGGATCATCGCCAACGAACATGGCATGATCTGCTTCCTGAACCTTGCGAAAATGTTCAAGGGCACTGAAGCGGAAGATCTCGCGGCCTGACAAGGTCTGCGCAGGCCTCGCTGAAGAATGATAAGGAACAATCCAGACCGCCGGAGCACCTGCCGGCGGTTTTGTTTTTTCTTTCACGCATTTTATTAAATAAGAACATTTTAATATTATAGATATCTAATATTATCGCCATAGATCAGTACCGCGCCGGTAAGCCTATTACGCGGGCGGATACCTGACCCAGGGCCAACATAGAGAAGTGCCTGCATTGCTGCCTTCGGCGGCAAAACCTGTTCGTTGTTCAACGTGATATGGCGTGGACCGCATCTTCTTTGCGGCTTGCCGCGCCGTGGGCTGACTTTGGGGGACTTGTAATGCTGGGGTTAGGAAAAAGCGCAGACAGTAGAAATATGCTCGATGCGATATCAAGATCGCAGGCGGTCATCGAATTCGATCTCAAAGGTAATATCCTCACCGCAAATAAGAATTTCTGCGCGGCACTGGGTTACGATCTCACCGAGATCGTCGGTAAGCACCACCGCATATTCTGCGACAGCGAGCTTGCCGCGTCTCGCGCCTATCAGGAATTCTGGGACTCTCTCGCCCGGGGCGAGTTTCAGGCCAGGGAATTCCGCCGTATCCGCAAGGACGGCTCGGTGATCTGGATCGAGGCCTCCTACAACCCGGTTTTCCGTTCGGGCAAGCCCTATAAAGTGGTCAAGATCGCAACAGATATCACCGCAAAAAAGATCACGGCCGCGGAAGATGCGGGCAAACTGGAGGCGCTCTCCCGCTCGCAAGCCACCATTGAGTTCTTTCCTGACGGTACGATCATCACCGCCAATCCAAACTTCTGCGCTGCGGTGAACTATGACCTCAAGGAAATCGAGGGCAGGCACCACCGCATGTTCTGTGATCCTGCCTATGCCGCCTCGCCCGCCTATGCAAATTTCTGGCAACGACTGGCATCAGGCGAATTCATCTCGGACGAGTTTGTCCGCTACGGGAAGAACGGCAAGGAAATATGGATCCAGGCCGCCTATAATCCGGTTGTCGATGAAACCGGTAAAGTGGTGAAGGTGGTGAAATTTGCCACCGACGTCACACCGCGCATGAGCGCCATTCGCATGCTTGCAGATGCCCTGCGGGCGCTGGCCGAAGGCGACCTTGTACAACGCCTCGACAACAGCTTCGTGCCCAGCATGGAAAAACTGCGGGCAGATTTCAACGAGGTCGTCGCCAAGCTGCAGGCCACGATGCAGACGATCGCGCATAATGCCTCGACAATCGCATCCGGATCCGGCGAAATCCGCATCGCCGCCGATCAGCTCTCGCAACGCACCGAACAGCAAGCCGCCTCACTGGAGGAGACCGCTGCGGCGCTGGAGGAGATCACCACCACCGTAACCGATGCAAGCCACCGCGCAGGTGAGGCCGGTAAACTGGTGCTGCGGACAAGAGAACATGCCGAGCATTCCGGCGACATCGTTCAGCAGGCAATTTCCGCCATGGATGCGATTTCGAGGTCCTCGGGCGAGATCACCAATATCATTGGCGTTATAGACGACATCGCTTTCCAGACCAATCTCTTGGCCCTCAATGCGGGCGTTGAAGCAGCGCGCGCCGGGGAAGCGGGCAAGGGGTTCGCCGTCGTCGCACAGGAGGTCCGGGAACTCGCACAGCGATCCGCCGTTGCCGCCAAGGAGATCAAATCCCTCATCAACACCTCTCGCGAGCAGGTCTCCAACGGCGTGGATCTGGTGGGCAGAACCGGCGACGCCCTGCGGGACATCCAGTCGCAGATGGGCGAGATCGACACTAATGTCTCGGCCATCGTTGAAGCATCCCGCGAACAGGCGAACGGTCTCAGGGAGATCAATCAGGCTGTCAACGTTATGGATCAGGCCACCCAGAAAAACGCTGCGATGGTAGAAGAAACCACCGCCGCCAGCCACGGGCTCGCTACAGAAGCGGAAAATCTGCATGAATTGCTGCGGCAGTTCAGAGTCGCGCACGACGCGTCACCCGCACGCCCCGTCGACAAGCCAGCCGTCCTCACCAGGCTGCCGGTGCCGCAACCGCGATATGCTGCTTTACCAAGGTCTCATGGAAACGCAGCAGCCGAATGGGCGGAGTTCTAAGGGTCTCTTTGAAGTCTGAAGGCCGTCGGTAGCGGCGGCCTCTACGTCATAAAATGATACGATCCGCCCTGGTGAAGATCTCAAAATCTTCACCCCGCACGAGTGCGACAAGGGTGATACCCGAGCTTTCAGCGGTTTCGATGGCGAGCGCGGTGGGCGCGGAAATCGCCGCCAGAATGGGACTGCCAAGGATGGCGGTCTTTTGGACCATTTCTACCGACAGGCGGCTGGTCACAACCACAATGCCAGCATTCGGCGGCAGGCCTGCATTGACAACTGCACCTGCAAGCTTGTCGAGCGCATTATGGCGACCGACGTCTTCACGAACAGCAAGCAGCCCCTTTTGAGGATTGTAGAAACCCGCGCCGTGAACCGCTCTCGTTTCGCGATTAAGGCTTTGCGCTTCATTCAGTGCTTTCATCGCAGCAACAATATCATCCCCGTAGACGGAGAGTTCAGAGCCGCTCAGGACCGGGACCACTCGGACCGCCTGTTCTATCGATTCGATGCCACAAAGACCGCAGCCGACAGGGCCTGCCATATGCCGCCGTCTCGCCCTGAGCGCATCCGCATTGGCATCCTGCAAATCCACCTGAACGTCGAAGCCCTGCCCCGCCTCGATCACCTCGATTGACCGGATTTCCGCCCGTGTGGATATGATGCCTTCCGTCAGACTAAATCCGACTGCAAAATCGACAAGATCTGCGGGGCTGGCCATCATCACGGCATGGGTGCTGCCACCATAGGAAAAAGCAACCGGCACTTCCTCGGGCACCGCTCTATCGCCCTCGATCAGGGTCCCTGACCGCAACGCGGTTCTCGCGACCCCTCTGTAGCTCGCTTTTGCCGACACGCCGATCACTCCTCCATCACCAAATCTGCTTCGTGTTGCGCACCCGAGCAGCATTTCTTCGGGATATCACATCTAACCGAAAGCTCTGAAAATCGGAATCGGTTTCCGAGGCTGCCCGGTTGAAACGCAATCGTTGAAGCGCGCCTTTGCTAGACTCATGTTCCGTAGACGAATAATTGATGCACCGGTCAACGTGATTTTGAAGCTTATGTGGGCAGGCTGAGGAGGACGAAGGCAATCGTACTCGCTGACCCGTTAAGCAGCAGGTCAAAACAAAAAAGCGACCGAGACGGCCGCTTTCTGGTTCGGATTTTTTGTGGGCAGTCATTCTTTCGAACCCGCCCGGTGCTTTCAAGCAGCGACGAGAACCTCATGCAGGTTCGTCAGTTCGTAAAGGTGCTTTTCAAGCTTCGTCAGATGCTCGTGGTGATGATTGCCTTCTTCGATTTCGGCCTTGGCCGCATCGATGCGACGCTGCAACGTGTCGGGAGACATGTCATCGGCCGAAACAGCGGATTCGGCAAGAAGCGTGCAGCCCGTCGGGAGAATATCGGCGAAGCCACCGAAGACGACATATTTATGCGTTTCACCAGAAGCGAACTTCACCGTTACCAGACCCGGCTTGATCGTGGTCATCGTCGGCGCATGGTTGGCCAGAACGGTCATTTCACCCAGCGTGGCCGGGATGACGACTTCCGTAACCGTTTCGGAAACGAGCAGACGCTCCGGGGAAACGAGATCGAATTTGAAACTGTCAGCCATGGCTATTCACTTCTTTTCAATTACGCGGGCGTCACGGACTTGTCTGTTACAACGCCGACAAAGCCTTATCGGTTTCGCCACCATTGTCGGCAAGGCGCGCGGCTGAACCACGCGCCCGCCAATTCATGATCAGGCAGCTTCGGCAGCCAGCTTCTTGGCCTTTTCAATGGCTTCTTCCATCGAACCGACCATGTAGAAGGCAGCTTCCGGCAGGCTGTCATATTCACCATTGACCAGGCCCTTGAAGCCCTTGATCGTATCTTCGAGCGCAACGAGCTTGCCCGGCGAACCGGTGAAGACTTCGGCAACGAAGAACGGCTGCGACAGGAAGCGCTCGATCTTACGGGCGCGGGCAACCGTCAGCTTGTCTTCTTCCGACAGTTCGTCCATGCCGAGGATGGCGATGATGTCCTGAAGAGCCTTGTAGCGCTGAAGGGTCGACTGAACCTTACGAGCCACTTCATAGTGTTCTTCGCCGACGATCATCGGATCGAGCATGCGCGAGGTGGAGTCGAGCGGGTCAACGGCCGGGTAGATGCCCTTTTCAGCGATCGAGCGCGACAGAACCGTCGTGGCGTCCAGGTGGGCGAACGAGGTAGCAGGAGCCGGGTCGGTCAAGTCGTCGGCGGGGACGTAAATGGCCTGAACCGAGGTGATCGAACCCTTGGTCGTGGTGGTGATGCGTTCCTGCATCTGGCCCATGTCGGTTGCCAGCGTCGGCTGATAACCCACGGCCGAAGGAATACGGCCGAGCAGAGCCGACACTTCCGAACCAGCCTGAGTGAAGCGGAAGATGTTGTCCACGAAGAACAGAACGTCCTGGCCTTCGTCGCGGAAGTTTTCAGCGATCGTCAGACCGGTCAGAGCGACGCGAGCGCGGGCGCCCGGCGGTTCGTTCATCTGGCCGTAAACCAGCGCAGCCTTGGAGCCTTCGCCGCCACCGAGCTTGTTGACGTTCGATTCGATCATTTCGTGGTAGAGGTCGTTACCTTCACGGGTACGCTCACCAACGCCGGCGAATACCGAGTAACCACCGTGTGCCTTGGCAACGTTGTTGATGAGTTCCATGATGAGAACGGTCTTGCCAACGCCGGCGCCGCCGAACAGGCCGATCTTACCACCCTTGGCGTAAGGAGCCAGAAGGTCGACGACCTTGATGCCGGTGACGAGGATCTGTGCTTCGGTCGACTGTTCGACGTAAGCAGGAGCGTCCTGGTGGATGGCGCGCTTGGAAGCGGTCACGATCGGACCAGCTTCGTCAACCGGCTCGCCGATGACGTTCATGATACGGCCGAGCGTTTCCGGACCAACCGGAACGGAGATCGGAGCGCCGGTGTTCGAAACGCTCTGACCGCGAACCAGACCTTCGGTCGAGTCCATGGCGATCGTGCGAACGACGTTTTCACCGAGGTGCTGCGCGACTTCCAGAACCAGGCGGTTGCCGTTGTTCTCGGTTTCGAGCGCGTTCAGGATCGGAGGCAGTTCGCCTTCGAACGCCACGTCGACAACAGCGCCGATAACCTGGGTAACCTTGCCCGCGCCGTTCACCGCTGCGGTTTTCTTGGGGGTAGCTGCCTTAGCCATTATCCTTACCCTCTTTCCTTACCTCAGAGCGCTTCCGCGCCCGAAATGATTTCAATGAGTTCCTTGGTGATCTGAGCCTGACGCTGACGGTTGTAGGACAGCGTCAGCTTGTTGATCATCTCACCGGCATTGCGCGTTGCGTTATCCATCGCGCTCATCTTGGCGCCCATTTCACCGGCAACGTTTTCGAGCAGAGCCCGGAAAACCTGAACCGAAATGTTGCGCGGAATAAGGTCTTCCAGAATAGAAGCCGCATCCGGCTCATATTCATAGACAGCGTTCTGCGTTGCTGCATCCTCTTCCACAACAGGCGTTGCGGCCGGAATGAGCTGCAGGCCGGTCGGGATCTGGCTGATGACGGACTTGAATTCCGAATAGATCAGCGTGCAGACATCGAACTCACCGGCGTTGAAGAGCGAGATCACCTTCTTCGCGATCTGGTCGGCATTTTCGAAACCAACCTTCTTCACGTCGCGCAGCTCGATGCGCTCGATGATGTTGGCTGCAAATTCGCGACGCAGGGCGTCGTAACCCTTCTTGCCGACCGTGATGATCTTGACCGTCTTGCCTTCCGAAATCAGCTTGCGGGCGTGATCGCGGGCAAAACGGGCGATTTGCGAGTTGAAACCGCCGCAAAGACCACGCTCAGCCGTGCAGACGACGAGCAGATGCACGTCGTTCTTGCCGGTGCCGGTCATCAGCGCCGGAGCAACGTCCGCCTCGACCGCATTCGCGATGTTGGCAAGAACGGCGCTCATGCGCTGAGAATAAGGCCGGGCGGCCTCCGCAGCTTCCTGGGCGCGCCGAAGCTTCGCCGCGGCGACCATTTTCATCGCCTTGGTAATCTTCTGCGTCGCCTTTACGGAGGCAATGCGGTTTTTCAGATCCTTTAGTGAAGGCATCCGTTATCCGTCCGAGTAAAAGAGCCCTGATTTAAGAGAAAGACTTGGCGAAACTATCAAGAGCGCCCTTGAGCTTGCCCTTGGTATCGTCGCTGATAGCCTTTTCCGTGCGGATGGTGTCGAGGATCGCCTTGCCTTCCGACCGGAGGTAGGAGAGCAGACCCTGCTCGAACTTGCCGACCTGTGCGACCGGAACCTTGTCGAGGTAACCGTTGACGCCGGCGAAGATCACCGCAACCTGTTCTTCCGTCTTGAGCGGCGAGAACTGCGGCTGCTTCAGAAGTT
Source organism: Agrobacterium sp. RC10-4-1 (assembly GCF_014138475.1). Taxonomy (NCBI): domain Bacteria; kingdom Pseudomonadati; phylum Pseudomonadota; class Alphaproteobacteria; order Hyphomicrobiales; family Rhizobiaceae; genus Agrobacterium; species Agrobacterium sp. RC10-4-1. Next base: position 88,339 of record NZ_JACJIT010000007.1, read on the forward strand.
CGGTCAGGCGTGCACCGCGGTTCAGCAGGCGCTGCGTCGAGGCATCGAGGTCCGAACCGAACTGGGCGAAGGCGGCCATTTCGCGATACTGGGCGAGTTCACCCTTGATCGAGCCGGCAACCTGCTTCATCGCCTTGATCTGGGCGGCAGAGCCAACGCGCGAAACCGACAGACCGACGTTAACAGCCGGACGGATACCCTGATAGAACAGGTCGGTTTCAAGGAAGATCTGGCCGTCGGTGATCGAGATCACGTTGGTCGGAATAAAGGCCGAAACGTCGTTACCCTGGGTTTCGATGACAGGCAGAGCTGTCAGCGAGCCGGCGCCCATTTCGTCGGAGAGCTTTGCAGCGCGCTCGAGAAGACGGGAGTGGAGGTAGAAAACGTCGCCCGGATAAGCTTCGCGGCCCGGAGGACGGCGCAGCAGAAGCGACATCTGACGGTAAGCAACGGCCTGCTTGGAAAGATCGTCGTAACCGATGAGGGCGTGCTTGCCGTTGTCGCGGAAGTATTCGCCCATGGCGCAACCGGCAAACGGTGCCAGGTACTGCATCGGAGCCGGATCGGAAGCGGTCGCAGCAACGATGATCGAGTACTGTAGCGCGCCGCGCTCTTCCAGAACCTTCACGAACTGGGCAACGGTCGAACGCTTCTGACCGATAGCGACGTAGACGCAATAAAGCTTGTCGCCGTCAGGACCATTGTCGTGAATGGCCTTCTGGTTCAGGATCGTGTCGAGAATGATTGCGGTTTTGCCGGTCTGGCGGTCGCCGATGACAAGCTCGCGCTGGCCGCGACCAACCGGGATGAGCGCATCGATGGCCTTGAGGCCGGTCGACATCGGCTCGTGAACCGACTTGCGCGGAATGATGCCGGGAGCCTTGACGTCAACGCGCGAACGCTTGGCGGCGTTGATCGGGCCCTTGCCGTCGATCGGGTTGCCGAGCGCGTCAACGACGCGGCCCAGCAGTTCCGGACCAACGGGAACGTCAACGATAGCGCCAGTCCGCTTTACGGTGTCGCCTTCCTTGATGTCACGGTCGGAACCGAAGATAACCACACCGACATTGTCGGCTTCGAGGTTGAGCGCCATGCCGCGGATGCCGCCCGGAAACTCGACCATTTCACCAGCCTGAACATTGTCGAGACCGTAAACGCGAGCAATACCGTCACCGACGGAAAGCACCTGGCCGACTTCCGAGACTTCCGCCTCGTTGCCGAAATTTTTGATTTGATCTTTCAGAATTGCGGAAATTTCCGCGGCGCGGATATCCATCAGCCAACCTCTTTCAGTGCAAGCTTAAGGGTGGAAAGTTTGGTGCGAAGAGACGTATCGATCTGGCGGGAGCCGACCTTGACGATCAGACCACCGAGGATCGAGGGATCGACGGTAACGGAAACCGCCACATCCTTGCCGGTAACGCTCTTCAGCGCCGCCTTCAGTTCAGTTTCCTGCGCCTCGTCGAGCGCATGTGCCGAGGTGACCTCGGCGGTAATTTCGCCGCGATGGGCGGCAGCAATGGTGCGGTAGGCGCGGATCATGCCGGGAACGGCGAAGAGACGGCGGTTATTCGCAACAACCTTGAGGAAATTCAGCGCAAGACCGGTGATGCCGGCCTTTTCGCAAATAGCGGTGATTGCCTTGAACTGGTCCTCGGCGGAGAACACCGGACTCGCAACCAGACGCTTCAAATCGTCACTTTCGTCGAGAAGTGCGCCAAACTTGTCCAGTTCGGCCTGAACCGCTTCGACCGTACCCGCTTCCAAAGCAAGCTCGAAAAGCGACGACGCATACCTTTCCGCTACACCGGATGTTCCCTGGGAGGTCTCTGCCACGGGCACTTTTTCCCTGCTAATCGTCCAAGACCATCAGCGATGGGGCTCCACCGCATCAAATTCTTGAAATCGTTTCAATTTCCCCGAAAAAGACCGGAATTCCCCCCTGCCTTTTCCCAATTTCGCGGTCCGTCTAGCATAGGATGCCGGGACTCGCAACACGCGTAATAGCGGAAAGCGCCGTTTGGGCAAGGGGGAATGCGTTAAATTTTCCGATTTCGCTCAGGATGCGGTGCCTGTGCGGCACAAAAGGCAAAAACCCGGCTTCACACCAGCCCGAACACGTAGCTCAACGAGAGTGCGGCGAGCAGAAAGTGCACAACCAGAAGTAAGAGATTCCGCATGGTTGCGCCACCATCCGAGAGGATGGAGAGTATCCCGCCGAAGACGCTGAGGCCGAATGCCGCACCGAAGGCGAGATAGACCATGGGCTGGGCGAGAAGCAGGGCGGCGGCGCCGAGGCCCAGATAAAAGCCGGCAAGCGACGAGCGCACCAGCGCATAGCCATCCCGACGTTCGCCGGCGGGCAGCAGACCGAAAGCGCGAAGCGTCAAGCCGGGTGCGAACATGAAAAACAGCCCGATGATGGCTGATACCACCGCCGCGCCGAAGGCCAATTGTTCGCCGAACTCGGTCGGAAAATAAAACTCCATATCGTTCCCCAAATCATTCTGTTTCCCGCTGGCGTTATGACACGGTCATGACAGCAGGAAAAAGCCCTTCTTTGCTAAAGTTCAAAGGAAACTTTGCGGATCGATATCCAGCTGAACATGCACGCTGCCGCGCTCTTTAGGGCCATTTGCCAGAAGCGTTTGCAGGAACGATTGCATGTCGGAGTTGCGTCGCCCGTGCACCAGCAACCGGAAGCGATGGCGGCCGCGGATGAGCGCGAGCGGCGCTTCCGCCGGGCCAAGCAGCATGATGCCGGTTACCTGCGGGGCCGCAGCCCGCAATCCACGCGCATGTGTCTCCGCCTCTGCGCGCGTATCGGCTGATACGATGATCGAGGCAAGCCGTCCGAAGGGCGGCAGGACAGCCTTTTCGCGCTCCACGATCTCCCTCTCGTAAAAAGCCGAGGCGTCACCGGAGACGATCGCCTGCATAACCGGATGCTGCGGCTGATAGGTCTGGAGCAGGCCATGACTCTTGCGCCCCGTCCGTCCGGCGCGACCCGTCACCTGCGAAAGCAGCTGGAAGGTTCGCTCCGCCGCACGCGGGTCGCCATTGGCAAGGCCGAGATCGGCATCGACGATGCCAACGAGCGTCATCAGCGGGAAGTTATGCCCCTTGGCGACGAGCTGCGTGCCGATGACGATATCCGCCTCGCCTTTGACGATCGCCTCCAGCTCCAACCGCAACCGCTTGACGCCCATGAGATCGGAAGAGAGCACGATGGTGCGGGCATCGGGGAAATGTTTCTCCACCTCTTCGGCGATGCGCTCAACCCCCGGCCCGCAGGCCACGAGATGATCGAAGGTGCCGCATTCCGGGCAATGGTCGGGCGTCGGCTCGTTATGGCCGCACTGATGGCACTGCAACTGATTGCGGAAACGATGCTCCACCAGCCAGCTGGAACATTGTGGGCACTGAAAACGATGGCCGCAGACGCGGCACAGCGTCAGCGGCGCATAACCGCGTCGATTGAGGAACAGCAGCGCCTGCTCGCCCTTCTCGATCGTCTTGCCGATTCCGCGCAGCAGAACGGGTGACAGAAACCCTCCCCTTTCCGGCGGATGGCGGCGCATATCGACAAGATGCAGATCGGGCATTGCCGCATCGCCGAAACGCGTATGCAGGTGAATGGTGTTGTAACGCCCCGAACTGCCGTTGACTTGGCTTTCCACCGAAGGCGTGGCCGAAACCAGCACGACGGGGAATTCGGCGATACGCGCCCTCACCACCGCCATGTCGCGGGCATTATAGAAGACACGATCTTCCTGCTTGTAAGCGGGGTCGTGCTCCTCATCGACAATAATAAGACCAAGATTGTCGAACGGCAGGAAAAGCGCCGAACGTGCCCCAGCCACCACCTTCACCTCGCCGGTCACTGCCTGCCGCCAGACCTTTTCGCGCATACGCGGCGACAGGTCCGAATGCCATTCGGCCGGCTTGGCGCCGAAACGATCCTGGAAACGCTCCAGAAACGCCGCCGTCAACGCGATTTCGGGCAGCAGGATGAGGACCTGCTTGCCTTGCCTGAGCGTCTCGGCCACGGCCTCGAAATAGACCTCGGTCTTGCCGGAGCCGGTCACGCCATCGATCAGGGAAACATGAAATCCACCCTTGCGCACATCCTCGAGAATCTCCGATGCCGCCTGTCTCTGAGGGCCTTCCAGACGCGGCTCGACATAATCGGGGTCAGGCTCGGGCACCACTGGCGGCGCGGGCAGGAATATCGTCTCGAACACGCCCTGTTTGACAAGCCCGTCGATGACGCTTGTCGAAACACCTGCAGCGTGGGCAAGCCCGCTCTTCGTCCAGCCGTGCGCTTCGGCCGCCAGCTCCATCACCCGTTCGCGGGCGGGGGTCAGGCGCTCCGGCCTACCTTCGGTCAGCCGCAGCCCCTCGATCATCGGTTCGGGATCGAAAGCGGCGGGCGCACGCAACGCCATGCGTGCCACGAGGCCGGGCGGAGAAAGCGTATAGGCGGCGACCCAGTCCACGAAGCGGCGCATTTCCGTCTTCATAGGCGGGCACTCGAAACTCTTGGTAATGGGCCGCAACTTCTTCGGATCGACAGCTTTCTCCCCGGTTTCGTCCCACACCACGCCGAACACCTGCCGGGGGCCAAGCGGCACCTGAACGACGGAACCAGTTTCCACCACCATATCTTCAGGCACGGCGTAGCTATAGGGCCCGGGTGCCGGCATGGGCACAAGAACGGGCACCGTGCGCGTGGGCGACGGCGGGTCGAACAGAGCCCCAAACAGATCGGACGAATCTTTTGCCATGATGTGGCGACCATGCCCCGGCGACAGGAAAAAGGAAACCGCCCGGATGTAGTGGCCGCGTCACGCAAAGTCCACCTCTTAACCAAATGCTGACCATAAGCGCATAGTTTCGAATTGTGGAATGGAGCGCCGCGTGACCGAAATCCTGACATTTGCCGAACCCGACCTGCTCGCCGAGCGCCAAGCCTGGCTGAAGGCGCTTGCAGGCGAGCGCCGCCTCTCCGACAACACCGTCGAGGCCTATGAGCGCGATACGCGTCAGTTCCTGACGTTCCTGACCGGCTACATCGGCAAACCAGCCTCCATAATCGATATTGCCGATCTGCGCCCCGTTGATCTTCGCGCCTTTCTGGCCAATAGACGCAAGGAGGGCGCCGGCGCGCGGTCGCTTGGGCGGCATCTGGCGGGCCTGCGCTCGCTACTGCACCACCTGCAGAAAAAGGGACTCGTCAATGCCGCCGGCGCCACCGCAATGCGCGCGCCAAAACAGCCGAAATCTCTGCCAAAGCCGCTGACCGACCGTCAGGCGCTGAAGATCACCACGGCCGAGGCACAGTTGAACGAAGAACCCTGGATTGCCGCCCGCAACGCTGCGGTCCTGTCGCTGCTTTACGGCTGTGGCCTGCGCATTTCCGAGGCACTGGGTCTTACCCCGGCCGATTTCCCACCCGGCGCGCGCAGCCTGCGCATCACCGGCAAGGGCAACAAGACGCGGATCGTGCCGCTGCTCGCAGTGGTGACGGAAGCGGTCGATACATACAAAAAGCTCTGCCCCTATGCCCTGTCGGCGGACGAACCGATGTTCCTCGGGGCACGCGGCGGCAAGCTTCAGCCTGCCATCATCCAGCGTGAAATGCAGAAGCTGCGCGGCGCTTTCGGCCTGCCGGAAAACGCCACCCCGCATGCGTTGCGCCATTCCTTCGCCACCCATCTTCTGGCCGGCGGTGGGGATCTGCGCACCATTCAGGAACTGCTCGGCCATGCCAGCCTCTCCACCACACAGGTCTATACCGGCGTCGATACGGCGAGACTGTTGGAGATCTACGACAACGCTCACCCACGTGCATGATGCAGGAAAATGGTTAACCATAGGCATTAACCAGACGTCCAAACCGCCGTTCTATAAGCGAAAAAGAACCGGATTGGACCGATGCACAGCCTGATAAAGCCTCAAAATCTCACCGCCACGCTGATGGGCAAGACCGGCGACGCGCTGCTCTGGCTGCTGGCCGCCCTGCATGTCACCGCCGTTGCCATCCTGCTCGTGACTCTACTGTCGCTCAGCCAGGCGGAAGCCGCCGAGCAGACGATCACCTGCGCGGGCAGCGACATTCTCGTTGACATGCGCAAGACCGATCCTGAAGCCTTCGCCAAGATCGAACAGGAAGCGGCAGCGATCCCGAACGGCAAGGGCAATTTCTGGCGCATCGAAAAGGCAGATACGGCCCCATCCTATCTTCTCGGCACCATGCATGTGACCGATCCGCGCGTTCTAGAGATGCCGGCCGCCGCCAGCGCCGCCTTTGAGAAGGCAGCGACTGTCATCGTGGAATCGGACGAGATCCTTGATGACAAGAAAATAGCGGCATCCCTGCTGGGCAAGCCCGAACTCACCATGTTTCTGGACGGCAAATCGATCACCGACATCCTGCCGCCCGACAATGTCGCGCGCCTTGAAAAGGGCCTGAAGGAGCGCGGCATTCCACTCAATGCCGTGTCGCGCATGAAGCCCTGGATGCTCTCGAGCTTCGTTGCCCTTCCCGCCTGCGAGTTTGCCCGCAAGGCAACGGGCCTTTCCTTTCTCGACAAGAAGCTTGCCGAAGATGCGGTTGCGAACGGAAAGCGCCTCGTCGGGCTGGAGACCATGGTCGAACAACTGACAGCCATGTCCGAACTGCCGATGGAATTTCATCTGCAGGCGCTTATCGAAACGCTTGAGCTTGGCGACCGCATGGATGACGTGATGACGACCATGACCGATCTTTACGTCGCGGGCGACATCGGCATGACCATGCCGATGCTGAAAAGTCTGGATCCCAAGAAGGCCGCCGACAACGATAAAGGCTACGCCGCTTTCGAACAGCGCATCATCACCGATCGCAACCATGTGATGGCGGACCGCTCCACCAATGAGCTTGCCAAGGGTAATGTCTTCATGGCCGTCGGCGCGCTGCACCTGCCGGGCGAAGGAGGCCTCGTGGAACTGCTGCGCGCGAAAGGCTTCACGCTGACGCGGGTTGAGTGACCGGAACAGTTCCTGTTTCGACGGGCCGGATAGAGGCGCAGAACGGTCGCATCGTCGCAGGCACGATGCGGCGGTGAAACGGACCAACGAGAAGAAGATAAAACCGACCGAACAGGTTCTTGCGCCGGACAATGGTGGTGACGCTCGCCAGCTGGCGGTCTGCCGCATCTTCGAGATCGATGACGATGCGAAAATCGAGGTGGCGGTCATCAAAGCCGAGGACTGTTCGCTCTGGCGTGGAGGTGATGACCGGGAACCCGCCCGCCGAACTGCCCGCCGCCAGCTCGACCGTTTTTAAACCAACCATCGAAACGATACCGTTTCGAAGCGACATCAGGCCGCTGATCCATGCCGGAGGATGCTCCAGAAAAAGCCTGCTCATATCGAGCGATGACGTTACCGGCGTTGTCAATTCACCCTGAAAGCAATCGTACCAATCGGCACGTGGCAATATATCTTCAATATTTGGCATTTTTGATCCCCAGCCACTCCTTTGCAACAAGGGAAACATGCCGTTTTTACGCGGCAGGGGGAACGTGACAAACCGCCGCTCAGCCGTGTGTCATGCGCCGGAGGAGATTGGTGCGCCAATAGAACTGGTGAACAAGGACAGCCGCGACATGGCCCGCGATCAAAACCCACATCAGCACCTTGAACGGGCCGGAGTGCAGCTCTCCTGCCGCGCCTACGCCAAAGTAATAGGCGGCGATGCCGGAGAGTGGCAGGATGAAGAACAGCGCGTAAAGCGTAAAATGCGCCATCTTGGCGGCAATATGCGCGAAACGCGGCTCTTCAGGCGGATGTGACGGAACGCCCTGGATCAACCGCAGACAGAGGCGCAGTACCGCAAGAAACAGCACGGCGAAGCCGACATAGGCATGGATATTGGCAGAAGAAATCTGATCTGGCGTCACTGTTTCACCCCGCCGCATCAGCCGGTAGGCATGGGCCATGGCATCGGGAAACAAGAGGTTGAAGAAAATCAGAAGCGCCATTGTCCAATGGATGACACGCTGCGGAATGGAGAAGGAAACTTGAGTGGAATGCGCCATTTTATTGCCTTTTATCAAAAGGTTAGACAGGCTTTAGCGCGAGTATGAGAAACCCCGGCCTGCATGGCAAGCCGGGGTTCAGCAGATGACGGAAATTTAATATTCGAGCGTCGGGCTCAAATGCCGATCACATGTGGATCGGCTTGAAGAACGTTGCCAGCGCCGCTTCCTTCACGGCTTCCGACATGGTCGGGTGCGCATGGCAGGTACGGCCGAGATCTTCCGAGGAACCGCCAAACTCCATCAGTACGGTGATCTCGTGGATCATTTCGCCAGCGCCGAAGCCGACAATGTGACCGCCGAGAACCCGGTCGGTTTCCTTGTCGGCAAGGATCTTCACGAAACCATCCGTCACCTGCATGGCGCGGGCGCGGCCATTGGCGGTGAAGGGGAACTTGCCAACCTTGTAAGCGACGCCGGCGGCCTTGAGTTCCTCTTCGGTCTTGCCGACGGAAGCCACTTCCGGCTGCGTGTAAACGACTGCCGGAATGACGTCGTAATTCACGTGACCGCGCTGGCCGGCAAGGATTTCCGCAAGCGCAACACCCTCGTCTTCCGCTTTGTGCGCCAGCATCGGGCCCTTCACCACGTCGCCGATCGCATAGATGCCATCGACATTGGTCTTGTAGTGGCCGTCGATTTCAACGCGGCCACGGCTGTCGAGCACGACACCAGCTTCGGCAAGGCCGAGACCTTCGGTGTAGGGCTTGCGGCCGGTGGAGATCAGCACGACGTTTGCTTCCAGCGTTTCGGCAGCGCCGCCCTTGACCGGCTCGAACACGACCTTGGCGCCGGCAGCGGTTTTTTCAACAGCCGTTACCTTTGCGCCGAGCTTGAAATCGAGGCCCTGCTTGGCGAGCAGACGCTGCGCCTGCTTGGAAACCTCGGCATCCATGCCGCCGAGAATGTTGTCGAGATATTCGACGACGGTAACCTTGGCGCCGAGACGCGACCAGACCGAACCGAGTTCAAGGCCGATGACGCCGCCGCCGACAACGATCAGCTTTTCCGGAACCTTGGAGAGAGCGATTGCGCCGGTGGAGGACACGATGACGCTTTCATCGATATCAACCTGAACACCCGGAATGCCGGCAACGTCAGAACCCGTGGCGATGACGATATTCTTTGCTTCGATTTCCTGTGTCTCGCCCTTGTCGTTGGTGACGGAAACCTTGCCGGCCGACACAACCTTGCCGGTGCCCTGGAAAGCATCGATCTTGTTCTTCTTGAACAGGAAGGCAACGCCATCGACATTGGCCTTCACCACGCCGTCCTTGTGACCCATCATCTTTTCAAGGTTCAGCTTGGGCGCTGCAACTTCGATGCCGAGCGAGTCGACACCATGGGCAACATGTGCGAAGGTTTCGGACGCGTGCAGCAGCGCCTTGGAGGGAATGCAGCCGACATTGAGGCAGGTGCCGCCATAGGTCGCGCGCTTTTCGATGACAGCGACCTTGAGGCCCAGCTGCGCCGCCTTGACCGCGCAAACATAACCGCCGGGGCCGGTGCCGATTACAACTACATCATATGCCATGTTCTGGTTCCTGCTTTATAGGGGCAAGATATCGGATCATTGCCCAGCTTCCGTTTGACCTGAAACTCAGGCCGCTTTTTCCGTTGCGAGTTTTATACCGAGGGCGATGAAAACCACCCCGCTGGTGCGGTCGATCCATTGGCTGGCGCGCTGAAACGCGGCGCGCATTCGTGGTGTCGTCATGAACAGGCTGACGCCAACGAACCAAAGGATGAGGCAGCTTGCCATGACGAGACCGTATCCGAATTTGATGCCAACGGGCGTGTGGGCGTGAACCACCGTCGAAAAGATCGACAGGAAGAAAAACACCGGCTTGGGGTTGAGTGCATTGGCCGCAAAACCGAGCGTAAACGCCTTCAGCGCCGTCTGACTGCTTTTCGCCTGAACGCCTTCACCTTCGGCAGCGGGCAATTCGGTCTTGCCAGCGCGCAGCGCCTTGATGCCGATATAAATCAGATAGGCGACACCCAGCCATTTGACGATGTTGAAGAGATAGATCGACTGGGAAATGATCAGGCCAAGGCCGAGGATCGTATAGGTGACATGGAACATCAGCGATGTCCCGACGCCGAAGCTGGTGATGATGGCCTGCTTGCGCCCATGCACCATCGCCTGACGCATTACCATGGCGAGATCGGCGCCAGGCGACACGATCGCGAAGGAGAAAATCGCCATCAGGGATGCAAGTTCGATGAGATATTGATGCATCGTAAAGCAGCCTTCAGAACATCAGCACGAAAAACATGAGTGCCAGCCCGAGCATCGACCCCAGCCAGACGAAAGACCGTATATAGGGGACGCCCGCCAGATAGAGCGGAATGTAGATCACCCGGCAGATCAGCCAGATCCAGGCGCCAGTGAGCGCCAGACCGGCAGGATCACCCGCCATGATGACCCCGAAAGCGAGCGCCAGAAAAGCCGGGTATGTTTCCCGGAAATTCGCAGACGCGCGTGACGCACGGCCGGAAAGCCTGCCCTGCTGCTCTCGGCTGCCATCCCTCGGGCCGGCATTCCATTCAAGCCCGAATTCCTTGGTCGCCGTCATCCCCTGCAACATGACGTGCACGACGAGGAGAAGGACGCTCAGACCGACAAGCGGCAAAAAAGGCGAGGCGGCTAGAAATGTCGGCTGCACGTCTGCTCTCCCTGTTAGACTTCCAGCGGGACTTCACTTGAAGCCCCGCTGAAACGAAAAGCAAGAGCGATTAGAGATCAAGAACCAGACGTTCCGGATCCTCGAGGCTTTCCTTGACGCGAACGAGGAAGGTCACGGCTTCCTTGCCGTCAACGATACGGTGATCGTAGGAGAGCGCCAGATACATCATCGGGCGAATGACGACCTGACCGCCGATGGCGACCGGACGCTCCTGGATCTTGTGCATGCCGAGAATACCCGACTGCGGTGCATTGAGGATTGGCGAAGACATCAGCGAGCCGTAAACGCCACCATTGGTGATGGTGAAGGTGCCGCCCTGCATGTCGGCCATGCCGAGCGAACCATCGCGCGCCGCCTTCGCAAGACGGCCGAGTTCCTTTTCGACGCCGGCGATGGAAAGCTGGTCGGCATCGCGGATGACCGGAACGACAAGACCCTTGTCCGTGCCGACAGCCATGCCGACGTGACAATAGTTCTTGTAGATGATGTCCGTGCCGTCGATTTCGGCGTTGACGGCAGGCAGTTCCTTCAGCGCGTGGGTCACGGCCTTGGTGAAGAAGCCCATGAAGCCGAGCTTGACGCCATGCTTTTTCTCGAACACGTCCTTGTAACGGTTACGCAGGTCCATAACCGCGCTCATGTCCACTTCGTTGTATGTGGTGAGCATGGCGGCGGTGTTCTGCGCGTCCTTGAGGCGCTTGGCGATGGTCTGACGCAGGCGCGTCATCTTCACACGCTCTTCGCGAACCTGATCCTGTTCGGCGGAAACCGGACGCGGTGCAGCAGCAGGAGCCGGAGCGGCCGGAGCCGAAACGCCCTTGGCGACAGCAGCGAGCACATCACCCTTGAGCACCTGGCCACGCTTGCCGGAACCGTCGACCTGATCGGCAGACAGGTTGTTTTCAGCAAGCAGCTTGCCAGCGGCAGGTGCCGGCGGCATGGCGCTGGCGGCGGAAGCAGCGGGGGCCGGAGCGGCGGCCGCGGCAGCAGCAGGCTTTGCCGGTTCGGCAGCCGGTGCGGAGGTCGCAGCGCCGACAGCACCTTCGGCGATCTGGCCGAGAAGCGCGTCGAGCCCAACGGTCTCGCCGTTCTGCGCAACGATTTCAGTCAGAACGCCAGAGGCAGGCGCCGGGACTTCGACGGTAACCTTGTCGGTTTCCAGTTCAACGAGAGGTTCGTCGGCCTTGACGGTGTCGCCGACCTTCTTGAACCAGGTGCCGACGGTCGCTTCGCTGACGGATTCGCCGAGGGTTGGTACGCGGATTTCAGTGGCCATGATCTAGTTCCGTTATTCAGGTGTCTTTTTTGCGGGGCGATGCGGGAGAGTTCTCACTCTCCCAGCGCGTCTTCCAGGAACGCAGCAAGCTGCGCCAGATGCTTGGACATCAGGCCGGTCGCCGGAGAGGCGGCAGCCGGACGGCCCGTGTAACGGACCTTCTGGTACTTGGCGTCGATATGCGCCAGGACCCATTCCAGGTAAGGGTCGATAAACGACCACGCACCCATGTTCTTCGGCTCTTCCTGGCACCAGACCATCTCCGCATTGCGGAAGCGCGACAGCTCGTTGATGAGCGCCTTGGCCGGGAACGGATAGAGCTGTTCGATACGCAGCAGATAGATATCGTCGATGCCGCGCTTCTCACGTTCCTCCAGCAGATCATAATAGACCTTGCCCGTGCACATGACGACACGGCGGATTTTCGAATCCTTCTGCAGCTTGATCGGGCCGTCCTTAATGACTTCAGCATCGTCCCACAGGAGACGGTGGAAGGAGGACTCGCCTGCAAGCTCGGCCAGCGAAGAGGTCGCGCGCTTGTGACGCAGCAGCGACTTCGGCGTCATCAGGATCAGCGGCTTGCGGAAGTCGCGCTTCACCTGGCGGCGCAGGATGTGGAAATAGTTTGCCGGCGTCGTGCAGTTGGCAACCTGCATGTTGTCTTCCGCGCACATCTGCAGCCAGCGCTCCAGACGGGCGGACGAATGTTCCGGACCCTGGCCTTCGTAACCATGCGGCAGAAGGCAGACCAGACCGGACATGCGCAGCCACTTGCGTTCACCCGACGAGATGAACTGGTCGAACACCACCTGTGCGCCGTTGGCGAAGTCGCCGAACTGGGCTTCCCAGAGCGTCAGCGCATTCGGACGGGCGAGCGAGTAACCATATTCGAAACCAAGGACGGCTTCTTCCGAAAGCATCGAGTTGATGACTTCGTAACGGGCCTGCGTCGGCGCGAGGTTCGCGAGCGGGATGTAACGCTCTTCGGTTTCCTGATCGTAGAGAACCGAATGGCGCTGCGAGAAGGTGCCGCGTTCGCAATCCTGACCGGAGAGGCGGATCTTGTGGCCTTCGACGGCGAGCGAACCGAAAGCAAGCGCTTCCGCCATCGCCCAATCGATGCCTTCGCCGGTCTCGACCATCTGCGAGCGGTTTTCCATGAAACGCTGGATCGTTCGGTGGGCGTTGAAACCCTCGGGAATGGTCGACAGTTTCTTGCCGATTTCCTTCAGCTGCTTCATCGGCACGCCGGTCTTGCCGCGACGCTGCTCATCCGCATTGTCGGCGGCACGCAGGCCGGACCACTGACCGTCCAGCCAGTCGGCCTTGTTCGGCTTGTAGGACTGCCCCGCCTCGAATTCCTGCTCGAGATGGGCGCGCCAGTCGGCCTTCATCTTTTCGAATTCGCCTTCGCTGAGCAGGCCTTCGGCGATCAGACGGTCGGCATAGATGCGCGCGACGGTCTTGTGGCCGCGGATGACCTTGTACATCTTCGGCTGCGTGAACGCCGGCTCGTCGCCTTCGTTGTGGCCGAAGCGGCGGTAGCAGAACATGTCCACGACGACGGGCTTGTGGAACTTCATGCGGTATTCGGTGGCAACCTTGGCCGCATAGGTCACAGCTTCCGGATCGTCACCGTTGACGTGGAAGATCGGCGCTTCGATCATCTTGGCGACGTCGGACGGATAGGGCGACGAACGGGAGAAGGCCGGGTTCGTCGTAAAGCCGATCTGGTTGTTGATGATGAAGTGCATGGTACCGGCAACGCGGTGACCGCGCAGGCCGGAGAGGCCGAGAATTTCAGCAACCACGCCCTGGCCCGCAAAAGCGGCATCGCCGTGCAGAAGCAGCGGCAGAACCTTGGCGCGCTCGGAAAGCGGAATGACATCGCCTTCCCACACCTTGGCCAGCTGGTCCTGCTTGGCACGGGCCTTGCCCATGACGACAGGGTTGACGATTTCAAGATGCGACGGGTTGGCCGTCAGCGACAGGTGAACCTTGTTGCCGTCGAACTCGCGGTCGGAGGAGGCACCAAGGTGATACTTCACGTCACCCGAACCTTCGACGTCGTCTGGCTTGAACGAACCACCCTTGAACTCGTGGAATACGGCGCGGTGCGGCTTGCCCATGACGTTGGTCAGAACGTTCAGGCGGCCGCGGTGGGCCATGCCGAGAACGACTTCTTCGAGACCTTCCTGGCCGCCGCGCTTGATGATCTGCTCGAGCGCCGGGATCAGCGATTCACCGCCATCGAGGCCGAAACGCTTGGTGCCCTTGAAACGCACGTCGAGGAACTGCTCATAACCTTCGGCTTCGACCAGCTTTGACAGAATCGCCTTCTTGCCTTCGGCCGTGAAGGCAACGCCCTTGTCCGGACCTTCGATGCGCTCCTGAATCCAGGCCTTCTCTTCCGGGCTGGACATGTGCATGAATTCGACGCCGATAGTGGAGCAATAGGTGCGCTCCAGAATATCGATCATCTCGCGCACGGTCGCATATTCGAGGCCGAGCACGTTATCGATGAAAATCTTGCGGTCGTAATCGCTTTCTTCAAAGCCGTAGGACTTCGGCGAAAGCTCGTTATAGTCCTCGACGGCAACGGCAATACCGAGTGGATCGAGCTTGGCATGCAGGTGGCCGCGCATGCGGTAGGCGCGGATCATCATGATGGCGCGAACGCTGTCACGGGTCGCCTGCAGCACTTCGGCTTCGCTGACCGGCTTGCCGGTATCGGCGCTCTTGGCCTCAGCCTTTGCCTGAACCTTCTTTTCGATGGCCTTTTCGACCGTGGCCCAGTTGCCATCAAGTGCGGAAACCAGGTCGCCATTTGCCGGGATCGGCCAGTTGGCACGCTTCCAGGAGGCGCCCTTGGCCGCCTTCTTCACATCTTCCGGATTATCGGACAGTGCCTTGAAGAAGCTCTGCCACTCCGGCGACACGGAAGAGGGGTCCTCTTCGTACCGGGCATAGAGCTGCTCGATATAGGCTGCATTCGCGCCGTCCAGAAACGACGTGATCTGAAACTGCTCGTTCGCTTCTTGCCTTGCCATTGTGTTCTTGCGGACTTGTCCGTCCGCCTCCTCGATGCCGTTAGGGCCGTTCGACCGGCCTGCCGCTTTGATTATTGCTGTCTGCCGCCGGGGCGGTATGCCGTCTGTCTGTCTTCTTGCGGCATCGGGCAGCGCGAGCTTGAAGCCGCGCCGCCCGTTACCGGTTTCATGTGGTCTCAGCCCTTGAGGACTTCAACCAGCGTCTTGCCGAGGCGCGCCGGGGAAGGCGAAACCTTGATGCCCGCTGCTTCCATGGCAGCGATCTTGGATTCCGCATCGCCCTTGCCGCCGGAAACGACAGCGCCGGCGTGGCCCATGGTGCGGCCCTTCGGAGCCGTACGACCCGCGATGAAGCCGGCCATCGGCTTCTTGCGGCCCTTCTTGGCTTCGTCGATCAGGAACTGCGCCGCATCTTCTTCAGCCGAACCGCCAATTTCGCCGATCATGATGATCGACTGCGTGGCGTCGTCAGCGAGGAACATTTCCAAGACGTCGATGAACTCGGTGCCCTTGACCGGGTCGCCGCCGATGCCGACAGCCGTCGTCTGGCCGAGGCCTTCGTTGGAGGTCTGGAACACGGCTTCATAGGTCAGCGTGCCAGAGCGCGAAACGATACCGACCGAACCCTTGCGGAAAATGGAGCCCGGCATGATGCCGATCTTGCATTCTTCCGGCGTCAGGATGCCGGGGCAGTTCGGGCCGAGCAGCCGGGACTTCGAACGGTCGAGGCGAGCCTTGACGCGGACCATGTCCATGACCGGGATGCCTTCGGTGATGCAGGTGATGAACGGAATTTCCGCATCGATGGCTTCGATGATCGCGTCTGCTGCACCTGCCGGCGGAACATAGATCACGGATGCATCTGCACCGGTCTTTTCCTTGCCTTCGGCAACCGTTGCGAAGATCGGCAGGGTTTCGCCCTTGGAACCGGTCCAGGTTTCGCCACCCTTCTTCGGATGAATACCGCCGACCATCTGCGTGCCGTAATAGGCAAGCGCCTGTTCGGTGTGGAAGGTACCGGTCTTGCCGGTCAGACCCTGAACGAGGATCTTGGTGTCTTTATTAACGAGAATAGACATTATTTCCGGTCCCTCAATTAGCCGTTGATCGCCGCGACGATCTTCTTGGCTGCGTCGTCCAGATCGTCAGCAGCCGTAATCGCAAGGCCCGATTCGTTCAGAAGCTTCTTGCCAAGTTCGACATTGGTGCCTTCAAGGCGAACAACGAGCGGAACCTGCAGACCGACTTCCTTCACCGCGGCGATAACGCCCTCGGCAATGACATCGCACTTCATGATGCCACCGAAGATGTTGACGAGGATGCCCTCGACCTTCGGGTCGGCAGTGATGATCTTGAAAGCTGCCGCAACCTTCTCCTTGCCGGCGCCGCCGCCGACGTCGCAGAAGTTTGCCGGCTCTTTGCCGTAAAGCTTGATGATGTCCATCGTCGCCATGGCAAGGCCAGCGCCGTTGACCATGCAGCCGATGTTGCCGTCGAGGGCGACGTAAGCGAGGTCCCACTTGGAGGCTTCGATTTCCTTGGCGTCTTCTTCGGTTTCGTCGCGCAGCGCCTTGACGTCGTCATGGCGGAACATGGCGTTGCCATCGAAGGAAACTTTGGCGTCGAGAACGCGCAGATGGCCATTTTCCATGACGATCAGCGGGTTGATCTCGAGGAGAGCCATGTCCTTCTCGCTGAAGGCCTTGTAAAGGATCGGGAAGAGCGACTTGGCATCTTCGGCTGCAACGCCGTCAAGCTCAAGCGCCTTGGAGATCGCAGCAACGTCGGCATCGGAAACGCCCTTTTCAGGGTTGATGGCGATGGTGTGGATCTTTTCAGGCGTGTCGTGGGCGACGGCTTCGATGTCCATGCCGCCTTCAGTGGAAACCACGAAGGCAACCTGGCCGACCGAACGGTCTACCAACAGCGAGCAATAGAGTTCGCGAGCGATATCAGCGCCGTCTTCGATATAGAGACGGTTGACCTGCTTGCCGGCATCGCCCGTCTGCGCCGTTACCAGCGTGTTGCCGAGCATGTCCTTGGCGTGGGAAACGACTTCTTCAATGGACTTGGCCAGACGAACGCCGCCCTTGGCGTCCGGGCCGAGTTCCTTGAACTTGCCCTTGCCGCGGCCGCCAGCATGGATCTGGCTCTTGACGACATAGAGCGGGCCCGGAAGCTGCTTTGCGGCAGCTTCGGCTTCTTCGACCTTGAGAATGGCAACGCCTTCGGCAACCGGCGCGCCGTAGCCCTTCAGAAGAGCCTTGGCCTGATATTCGTGAATATTCATGGAATAATCCCTGTTTGGAACCGCTTGAAGTTGTTACTTCAGCGACGGAGCGATGTTGATGCAGGCTTCGCAGAGACCAGCGACAGCGCCGACGGACTTCTGGAAGGCAGCTTCTTCTTCCTTGTTGAGTTCGATCTCGATGATGCGCTCGATACCGCCTGCACCGATGATGGTGGGAACGCCGACATACATGTCGTCTACGCCATACTGGCCCGAAAGGTGGGCAGCGGCGGGCAGAACGCGCTTCTTGTCCTTGAGGTAGGATTCAGCCATCTCGATTGCCGAGGCAGCCGGGGCGTAATAGGCCGAGCCGGTCTTCAAGAGACCAACGATTTCGGCGCCGCCGTCACGGGTGCGCTGGATGATCTCTTCGAGACGCTCGGCCGTCAGCCAGCCCATCTTTACGAGATCGGTCAGCGGAACGCCAGCAACGGTGGAGTAACGGGCGAGCGGCACCATGGTGTCGCCGTGGCCGCCGAGAACGAAGGCGGTGACGTCTTCAACCGAAACGTTGAACTCTTCGGCGAGGAAGAGGCGGAAACGCGCGCTGTCGAGAACGCCGGCCATACCGACGACCTTGTTCTTCGGCAGGCCGGAGAACTTCTGCAGCGCCCAGACCATGGCGTCGAGCGGATTGGTGATGCAGATGACGAAAGCGTTCGGGGCATATTTCTTGATGCCGGCGCCGACCTGTTCCATGACCTTGAGGTTGATGCCGAGAAGATCGTCGCGGCTCATGCCGGGCTTGCGGGCAACACCAGCGGTGACGATGCAGACGTCAGCGCCTTCGATGGCAGCGTAATCGGATGCGCCGGTGAGCTTTGCATTGAAGCCTTCAACCGGGCCGGACTGGGCAATATCCAGGCCCTTGCCCTGCGGGATGCCGTCAGCAATATCGAAGAGGACGATATCGCCCAGTTCCTTCAGGCTGGCCAGATGCGCCAGCGTGCCGCCGATCATGCCAGAACCAATAAGTGCAATCTTTTTGCGAGCCATCGAATGCTTCCTCTTGAGCTTCAATTCAATTTCACCGCGCCAAACCGGCAGCCAAATTGTCGCACTCCGATTAGACCCATTGGCCAAAATAGGCAACAGATTCTTTTCTGCTGAGTATTTTCAATCGTTTAGATCAATATTTTCTTACGTAAACGTAAGAAAATGCGTCACGAAAGTGTCAAACTTTCTGCCGTTTTTCTTGATGAAGCGCCAGATAATCGGCGCTACGCATTTCAAACAGACGCGAGGCGGTGCGATCGAACTCGAAACCTTCCGTTCCCTTGCGTTTGCCGAGCAGGTCTTCCGGCATAGCGGCTGCCGACGCGAACAGCCTGACGCTGTGATCATAAAGCGCGTCGATGAGGATGATGAAACGCTTGGTTTCGTTCCGTTTGTCCGCGTTCAAAAATGGAATGTGGTCGATGAAGACCGTGTCGAAACGATTGGCGATGGCAAGGAAGTCGGAAGCCCCGAGCGGCTTCTCGCAAAGGTCGGAAAAGGAAAAACGCGCCACACGGCCGCTGGCGCGCGGCACCAGGATGGAACGACCCTTCATGGGTATCTCGGTTGGTGCAACAAGGTGCCCGCCGGTCATGTGCCGCCACGCCATATCCATCGCCTGATCGGCCGCGCCATCAAGCGGCGTCACATAGACCGGCAGGCTTTCCAGCTTCTCCATCCGATAATCGGTGGGACTGTCCAGCGTCACCACCTCCACATGCTTCTTCAGCAGCTCGACAAAGGGCAGGAACAGGCCGCGATTGAGACCATCCTTGTAGAGATTGTCCGGAACGACATTGGAGGTCGTCACCAATGTGCAGCCATTGGCGAAGAGCTCGCTGAATAGCCGCGCGAGGATCATCGCATCAGCAATATCCGTCACGGTAAATTCATCGAAACACAGGAGTTCGGCCTCCGCCAGAAGCTGGGCGGCGACAGGCGGAATCGGATCGGCCTGTTTGGTCTCGCCATTCTTCAGCTTCTGCCGGTGCGCATGCACACGATTATGCACATCCGCCATGAATTCATGAAAATGGCAACGCCGCTTGGAAGAAACGGGCGCCATTTCGTAAAACATGTCCATCAGCATCGTCTTGCCGCGGCCGACACTGCCATAGACATAAAGCCCTTTCACCGTCGTTGCTGGACCGGCCTTGCGTGCGAACATCCAGCCGAGCGCGCTCTTCTTCTTGGCAGGCTTGCGGGCCTTCAGATCGGCGAGAATTCTGTCGAGATGGGCCGCCACACCAAGCTGGGCGGCATCGGCCTGCAAGGTGCCAGCTGCCGTCAATGCGTTGAGCTGTTCAACGACACTATGATTGTAATCAGGCAATGGCTTCATGAAAAGACGCCCCGGTCGCGGATGCAGCACGGAACCCGCGACGAATGGAATGGCTTAGAGCAGAATGAACGTTCCGGCTGCACCGGAACGACTCATCGGCTGAGGCTGAGCGGCTGCCCGCTATTGGTCGTGCCGTCGAAGCGTGCGTCTGCGCTCTTGTAGACGCGGCCGATAGTGTCACCCGAGCGATTCTTGAAGACGACCATCTTGCCGGATACTTCCCAGGACCCCATCGCCGTCAGCTCGCCGGAGCAACCACGCGTGCCGCCACGCGATCCGCTGCCCAGGTTGGTGAGCGTCAGGAACATATCGCAATTGGCCCCGCCATTAGAAACGCGCCAGTTGCCGACCATGGATTCCTTGGTCACGTCGAGAGCTGTTGCCGGTGGAGCAGCGGATGCAACATTGGTGCCGCCGGGTGTCGCCGAAGCAGGCGCCGACGGGAACTGGCTGCCATTGGCACCACCGGGCGGCGGCAGGGCGCCAGACTGAACGGAGGGCACCGGCTGCGCCTGCAGGGGCGGCGTATAACCGGGATTGTTGCTGGCGTTGTTGTTGTAATCGTAGGAGGTACGTTGGCAACCGGCAAGGCTCATCACAACCGCAAGGCCCGTCACCACATATCTGAATTGCATATCAAGCTCCCGATTCTCTCGCTTCCGGAAAGACGATGACCAAACAAGAAGGCTGAATTATTACCAAAGCCTTATCTTGCGCAAGCGATGGCCGGGATAATTACCATTTCGGTCAATTTTTACCGAATTTTCCCACGCCGGGTTGAAAAAAGGGCCACGGTCGAGACCGCGGCCCGATAAATCTCTGCGGTCGGCGATTCGTCCTCAGACGCGGCGCTCAACCATCATCTTCTTGATTTCCGCAATCGCCTTGGCCGGGTTCAAGCCTTTCGGGCAAGCCTGCGCGCAGTTCATGATCGTATGGCAGCGGTAGAGACGGAACGGGTCCTCGAGATTGTCGAGACGCTCGCCGGTCGCCTCATCGCGGCTGTCGATCAGCCAGCGATAGGCCTGCAGCAGAACGGCCGGACCCAGATAACGGTCGCCATTCCACCAGTAGCTGGGACAGGACGTGGAGCAGCAGGCGCAGAGAATGCACTCATAAAGACCGTCCAGCTTCAGGCGATCCTCATGGCTCTGCTTCCATTCCTTGGCGGGTGTGGGCGAAACCGTCTTCAGCCAGGGCTCGATCGAGCGGTGCTGGGCGTAGAAGTTCGACAGGTCAGGAACAAGGTCCTTCACGACAGGCATATGCGGCAGCGGATAAACCTTCACCGTGCCGTTGATCTCGTCCATGCCCTTGGTGCAGGCGAGCGTATTGGTGCCGTCGATGTTCATCGCGCAGGAACCGCAGATGCCTTCGCGGCAGGAGCGGCGTAGCGTCAGCGTCGGGTCGATGTTGTTCTTGATGTAAAGAAGCGCATCGAGAACCATCGGTCCGCAATCATCGACATCAATATAGAAAGTGTCGATGCGCGGGTTCTGGCCGTCATCCGGGTTCCAGCGATAGACGCGGTATTCGCGCACATTCTTGGCACCATCCGGCTTCGGCCAGACCTTGCCTTCGTTGATCTGGGAATTCTTGGGGAGAGCAAGTTCAACCATATCCAGTTCCTCAAATCAGTAGACACGCGCCTTCGGCTCGATCTTTTTCGGATCGATGCCGTCGGCGATCAGGTCGGTGTGAACCGGGCGATAGTCGAGCTTCACGTCGCCTTCGGGGCTGACCCAGGCAAGCGTATGCTTGCGCCAGTTCACGTCGTCGCGACCACCGAACGGACCGTCGACGAAATCCTCGCGGGCATGCGAACCACGGCTTTCCTTGCGCGCTTCCGCGCCGTAGACCGTGGTGATGGCATTGGCCATGAGGTTATGCAACTCGAGCGTTTCGACCAGGTCGGAATTCCAGACCATCGAACGGTCGGTGACCTTGACGTCGGGCAGTTCCTTCCAGATCGCCGAGAGACGGCGGCAGCCGCTTTCGAGCGATTCCTGTGTGCGGAACACGGCCGCATCGTCCTGCATGGCGCGCTGCATCTTGTCGCGCAGCACCGCCGTCGGCGTCGAGCCGTTGGCATAACGCAGGCTGTCAAAGCGTTCCATGATCCTGTCGCAGGCAGCCGTATCGAGAGCGGGAATCGCCTCGTCACGATTAATGACCTGAGCGGCGCGGATGGCGGCGGCACGACCGAAGACCACGAGGTCGATCAGCGAGTTGGAGCCAAGACGGTTGGCGCCGTGAACCGAGGCGCAACCGGCTTCGCCGACCGCCATCAGGCCGGGCGCGATGCGTTCCGGGTTGTTGGCATCGGCATTCAGCACTTCACCCCAATAGTTGGTCGGAATGCCGCCCATGTTGTAGTGAACCGTCGGCAGGACCGGGATCGGCTCCCGGGTCACGTCAACGCCGGCGAAGATCTTGGCGCTTTCGGAAATACCCGGAAGACGCTCATGCAGGATCGCAGGATCGAGATGATCGAGATGCAGGAAGATGTGGTCCTTGTTCTTGCCGACGCCGCGGCCTTCACGGATTTCCATCGTCATGCAGCGGGAGACAACGTCACGCGAGGCAAGGTCCTTTGCCGAAGGTGCATAACGCTCCATGAAGCGTTCGCCTTCGGAGTTGACGAGATAGCCGCCTTCGCCGCGCGCGCCTTCGGTGATGAGGCAGCCCGCGCCATAAATACCGGTCGGGTGGAACTGCACGAATTCCATGTCCTGAAGCGGCAGGCCCGCACGGGCGATCATGCCGCCGCCGTCGCCGGTGCAGGTGTGGGCAGACGTCGCCGAGAAATAGGCGCGGCCGTAACCGCCGGTCGCCAGAACGACCATCTTGGCAGCGAAGCGGTGGATCGTGCCGTCATCGAGGTTCCAGGCAACGACGCCGGTGCAGCGGCCATCCGGCGCCATGATGAGGTCGAGCGCGAAATATTCGATGAAGAATTCCGCATTGTTGCGCAGCGACTGGCCATAAAGCGTGTGCAGAATGGCGTGACCGGTACGGTCGGCGGCGGCACAGGTGCGCTGCACCGGTGGGCCTTCACCGTAATTCTGCATGTGGCCGCCGAAGGGGCGCTGGTAGATCTTGCCTTCTTCGTTACGCGAGAAAGGCACGCCGTAATGCTCCAGCTCATAGACCGCCTTCGGCGCTTCCATGGCGAGATATTGCATCGCGTCGACATCGCCCAGCCAGTCGGAGCCCTTTACGGTGTCGTAAAGGTGCCACTGCCAACAGTCCGGCGTCATGTTGGTGAGCGATGCGGCGATGCCGCCCTGCGCTGCGACGGTGTGGGAGCGCGTCGGGAAAACCTTGGTGATGCAGGCGGTCTTGAAACCCTGTTCGGCCATGCCGAGTGTAGCGCGCAGACCGGCGCCGCCGGCGCCCACCACGATCACGTCATAGGAGTGATCGACATAGGTGTAGGCCTTGCCATTCTGGGAAGGTGAACTGATCGAAGCCATGACGAACTTATCCTACGAATGCGATTTTCAGGATGGCGAAGACAGACAGGCCACCGATGAGGATCGCGAAAAATGTATTCAGCATCAGAAGAACGAGCTTCGGAACTTCGGCGTGAATGTAGTCTTCGATGATGACCTGCATGCCGAGCTTCATGTGGATGAGACCGGAGACCAGCACCAGAGCCATGATGACAGCGACGAGCGGGTTGGAAAGCGCAGCGACGACTTCCGGATAGGGCGCGCCGGCATATTTGATCAGAAAGACAACGAAAAAGGTCAGCAACGGAATGTTCGAAACGGCCGTCAGGCGCTGGCGCCAGAAATGGTCGGTGCCTTCCTTGGCGGAGCCGAGACCGCGAACCTTCCCGAGAGGTGTACGCATATCCATGTAAGTATCTCCTCAGCGCACGATCAGGACGATGACCCAGATCAGCGCGGTCAGACAGATAGACGCCACGAAGGAGGCCTTTGCCAGCTTGGTGGTGAAGTGCTTCTCGAAGCCGTGCCCGAGGTCCCACATCAGGTGGCGCAGGCCGCCGATCATGTGGTGAACCAGCGCCCAGGTGTAGCCGACGAGAACGATCTTGCCGATGATGGTGCCCATCGCCCAGCTGACCCAGTCATAATAAGCTGGACCGGATGCCAGCGCGATAAGCCACCAGGCGACCAGAAGCGTACCGAAATAGAGCGCGCCGCCGGTTACGCGGTGGATGATGGAGGCCACCATCGTCGGAATCGGCTTGTAAATTTGAAGATGCGGCGACAGAGGCCGGTTATTTGTCACATTCGCCATCAGAACCTCGCGGCGTTTTCCCGTGCGTCCACAAGACAGGACGCCCCCAAGCAACAGCACATGACGAAAGAATGTGCATTGCACCAACCGCGACGTTTAATCACATGGGCGCATCACCACAAGCACATTTCATGGCGGATTCCAATTTAATCGATTGGTTCGCGGATTTTTTTTGGAATTTTTTTGCATGAAAATAAAAAATCGAGCGTTTCCAAGATTTACGCCCTCAAAATATTTACCTTTACGTAATTCCGAAAAGGTGTAATTTACGATTGGTTAACTCAAAAAACCGGAGCATGAAGCTCATGTTACAGCACCGAATCGTTGCCTTGGTCATGATCGTTTCAGGCGGGATTTCAACTTACGCGCTGCCCTCTTTGGCGGGCGATTTTCATAGTCAGAATTCCTATCGTCACAGTCAATCGCAAGTCAGCTTTTCAACCGACGGCCTGCCGTCCACGCTGCCTGGGGGCACCTATGTCGGAAGCATTTCCGCACTAAGAGTTCGAGGCAACGGCAATTATTTCGCGACTGGCAGCGAAATATCGCCGCAGATTGCCACGACCGGACCCCGTTTATTGCCGGCGCCCAGAGCAAAAATCATTACCGTGAATACCGATAATGCGGATGATGCCTGCGTTTACCAGCACGGTGTCTGCATTATTCGCCCCTGATCAGAGGAAGCGCCAGACGGTGGTCTTCTTCACTTCGCTGTCTTCCAGCGCACGGCTGACGGTAACCTGATAGGTCGCGAGGGCCTCAAGACGCTGTTTCGGCAGGTAGGCCCTGCCTGGATCTCCAACGAGAACGCTGACGCCCCGGTCAGTCAGGTTTATAAACCATGGCACGAGGAGATCCGCAAAGGCCCGGTCGTAAAAGACATCTCCTGCCAGCAGGACATCAGCCTCAATGGCGCGGCCGATCAGATCGGCATGGGTAAAGCCGATATCAACCCCATTCAGGCCTGCATTCATACGAACAGCCGTTTCCGTCCACGGATCTATATCGGCGGCAAGCACGGTCGCAGCGCCGGCCTTTGCAGCAGCTATGGCAACCAACCCGGAGCCGCTGGCAAAATCCACCACACGCTTGCCGCTTACGCTTTCCGTGTGATCGAGCACATAACGGGCAAGACCCTGCCCGCCGGCCCAGGCAAAAGCCCAGAAAGGCGGCGGCAAGCCAATCTGCTCCAGTTCCTCTTCCGTCTTCAGCCAGAGCTCATGCGCTTCGGTCGCGAGATGAAGGGAGAGTTCCGGCACATGAGGCGGATGCATGATGCCGGTATTGTCGAGGATGAAGCGTTCGGGATCGGTCCTCACCGACGCTTCAATCCGGGGATTTCGGAGGATTTGCGAGCCCGCCCATGCGGCAGACCTCAAGATACTCCTCTTCCGTCACCGGCTGCACGGAAAGCCGCATGGAGGTGACAAGCGACATATTCGCCAGCTTCGGATTGGCCTTAACATCCTTTAGCGAAACCGGCTGCGGCATATCGCAGACGGCGCGGATGTCGACACAATCCCACTTCAGATCACCTTCGGCGGTCGAGTCCGGATGCGACAACGCACAGACTTCGACGATGCCGACAACATCCAGTCCCTCATTGGAGTGGTAAAAGAAGCCCTTGTCGCCAATCTTCATGGCGCGCATGTTGTTGCGCGCCTGATAATTGCGCACGCCGGTCCACTCTTCGCCAGCCTCGCCCTTGGCCTTCTGCATCTCCCACGACCATTTGAACGGCTCGGACTTGTAAAGCCAATAATTCGCCATGCCCGCTCAAGCTCCCGGATTGTTGAAGACCCAGTTATAGGGCTTCACGTCCACGCTTTCGAACAGGCCAGCCTTTGCATAGGGATCGGCTTCGGCAAGAGCCTTGGCCGCATCGATATCGGCGGCTTCCACGATGACGAGGCTGCCATTCGGCTTGCCTTCGGCGTCGAGAAAAGGCCCGGCGATCTTCAGCGTGCCCTCGGAATTGAGCCTGTTCAGATGCTCCAGATGCGCCGGGCGCGTTTCCATGCGCACGTTCAGGTGGCCGGGCTTGTCCTTGCAGATAAAAGCGAACAGCATTTTCGTCTCCTTATGCCTTATTCGGTTGTGATGGGCCGTGTCATCAATTGTTGCATGGCGCTCGCCACATCCAGATTTCCGTCGATGATAGCGGCCACCGCTTCGGTAACGGGCATGTCCACGGTGTGACTTTCTCCCAGCCGGGCGGCGACGGCAGCCGCAAAGGCACCCTCTACCAGCCCGCCGGACATGTCCTTACCGTTACCTCGGCCAAGCGCGATGCCGAAACGCAGGTTGCGCGACTGGTGGCTGGTGGCGGTCAGCACCAGATCGCCAAGACCAGAGAGGCCGCGTACCGTATCGGCCTTGCCGCCCATGGCAACGATGAGGCGCGACATTTCGGCAAGCCCGCGCGATATCAGCGCCGCCCGGGCGGAATCGCCGAGGCCCGCGCCTTCAACGATGCCGGCGGCAATGGCGAGGATATTTTTCAGTGCGCCGCCAAGCTGCACGCCGATGCGGTCTGTCGAGGCATAAAGCCGGAAGGTCTTGCCGGAGATCGTAGTCGCAAGCCGCTCGGCTATTGTTGCATCTTCCGCCGCAATCGCCATGGCCGTCGGTAGACCTCGAGCAATATCGGCCGCGAAGCCCGGACCGGAGAGAACCGCGATCGGATGACGGGGCAATTCCGCTTCCAGAAGTTCCGTGAGCAGCCGACCGGAACTCCGGTCGATACCCTTCGCGCAGGTAACGACGATCGAGTCATTAGCCAGATAAGGACGATAATGACGAGCCGCATCGGCATGAGCCTGCGAAGGCATCGCAAAGAGGACGATGCCGGCACTGGTCAGAACATCCGGCTCGGCGGAAAATTCAAGCACATCCGGCAGTTCGACGCCAGGCAGCGCCGCCTCATGTACGCGGTCGCTCCTGAGGTCGGCCATCAGGGATGGATCGCGGCCGATCAGGATCACGTCGTGCCGGTTTTCCAGCGCGATGACGACGGCAAGCGCAGTTCCGAAGGCGCCGGCGCCGATGACGACGATTTTCTCCCGCTGCATCAGGCCTTGGCTCCCCTTTTACCGAAACCGATCAATGTCTCCGCACTGCCGTCGAGCGGCCAGCGCGAGCGCGGCGGGATTTCCAGCGGATCGGCTTCTCGGCCGTCGGCCATTCGCTCCAGCCCGGCCCATGCGATCATGGCTGCATTATCGGTGCAGAGCCGGTGCGGCGGCGCAACGAAACGAAAGCCATGGGTATCGCAAAGCGACTGCAGCGTCTGGCGGATTTGCTGATTGGCCGCAACGCCGCCTGCGACGACCAGGGCACGCTGGGTTTCCATATGCGGAAACTCCTGCTTGAAACGGGCAAGACCACGGCCAATCCGGTCCTTGAGTGTGCGTGAGACCGCTTTCTGGAACGATGCGCAGATATCGGCAATGTCCTGCTCGGACAGCGGCGCGATCGCGGTCGCCGCCTGCCGTACCGCCGTTTTCAGGCCGGAAAAGGAAAAATCGAGCCTGGTCTCGCCGACCATCGGACGAGGAAGCGGAAAGCGGTCGGGATCGCCTTTTGCCGCCGCCTTCTCAACCGCAGGGCCCCCGGGATAGGGCAGGCCGAGAAGTTTCGCGGTCTTGTCGAAGGCCTCGCCGAGCGCATCATCGATGGTGGTGCCCCAGCGCTCATAATCGCCAACGCCACGCACCAGCACCAGCTGAGTATGGCCACCGGACACGAGCAGCATCAGATAGGGAAAAGATAGACCATCGGTGAGGCGCGCCGTCAGTGCATGTCCTTCCAGATGGTTGATCGCATAAAGCGGCTTGCCTGCTGCTTTTGCGATGGCCTTGCCCGTCATCAAGCCCACCAGCAGGCCGCCGATCAGCCCGGGGCCGGAGGTAGCAGCAACGGCATCGACGTCGGCAAGGGTCACGCCTGCCTGCTCCAGCGCTTCTTCCACAAGCGTATCCAGCGCCTCGACATGGGCCCGTGCGGCAATTTCCGGCACCACACCGCCATAGGCGCTGTGTTCCTCAAGCTGCGACAAAACGACGTCGGAGACGATCTCGCCGCGCCCATCTGCATGCCGAACCACAATGGATGCAGCGGTTTCGTCACAGCTTGTCTCTATGCCGAGGATACGAAGAAAGGGGGTCATCACATCTGTTCGTTCATTGCGATTATGCGCGGAGTTGGTCTAAGACAACTCCGGTAACAATGGATAGACGCGGATGCAAACAAAACCTTTCCGAATCGGCACGCGCGGCAGCCCGCTGGCGCTCGCGCAGGCTTATGAGACGCGCAACCGGCTGATGGCGGCGCATGGTCTGCCGGAAGACATGTTCGAAATTGTCGTGCTATCCACCAAGGGCGACCGGATAACCGATCGCGCCTTGTCCGAAATCGGCGGCAAGGGCCTGTTTACCGAAGAACTGGAAAGCCAGCTCCTGTCAGGCGAACTCGATATGGCCGTGCATTCCTCAAAGGACATGCCGACCGTTTTGCCGCAAGGCCTTTATCTGTCCGCCTTCCTGCCGCGTGAAGACATACGCGACGCCTTCATCGGCCGCACCGCGCCGAAGCTGCTCGAACTGCCGCATGGCGCCGTGGTCGGCTCCGCGTCCCTGCGTCGCCAGGCGCTGATCCGTCGCCTGCGGCCGGATCTGAGCGTGATCATTTTTCGCGGTCAGGTCGATACGAGGCTGCGTAAGCTGGAGGAAGGCCAGGCGGACGCGACACTTCTTGCCCTTGCGGGCCTGAAGCGGCTCGGAAAGGACAACGTTCCGACGGAAATTCTTGACCCGAAGGAGTTCCCTCCCGCTCCAGCCCAAGGCGCAATCGGCGTGGAAAGCCGCATCGGCGATACGCGCATGGACGAACTGCTCGCGCCCATAAACGACAGGCCCACTCATGATTCAGTGAGCTGTGAGCGCGCCTTTCTCGCGGCGCTTGACGGTTCCTGCCGCACGCCGATTGCCGGTTATGCCACCTGTGACGGCGAGGAACTGCATTTTTACGGCCTCATCCTCACCCCCGATGGCCAGACGAGCCATGGCATCGAAATCTCCGGCAACCGCAGGGATGCGGCGAGGCTGGGCCAACAGGCCGGCGAAAAGGTACGCGCCAAGGCAGGCAGCAGTTTCTTCGAAGGCTGGGGCTGAGCCAATGCGGATCGTCGTCACCCGGCCGCAGCGTTCGGGCGAAAGGACGGCCGCAAAACTCGAAGCGCTCGGCCACACGCCGGCGCTACTGCCGCTGTTCTATCCCGTCCATCATCACGAGCGCGCCGTCTCGGCGCTGTCGCACCCAATGGCGGCCATCGCCGTGACCAGCGCAGAGGCTTTGCGGGCACTGGAGACATCACGAGACCGGCTGGTTCCCAATCTGTCAAAACCGCTGTTCGCCGTCGGAAGGGCAACGGCTGAAGCGGCGGAAAAAATCGGTTTCAAACACATTCTCACCGCTTCCGGCGATGCCGTAAGTCTGAACGCGCTGGTGACTGAACGCGCGGCCCTGTTTTCCGAGAAAGAACCCCTGCTTTATCTCGCCGGCCGACCCCGTGGCGCCGTCTTCGAGGAAGGCCTTGCCGCCGCCGGCATTGCCTTCAAAACGGTCGACTGTTACGAGATGCTGCCCTGCAACGTTCCTGAAACTGTGCTCGAAACGGCCCTGGTGAAAAACGCGGCGGATGTGGTCCTGCTTTATTCATCGGAAGCGGCGCGGGCATTTTTCCATCATGTATCGACGGAAAAATACGAAAAGGCGTTGGCGAGAACACAATTCATCTGCATCAGCCGCAACGTGTTTTCTCTCGTTCCGGAAATCTTCCGCGTCAACGCCGTTGCTGCCAAAGAGCCGAACGAGGCTGCGATGTTTGAACTTCTGCACCGCAACTCTGGAACCTAATTCGAGCTCGCCTCTTTCCTTTGCCGCCGTCACTGACTAGGTTTAGAGTACTGCAGGCAGAAATGAGGTTGTCATGGTATCGGGAAAGCCGCCACGCCACTCCAAGTCCAAAGCCGAACCGGTCACGATCGACCTGGACGCCAAAGACGTGAAAGCAGTTTCCGCCGACGTGGATGCCGCCGAGACCGACAAAAAGCCCGGTGACAAAACCCCGGAGACCGCAGCGGATTCCGCAGTTTCGGATATCAGATCGGAAGCAACCGCAACAGGCAATGCCGCACCGATATGGGATCAGCCAAAGAGACCCCCTCTCGAGCCCGAGCCCAATGTCGGGAAAGCGGACGCCGTGGCGGCGACACCGAAGGCGGAGAACCTGGATAACGGACAGAAAGCGCCTGTCTCGCCCTCCTCCGCTCCGCCTCAAGCCGATAGTAAATCTTCGACAGGCACCGCCCAGACGACCGCTGCCGCGGCTGCAACAGCAAAGCCTGCCTCCGGATCCACAGCCTCCACCAGCGCATCCGGCGGCGCCACCACGGCAAAGCCTTCGACCGCGACCTCGTCCTCAGGACCGGCAAAGCCCTCCATACCGCAGCGGGTCGAAAGCAAACAGGCGGCGACCTCGGGCCTGATCGCGGCAGGTATCGTCGGCGGCCTTGTGGCGCTCGCCGCCGCCGGCAGCATGCAATATGCAGGCATCCTGCCCTCCTTTAATGCAGGCAAGGCGGGAAGCGAGGAAATCGCTGCCCTTAAAACCGATCTGGACAGCTTGCGCCAGCAGCTTGCCAATGCGCCAGCCTCCGACACCTCGGCGCTGGAACAGCGCATCGCAACCCTTGAAGGCGTGAAGGGGGAGGCCTCGCAGGTCGATGGGCTGTCAGAGAAAATCACCGCCCTCGAAGCGGCTCTCCAGTCGGAACGGTCTGCGCAGACTTCGGCGACAGCGGAACTGACACGCCGTCTCGCTGATGCTGAAGCCAAGATCAACGAGCCGCGCGACGATATCGAAGTCGCCCGCGCTATAGCATCGGCCGCGCTGAAGGCCGCGATCGATCGCGGTGGACCGTTCCTGACGGAACTCGATACCCTGTCCAAGGTAACGCCCGACGATCCGGCCATCGCATCGCTGCAATCCTTCGCCGCAACCGGCGTACCATCACGCTCGGAGCTGATGCAGAAGTTCCCCGATGTCGCCAATGCGATGCTCTCAGCCATAAACCAGCCTGACCCCAATCAGGGCATCATGGAACGCCTGACCGAAAGCGCCTTTTCGCTGGTGAAGGTGCGACCCGTCGGAAACATCGAAGGCGAAACCCCCGAAGCCAGGATCGCACGCGTGGAAAACAAGCTGCGCAATGGCGATCTTCAGGGCGCGGCACTTGAGTGGAACGGTCTTCCGGATGCCGCCAAGACGGCATCCGCTGATTACAAGAAATCTCTGGATGCGCGCGTCGAGGTCGAAAATCTGGTGGGCGGCACGTTGAACCGCGCCATCACCAGCACCGGCAGGCAGGGGTAAGGGCATGACCAGAATTCTGACTTTCGCCGTTATCGTTCTGGCTCTCGGCTTCGGTTTCTCCTGGCTGGCTGACAGGCCGGGCGTCCTTTCCATCGTCTGGCAAGGTCAGCTGATCGAAATGAGCCTGATGGTCGCAGCCTCCATCATCGCGGCGCTCATCGCTGCTGCCATGTTGCTCTGGTGGATCGTCAACGCCGTATGGACTTCGCCTAATGCCGCCCGTCGTTATTTCCGCGCGCGCAAGCGCGACCGCGGTTATCAGGCGCTCTCCACTGGCCTCATCGCCGCTGGCGCTGGCAATGCCATTCTTGCACGGAAGATGACGGCCCGCACGCAGGGACTACTGAGTGCCGATCAGGAGCCGCTAATTCACCTGCTCGATGCACAGGCCGATCTCATCGAAGGCAAATATGATGAGGCGCGCCGTAAGTTCGAGGCCATGGCGCGTGATCCCGAAACGCGTGAACTCGGCCTTCGCGGCCTCTATATCGAGGCACGTCGTCAGGGCGCTTACGAAGCCGCCCAGCAATATGCCGAGGACGCCGCGGAAAAAGCACCCTATCTGCCATGGGCGGCACAGGCGACGCTGGAAAACCGATGCCGCAATGGGCAGTGGGACGATGCCATCCGTCTGCTTGATCAGCAGAAGGCGGCCAGCGTCATCGAACGCGGCGAGGCGGAGCGGCTGAAAGCCGTGCTTCTCACTGCCAAGGCCGGCGAGAAACTGGAAAGCGACCCGGTAGGTGCGCGCGAGGACGCGAAGCACGCTCTCAAGCTTGCAAAAGGCCTCGTGCCGGCAGCGCTTATCGCGGCGAAGTCCTACCTGCGCGAAGACAATCTGCGCAAGGCCGCCGCGATCCTTGAACCCGTCTGGAAAAACGATCCGCATCCGCAGATCGCCGAACTTTACGTACGCGCCCGCAGCGGCGATACCGCCATCGACCGTCTGAAGCGGGCAGAGCGGCTTGAAAGTCTGAAGCCCAACAACATCGAATCCCTGTTTGCCGTGGCGCAGGCGGCGCTCGACGCCAAGGAATTCGCCAAGGCCCGGGCGAAGGCCGAGGCCGCCGCCCGGATCGAGCCGCGCGAAAGCATTTTCCTCTTGATGGCCGATATCGAGGAGGCCGAAACCGGGGATCAGGGCCGTGTGCGCTACTGGATGGCGCAGGCACTGCGCGCGCCGCGTGATCCGGCATGGGTCGCCGACGGTATCGTCTCTGAAAAATGGCTGCCGGTCTCGCCTGTCACGGGTCGTCTCGATGCCTTCGAATGGAAAGCGCCTTTCGGGCAGCTGGAAGGCCCTGTTGAAGATCTGACAATCGAAAACGCGATTGCCGCAGCACCCGCAAGGACCGAACCGACGGTAAAGACGGTCGTCGTGGAAACCGCGCCCGAGACCCGTGCGGAGCCAAAGCGGGCTTCGGCTGAGCCCATAGAGGTAAAACCGAGTGTTTCGGCTCCGACGGAGAAAAAGCCCGTCACGATCGAAGCGCCGGTGGAAACCGAAGCGGCGAATGAAAAGGCCGAAGCAGTGCCCTTTTTCGGCGGTGCGCCAGATGATCCGGGTGTGAAGAAATCCGGCGCGGAAGCCGAACCCAAGACACGGCTCAAACTCTTCTGACGAGCAGGCTATCGATGTTCCAGCAAATACAGTCGTTTATTCAGAACCTCGTCGGCCCGCAGGCAGGTGATTTCAGTCCCGATGATCTGAGGGTGGCGGTAGCCGCCCTCTGTTTTCAGGTCATGGAAGCCGATGGCACCATCTCGAAAAGCGAGCGTGATCGTCTTCGCGAAATTCTGCATGAATATTATCATCTCGACGGCGGCAAGCTTGATGCCCTGCTCGCCGCCGGCCAGGAGGCCGGCAAGGAAGCCGTCGATTATTACCGCTTTACTACCGATATCCGTCGCCACCTGGATGAAGATCAGCGCGTGGAGCTTATTGGCATATTATGGGATATTGTTTACGCTGACGGCGAACGAAGCGAGATGGAAGACCATGTGATCTGGCGTGTCGCGGATCTGCTGGGTGTTTCCGTGCGCGACAGGGTCCTGCAACGTCAGCAGGCCGCCACGAGGTCCGGACCCGCTGAAGAAAGCGAAAACGAAGACGATGCTGTTTGCCCCCTCCAGGCAACAGAAACAACAACCTTCGCTGCTCATCGTCCTGCATCAGGAACGCTCCACGCCCGGTCGCGTCGGCCAGATGCTGGTGGAAAAAGGGTATCGTCTCGATGTAAGGCGTCCCGCGCTCGGCGATGACCTGCCGCAGACGCTGGAAAAACACGCCGGAGCCATCATTTTCGGCGGCCCGATGAGCGCCAATGATCCGCATGATTATGTCAAAGCCGAAATCGACTGGCTGAAAGTGCCGCTGAAGGAAAACAAGCCTTTTCTCGGCATCTGTCTCGGTGCGCAGATGTTGTCCAAACATTTGGGCGGCAGGGTGGAAGCCGACAGGGACGGCAAGGTGGAGATTGGCTGGTATCCGCTCCATGCCACCGAACATGGGCGGCTTCTGATGCCGCACTGGCCGAAGATGGTCTATCACTTCCATCGCGAAGGCTTTGAGCTGCCGCGTGGAGCCGAACTTCTGGCATCGGGCGAGACCTACCCCAACCAGGCCTATCGATATGGAAAAAATGCCTGGGGCCTGCAGTTTCACGCCGAACTGACACGTGCCATGATGCATAGCTGGGTGGTGCACGGCGCGCAGCGTTTCGGCATGCCCAATGCCCAGGTGGGCAGCCAGCATCTGGAAGGCCGCATGCTGTTTGATACGCCGCTCAGGGCATGGCTCAGCAATTTTCTCGATCTGGTTTTTGAGGGCAAGGCGCAGCGCTAGAGCATTTCCGGTAAAGATGCGCTGCGGCTTTACGTCCGGATAATCCGTGAAAACAAAAAGTTGGATCGTTTTTGCGCTTCGAAGAAAAGCCAAGACGATCTGAGACCCATCGCTGTCAGTGCGGCGCGTCGAGATTGTCGATCTTGCGCAGCTTGGAAAAGCCGAGCGCCCAGATGACCGCCACGGCGAGCGTGCCAGCCCCGCCGATGACAACGGCTGGAACGGCACCCACAACATGAGCCATGGTACCGGCACGAAACTCACCCAGTTCGTTCGATGCGCCGACGAAGACCATGTTCACCGCGTTCACACGCCCGCGTACCTCATCCGGTGTCCAAAGCGCGATCAACGTTTCTCGCACATAGACCGATACCATGTCCGATGCGCCCATGACTACCAACGCGGCGATGGACAGCCACGCGGTTTGCGAAAGTCCGAAGACCACGGTTGAAACGCCGAAAAGGCCAACGCCAGCGAACATCAGCAGGCCGGCATGGTGACGAATGGGCTTGAATGCCAGAATAACGGCGACGGTGATGGCGCCGATACCGGGCGCCGCGCGCAGAAGCCCGAGGCCCCACGGGCCGAGCGTCAGCACTTCCTTGGCAAAGATCGGCATCAATGCAACCGCGCCACCCAGCAACACCGCGAAGAGATCGAGCGATATTGCACCGAGGACGATCTTTTCCTGCGAGATGAATTTAAACCCGGCGAGCATGGTTTCGAGGCTGATCGCCTTTGCCGGGCCGCGTTGTTCCGGCTTGCGGATCGCCACCGCAAGTCCTGCGGAGACGATAAAAAGCACGAGCGCCACACTGTAGGCAACGGAGGCGCCGAGACCATAAAGCAGGCCGCCGGCAACGGGACCGAGAATGGAGGCCATCTGCCAGGAAGAAGAATTCCAGGCGATGGCGTTCGGCAAATCCTCTACCGGCACGAGATTGGGCGCCAGCGACTGGACCGCCGGTCCCATGAAAGCGCGCTCTATGCCGAAGACGACAAGAATGGCGAATACCGGCCAAGGGGAAAAGCTGTGCGTGAGTGTCAGCGCCAGAAGAGCGACGGCACAGAGCGCCGCAACCATCAGGCATATGGCCATAATACGCCGGCGATTGTGACGGTCGGCAACCGTTCCCGTAACAAGGATCAAAAGAAGGGACGGCAGAAACTGGAAAAGACCGATCAGGCCGAGATAAAAGGCATTGCCGGTCACTTCATACATTTGCCACCCAACCGAAACACTGACGATCTGTATGGCAAAGGCCGAAAAAAACCGGGCGCTGAAGAAACGTCGATAGGATGAATGCCGGAATGCACCGAAACGGTTTTCGGCAGAAGGAAGAGACATCGGCTGGGTGCTCGCGAAGAAAATGTGTGATGGCAATAAAGCGATATGACAGGAATCACCAGCCCTCACCATCGCGATCGCGCAAAGTGTGAGCGGTTTTTGCGTGAAATCCTGCCGCCCGGTTATGAGTTAGACCACGATCACAGCAGGTGGATCTAACCGGTGATGATTACGATTCGGCGCAACACTTGCCGGTTCAGCGACGAATGTCTAAATGTCTTGCAACCAAGATACGGAGATATTGATGCTTGCCCTGTTTCAGACCATCGATCTGGCCTTGAACCTCTATACCTGGGTGCTGATTGGCAGCGCCATTTTTTCATGGCTTTACGCCTTCAACGTCATCAATTCCCGCAACCAGTTCGTGAACGCCATCGGCAGCTTTCTGTTCAATGTCACGGAACCGGTTCTGCGCCCCATCCGTCGCGTTCTGCCCAATCTCGGTGGCATCGACATTTCGCCGATCATCGTGCTCCTGATCATCTTCTTCATCCGCTCCTTCATGTGGAACACGCTGTACCCGATGTTCGCGTGAACGGCTGCTGGCAAAAACACGGTGATCATATCCGGCTCTCCGTTCGCCTCACACCGAATGGCGGGCGGGACGCGATTGATGGCGTGGAGCTGGATGCGGACGGAAACGCGCAGCTAAAGGCCCGGGTCAGCGCCGTGCCGGAAGGCGGTAAGGCGAACAAGGCCCTGACTGTTTTGCTGGCAAAGAAACTTGGCGTACCCAAAACCGCCATCAGCTTCGTTTCGGGCGAAACAGCGCGCAAAAAAATCCTCCGGATCGACACCGACCCGGAGGATTTTGAAGACCGATTCAAGAAGCTTTAGACCAGATCAGCCCTGCGCCTTGTAGCGCTCGATGGCTTCGACGATCAGCTTCTTGGCAACGTCAACATCCTGCCAGCCGCCCATCTTCACCCACTTGCCGGGCTCCAGATCCTTGTAGTGCTCGAAGAAGTGCTCGATCTGCTTCAGCGTGATTTCCGGAAGATCGGTGTAATTATTGACCTTGTCGTAACGACGGGTCAGTTTCGGAACCGGAACCGCCAGAATCTTCTCGTCCTTGCCGCCATCATCTTCCATGATCATCACGCCGATGGGACGAACATTGATGACGCAGCCCGGTACCAGCGGGCGGGTGTTGCAGATGAGAACGTCGATCGGATCGCCATCGTCGGACAGGGTGTGCGGTACGAAACCATAGTTACCCGGATAGGTCATCGGCGTGTAGAGGAAGCGATCAACGATCAGCGCACCGGCATCCTTGTCCATCTCGTACTTGATCGGGTGTCCACCGACCGGCACTTCAACGATAACATTAACGTCTTCCGGCGGATTTTTGCCTACGGAAATTGCATCGATACGCATTCGCTTCCCTCATTCGCGGGTTGGATTTGGTTTTCGATACTGGGAAAGTCTGCGCATTGCAACACGGCTGTGGGCATATAAGGCATAATGGATAAATTGGGTGTCAGCGATGCGGTCACGACCGGACGCGAAACGACAATCCCGGAATTTGCGCCGTCAGTTCCAGACGAAACCGACCTTGCGAAGTGATTTGCCACCGAAATCTTCCATTCCTTCGGCAATGTCGCGCCCGCCATGCGAGCGGAAAAAGCGATTGGCTACATCGCTGTCCTCAAGGCACCAGACGACAATACCGTTGCAGCCAAGCGAGGTCAGCAACCGGCGCGCTTCCGTAAAAAGCAGTGATCCGAGGCCGATGCCCTGATATTCCGGACGGAGATAGAGTTCATAAATTTCGCCGTCATGCGGCAGTCCGCGCGCCCGGCTTAGGCCCAGCGTCGCGTAGCCGGCAACAACGCCCGCCACTTCAACCACCAGCATGGTTGCGGAACCCTTGGTTGCCTTTTTCCACCAGATTTCGCCACGGCGCTCGAGCATCTGCGTCAACGGCCGATGCGGGATAAGCCCGGCATAGGCCTGTTGCCACGACAGACGGTGCGCCTCGGATATGGCGCGCGCATCTTGCGGTTCAGCACGGCGAACATCGATGGATAACGTTTTCATAACGCGATTCTGGCCCCGGCCACTGAAACTTACCAGTCATAAAGGTTAACGCCGGCAAGCTTACCCACAGCCTATTCATGTGGACGACCAGAAAAAATTAACGCATCCTTAACCTTTGGCAAAGCTCCTTTCGACTCATGCACACATAAAAAAGAATGCATAAAAAAACCCGGCGCAAGGCCGGGTTTTCGAAACAGGGATCGAACCGATCAGCTGGCAGCAAGCTTTGCCTTTTCGAAACGCTTGCGGTCATTCGGATCGAGATAGAGCTTGCGAAGACGGATAGACTTCGGCGTGACTTCAACGAGTTCGTCATCCTGAATCCAGGAAAGTGCGCGCTCCAGCGTGAACTTGATCGGGGGGGTGAGCTTCACGGCTTCATCCTTGCCGGCGGCGCGGATGTTGGTGAGCTTCTTGCCCTTCAGCACGTTCACGTCGAGGTCGTTGTCACGGCTGTGAATGCCGATGATCATGCCTGCATAAACCTTCTCACCGGCATCGATGATCATCGGGCCGCGATCTTCGAGGTTGAACAGAGCATAGGCAACAGCTTCGCCCGACTCGTTCGACAGCAGAACGCCGTTGACGCGACCGCCGATCTCGCCCTTGTAAGGCTGGTAGTCGTGGAACAGGCGGTTCATGACGGCCGTACCGCGCGTGTCGGTCAGGAGTTCCGACTGGTAACCGATCAGACCACGGGTCGGCGCGAAGAACACCAGACGGACGCGGTTGCCGCCGGAGGGGCGAAGCTCGACCATTTCGGCCTTGCGCTCGGACATCTTCTGCACGACGACGCCGGAATGCTCCTCATCCACGTCGATGACAACTTCTTCGACCGGCTCCATCAGCTGGCCGTTCTCATCCTTGTGCATGACGACGCGCGGACGCGAAACGGCAAGCTCAAAACCTTCGCGGCGCATGTTTTCGATCAGAACCGCCAGCTGCAATTCGCCACGGCCAGATACGAAGAAGGAATCCTTGTCGGCGGATTCTTCGATCTTCAGCGCAACGTTACCTTCAGCTTCCTTGAACAGACGGTCGCGGATGACGCGGCTCGTCACCTTGTCGCCTTCGGTGCCGGCGAGCGGCGAATCGTTGACGATGAAGGACATGGTAACGGTTGGCGGATCGATCGGCTGCGCCTGCATCGGCTCCATGACGGCAGGGTCACAGAAGGTGTCGGCGACGGTGCCCTTGGAGAGACCTGCGATGGCGACGATGTCGCCTGCATGGGCTTCTTCGATCGAGGTGCGCTCGATGCCACGGAAAGCAAGAATCTTGGAGATGCGGCCGTTTTCAATCAGCTTGCCATCCTGGCCGAGAACCTTGACCGCCTGGTTCGGCTTGATCGAACCGGAAGCGATACGGCCGGTGATGATGCGGCCGAGGAAGTTGTTGGCTTCGAGGATCGTGCCGATCATGCGGAACGGACCTTCTTCGACCTTGGGCTCCGGCACGTGCTTGACGACGAGATCGAGGAGCGGCGCAAGACCTTCATCAGTCGGGCCTTCCGGATTGACGTTCATCCAGCCGGAACGGCCCGAGCCGTAGAGGATCGGGAAGTCGAGCTGCTCGTCGGTTGCATCCAGAGCCGCGAAAAGGTCGAAGACTTCGTTGACGACTTCCTCATGGCGGGCATCCGGACGGTCGATCTTGTTGATGGCGACGATCGGGCGAAGGCCGACCTTCAGCGCCTTGCCAACCACGAACTTCGTCTGCGGCATAGGGCCTTCGGCAGCGTCAACGAGAACGATGGCGCCGTCCACCATCGACAGGATACGCTCGACTTCACCGCCGAAGTCGGCGTGGCCGGGGGTGTCGACGATGTTGATGCGGGTATCTTTCCACTCGATCGAGGTCGCCTTGGCGAGAATGGTGATGCCGCGCTCTTTTTCGATGTCGTTGGAATCCATAACGCGTTCCATCACGCGCTGGTTTTCACGGAACGAACCGGATTGCTTCAGAAGCTCGTCAACAAGCGTCGTTTTTCCATGGTCAACGTGCGCGATGATCGCGATGTTGCGAAGTGCCATTGTTCAAAATCTCTGAGGTTGGGCGCTATATTGATGAGAAACGCCAATTTAGTTTGGCGCGCTCATAACCTTTTTTTTGCAAATGCGAAAGGGGGGCTCATGTCATAAGCCCCCTGCGCTCAGCTTCTAGCTCAGAAATATGACAGTCTCTTATAGGAGACCGCGCTTCGAAAGCATCGCGTCCGGGCTCGGCATCTTGCCGCGGAAGGCGAGATAGGCTTCCTCGGGATCCACGGAACCACCGACGGAGTAGATGTTGTCCTTCAGCCGCCGCGCCATATCGCTATCGAAGGCATTGCCGGTTTCCTCGAAGGCGGAAAAGGCATCGGCATCCAGCACTTCCGACCACATGTAAGAATAATATCCAGCGGAATAACCGTCGCCGGAGAAAACGTGCTGAAAATGCGGTGTCGCATGGCGCATGACGATGGATTAGGCATGTTGAGCGTTGAAAGAACCTCACCCTGCACGGCCATCGGGTCGTCGACGCTGTCGCGCGTGTGGAACGCCATGTCGACAATCGCCGAAGAGGTAAACTCCACCGTGCTGAAGCCGGCATTGAAGGTCTGTGCGGCCAGAACCTTGTCCAGCAGCGCCTTCGGCATTGCCGCACCAGTTTCATAATGCAGGGCGTATTTTTCCAGGATTTCCGGCACAGTCAGCCAGTGCTCGTAAAGCTGCGAGGGCAATTCGACGAAATCGCACGATACGCCCGTTCCCGACACCGAAGGGTAGGTGACATCGGACAACATGCCATGCAGCGCGTGGCCGAATTCGTGGAAGAGTGTACGCGCATCGTCAAGCGAAAGAAGCGCGGGCTTACCTTCGGCCGGTTTGGCGAAGTTGCAGACATTATAGATGATCGGGATTTCTCCGACCGTACCGTTTTTCAGCGGCAACTTGTGCTGCGATTGGAACGAACTCATCCATGCGCCTGATCGCTTGGAGGGCCGCGCGAAATAATCGCCGAGGAACATGGCCTTCAGATCGCCCTGGTCGTCGCGGATCTCGAAAACCCGGACGTCCGGGTGATAGGCGGCGACACCCTTGACCTCGACGGCACGAATTCCAAACAGCCGCCCGGCCACATCGAAGCAGGCTTCAATGATCTTTTCCAGCTGCAGATAAGGTTTCAGTTCCGCCTCGGAGAAATTGAATTTCTGAGCGCGGAGCTTTTCGGCGTAATGTCGCCAGTCCCATGGCAGAACGTCGTGGTTTTTGCCTTC
Organism: Agrobacterium sp. RC10-4-1; assembly: GCF_014138475.1. Lineage (NCBI taxonomy): Bacteria > Pseudomonadati > Pseudomonadota > Alphaproteobacteria > Hyphomicrobiales > Rhizobiaceae > Agrobacterium > Agrobacterium sp. RC10-4-1. The sequence goes on from NZ_JACJIT010000007.1 coordinate 129,263, forward strand.
CGCGGCGATGATGGCGGCAAGCTCAGCCTCCTCCTCACCCGCGCGGCGAACGGCCTTTTCCCAGACCTGCCCCAGAAGGCCGTTCACGGCATCGGGCGTCTTTGCCATCGTGTCGTCAAGCTTATAGGCGGCGAAATTCGCATAACCGAGAAGCTTCGCCTTCTCCTCGCGCAGTTCAAGCGTGCGGCGGACGATCTCTCGATTGTCGGTCTCGCCGCCGTTTTCACCGCGCGCCGCCCATGCCCTGAACGCCTGTTCACGCAGGTCTCGACGTTCGGAAAATGTCAGGAAGGGCTCGATGATGGAACGGGAAAGGGTGACGGCGAACATGCCATCCTCGCCATGCTCACGGGCCGCACCCGCCATTGCGTCGCGCAGAAAACCGGGAATGCCGGCAAGTTCCTCTTCCGTGGAAAGCAAGAGCTTCCAGTTCTTTTCATCCGCCAGTACATTCTGCCCGAACTTTGCACCGAGACCGGCCAGCTCCTCATTGATCGCCGCCAGCCGCTCCTGCCGGTCTTTCGGCAATTTCGCGCCGGAGCGCACGAAACCCTTCCAGTGCCGTTCGAGAACACGGTTTTCCTCACCCGTCAGCCCAAGTGTCTCGCGTTTTTCCCACAAGGTATCGATGCGCTTGAACAGAGCCGCGTTCATGCCGATCTTAGAATAGTGCCGCGACATTTTCGGAGCAATCTCCCGCTCCAGCGCCTGGATCACGCCATTGGTGTTCGCTCCTGCCCTGTTCCAGAACAGCGCCGAAATGCGTGAAAGATCGTCACCCGCGACCTCAAGCGCAGTTACAGTGTTTGCAAATGTCGGCGCCTCAACATTGGCTGCGATCGCATCGATCTCCTGCTCATGGGAACCAAGTGCGGCGTCAAAGGCCGGAGCGAAATCCTCATCCCTGACTGCATCGAATTTTGGCAGACCATTGTGACCGTTCCAGTGAACGAGTGCGGGATAAAGCGCGGTCTCAGATGGCATTTCATGTTCCTCGTACAATTCCGGTTTAGCCATATGGGCACGCCGCCGCCGCCAATTCAATATCGGAATTTGGTGTGGAATACGCACTCGCCTTCATTTCCAAGTATTGACCGATATGACGACATCATGGTCTGCTTCTTTAAATAATATCCCATGACGGAGATATGTATTATGGAGATTTATTCTTTAAGGTCCTCTAATAATTTCCTTTTCAGGGACAATTCCAGAAACGCAAGATCCGTGGGCATTGCCGATTTCGGCAAGGCCGGAAAATCCGATGCAGCCTCAGGCTTTGAAGAGACGGTAAGAGGGATAGATTTTACCCGCATCAGCCCGCGCGACCTGCGCGAAATCGCCCGAGATTATTACCATGCGGGAAAAATCAGCCAGGACACCCTTTTTGAACTTTCGTCCGAACTTCCGGCACAAACCCCTAGTGCCAGCGGTGAGGTCATCGACATAGCTGATGTGACCGAGGACACGGAATTCGACTTCCTGACCTATTTTTCCGACCGAGCTGAAATTGCCCGTTCCATCGGCACCGCAGACGAGGTTGAAAAAATGCAGGACGTTCTGTCTTTTTTTGCTTTGGCGTGACGGCCCTGAACCGCGTTGCGGGGCACACCGCAATGGAAGTGACATATAGTTTACTCGATTTTCGGTAATATGATTTGTGTACCATTGATTATCGCCCGGATTTTAGTAAGGCTGACTTACGAAAAGGCGAAGCATGGGCACGAAACGCGAAAGAGATTCATTGGCATTTCTGCTGAACAGCGGTGCACGCCTGCTGAACAGTGCTTTTGAGCGCCGTATATCCGAGGCCGGACTGGGCCTGACCCCCGGCGAGGCGCGCGCATTGCTGACGGTCGCTGTCGTTGACGGCAGCAAACAGTCAGACATCGCCGCTCGCCTCGGAATAGAACCCATGACGATCTGCGCCTATCTTGATAAGTTGCAGTCCCTCAATCTCATCGAGCGGCAGCAGGACCCACAGGACAGACGCTCCAAGCGTATTGTGCTGACCAAATCCTCAGCCGACATGCTGGAAGCCGTGCGGCAGGAAATAGATGAACTCGTCCGCCACGCTACCCAGGGCCTGAATGACGAGGAGGTGGCGTTGTTCCGCCACTTTCTGCAAACCCTTCGTGACAATCTGCAGCCGGAACAACCGGGGCAGAACGGCTGATCACCATGTCGCCAAAACCGATCATGTCCACGAAACGCACGGCGATGCTTGGTGCGTTTTTGACGGCGCTTGCGCCCATATCCATGGCGATTTACACACCCGCCATGCCGGAACTGACGCGGGTTTTTGCCACTGACCAGTCCGCCGTCAAGCTCAGCCTGTCCCTCTATTTTGCCGGGTTCGCGCTGGCGCAACTGCTCGCCGGGCCGGCATCGGATGCCTTCGGTCGGCGAAAGGCAAGCATCGTCTTCCTCCTGATCTTTCTGGGCGGCGGCCTGGTGGCCATTTCCGCGCCGACGATCGAAGTGCTGCTTTTCGCCCGGCTGGTTCAGGGCATCGGTGCTTCGGTCGGTATGACGGTGGCGCGTGCCGTGGTGCGCGACCAGTTTACCGGCGCCGAAGCCTCCAGCATCATGAATCTCATTGGTATCATGCTGGCGGTCGGCCCTGCTCTCGGACCGACGATCGGTGGACTTTCACTCGCGGCTTTCGGCTGGAAATCCGTGTTTTTTCTGATGGTCGGGCTCGGAGCCATCGCCATTTTATCCGTCGTGATTTTTTTGCGGGAAACAACGGTTCCGGACAGGAGCCTGATCCGGCCCAGGCGGCTCCTGTCGGCCTATGGCACGCTGCTCAGCGCGCCACGTTTCCTTCTGGCTGCACTGGTGCTCGGTGGTTCCATCGGCGCGCTTTATGCGCAGGCCACCATGCTGACTTTCATCCTTATCAACGAGGTCGGCATGACACCCACCGCCTTCGGCATCGGCATGCTGATGCAGACAGGCGCCTACTTCTTCGGCTCGATTGCCCTGCGTTACATCGCACCCCGACTGGGTGACCGGCGCTCGGTCGTGATCGGCCTCTGTTTTTCCGGAACCGGCGGCCTCCTTATTTTATTGTCAGTTTTCCTGATGCCGCCATCGTTCCTTTCGATCATGGGGCCCGTTGCAGTCGCAACTGTCGGCATCGCCCTGCTGACCCCTTCGATGGTGACAGCAGCGCTTGCGCCCTTCCCACATATCGCCGGTTCGGCATCGGCCATGATGGGATTTATCCAGATGGGATCGGGCTTCGCCGGCGGTGCTGCAGCCTCCCTCATCGGTTCACCTTTGACCGGCTTCGGCGTCATCATTCCCATGATGGAATTCACGGCCGTTGCCAGCTACATCGGCTTCCGCATCGTCTCCAGAAGAGCGACATGAAAAACCCGCCGGTGTCACCACCAGCGGGTTTCGTTATTTTTCAAGAACAGAATTACTTGCTGAGATTGCGCTTTGCCAACGTGCGAAGACGCAGCGCATTGAGCTTGATGAAGCCTGCAGCATCCTTCTGGTCATAAGCGCCGTGGTCGTCCTCAAAGGTCACCAGCGCGTCGGAGTAGAGCGACTTGGCACTCTCGCGGCCGGTTACCATGACGTTGCCCTTATAGAGCTTCAGCGTCACTTCGCCTTCCACATGCTCCTGGCTCTTGTCGATCAGGGCCTGCAGCATTTCGCGCTCCGGCGAGAACCAGAAGCCGTAATAGATCAACTCGGCGTAGCGCGGCATCAGCTCGTCCTTCAGATGCGCAGCACCCCGGTCGAGCGTGATGGACTCGATGGCGCGATGCGCGGCAAGAAGGATGGTACCGCCGGGCGTTTCGTAAACGCCGCGCGACTTCATGCCGACGAAGCGATTCTCGACCAGATCGAGACGGCCGATGCCGTTTTCACGGCCATAATTGTTGAGCGTGGCAAGAAGCGTCGCAGGCGACATCTCGACACCATTGATCGAGCAGGCATCACCCTTTCGGAAACCAACCTTGATGACGGTTGCCTTGTCGGGAGCGGCTTCCGGGGAGATAGTGCGCATATGCACATATTCAGGAGCTTCCACCGCCGGGTCTTCCAGAACCTTGCCCTCGGAAGAGGAGTGCAGCAGGTTGGCGTCGACGGAGAACGGCGCTTCGCCCTTCTTGTCCTTGGCAACCGGAATCTGGTGCTGTTCGGCAAAGTTCAGGAGGTCGGTACGGCTCTTGAACGTCCAGTCGCGCCACGGGGCGATGATCTTGATGTCAGGGTTCAGTGCATAGGCCGAAAGCTCGAAACGCACCTGGTCGTTGCCTTTGCCGGTCGCACCATGGGCGATGGCGTCGGCGCCGGTCTTCCTGGCGATTTCAATCAGGTGCTTGGAAATCAGCGGCCGGGCAATGGAGGTGCCGAGCAGATAGACGCCTTCGTAGACGGCGTTGGCGCGGAACATTGGAAACACGAAATCGCGCACGAACTCTTCACGGACGTCCTCGATGAAAATTTCCTTGATGCCCAGCATCTCGGCCTTCTTGCGTGCCGGCTCAAGCTCTTCGCCCTGGCCGAGATCGGCGGTGAAGGTAACGACCTCAGCGCCGAGTTCCGTCTGAAGCCATTTCAGAATGATCGAGGTGTCGAGGCCGCCGGAATAGGCGAGAACGACTTTCTTAACGTCTTTCGGGAGTGCCATAGTGATGTCCATCTGCATGATGACGGCATCGGGACACCGCCATTTCCTTGGGATTTCGGCACTTTTACAGTGCAACCCGAAATGTGTGAAGCGCTTTTCCGTGAGATAAGCGACAAAACAATTGATGGACACGCGTGACGCACGTGACGACAGCTACACCGAGGGGAACGAAGCCGTTGTCACATGCATTTAGAAAATTCGCGCTTTATGATGAAGCGGCGCGATCGACTTGAAAACCGTGAATGAAGCCACTCAGGTTCAGGCAACGTTGCAAACCGCTGGAAACAGCAGAAACGACGCGAAGGAGAAACCTATGACGACCATCCACCCCGCATTCAAGGAAGATAATGTCGCCGTCATAACAGGTGCGGCCTCTGGCATCGGACTCGCCGCCGCCCGCAAATTCGCCGGTTTCGGCATGAGTGTCGTGCTCGTCGATCTCGATGGCGAGAAACTTGCCGCCGCGCATGCGGACGTTCTGGCACTTGCCCGGGACGGCGAGGCGCAAATCGTTGCGATCCCGACCGACGTCTCGAAACTCGATGAGCTGGAGGCGCTGGAACGCGCCGTAATTCAGCGTTTCGGGCGCGTTCACGTCCTCATGAACAATGCCGGCATCCAGCCTGGCAGCGCCATTTTCGGTCCCCAGGCCAACTGGGAAAAGATTATCAGCGTCAATCTGATGGGCGTTGTGAATGGCAGCCGTGTCTTCGGTCAGGGCATGATCGCACATGGTGAGCCGGCACTCATCATCAACACCGGCTCGAAACAGGGCATCACCACGCCTCCCGGCGATCCCGCCTACAATGTCTCGAAATCGGGCGTCAAAACCTTCACGGAAGCGCTTCAACACGAGTTGCGCAATGTTCCAAATGGTAGAGTTTCCGCCCATCTCCTCATCCCCGGCTTCGTCTTCACAGGCCTTACAGCCCACGGCAGAACGGAAAAACCGGAAGGCGCCTGGACCGGCGAACAGACCATCGAGTTCATGCTCGAAAGCATCGGCCGGGGCGATTTCTACATTCTCTGCCCGGATGGCGAGGTTGACCGCCCGACGGACGAGAAACGCATTCTCTGGGCGGCCTATGATATCGTCCAGAACCGCCCGCCGCTCTCGCGCTGGCACACGGAATATTCCGCCGCCTTCACCAGCTTCCTCAAGAACTGACGCCTAGGGGCCGCCGCGATCTGAAAATTGCGGTGCCCCGCCCTGTTTAATCCACCACTGCGCTAGGGCCGCCACTCAAAAACATTGGCAGAAATCCGCAATCACGTTAAACAACGGCCGTCTCCAGCTTTACGGGTGCCGCGATGGATTTCGTTCCAAGCCTGCCAACACTGATCGCCTTCACCATCGCCATCCTTCTCCTGGCGGTAACGCCGGGTCCGGACATGACGCTCTGGATCAGCCGCTCCCTGCGCGAAGGCCGGGCGGCGGGCTTCATGACCCTGGTAGGAACCAATATCGGCATCACCGTGCACACGATGCTGGTCGCCTTCGGTGTCGCCGCCCTCATCGTCGCCTCGCCGACGGCTTTCATGATCCTGAAGACCGGCGGAGCCGCTTATCTTGTCTGGCTCGCCATTCAGGCGATCCGCAAGGGCTCGGATTTCGTGATGGTCAAAGGCACCGGCGAAAAAGCGCAGGCCTCCCTCAAATCCGCCCTGCTGAACGGCATCTGGGTCAACCTGCTGAACCCGAAGATCATCATCTTCTTCATGACCTTCCTGCCGCAATTCGTCAGCGCATCCGATCCGCATGTGACCGGCAAGCTGATTTTCCTCGGCATCTGGTCAATCATCGTCGCACTGCCGATCGGCATCGGCATCGTGATCGCCGCAGATGTTCTCTCCGCCTGGCTGCAACGCAATCGGAAGATTCTGCGCGGACTGGATTATACGATCGCCGGCGTCTTTTCGCTTTTCGCCGTGAAGATTTTCTTCACGCAGGCGCGCTGACGGCAAACAAAAGGCGCCTTACGGCGCCTTTTTTAGAATCAACCAATCAGCAACTCATCGTCATCGAGCTTCTGGCCGCGTATCTTGCGGAACATGTCGATCAGATCCTCCACCTCAAGATCCTTGCGGCTGTCGCCGGAAACGTCGAGCACGATCTCACCGGCATGCAGCATGATCGTGCGCGTGCCATAGTCCAGCGCCTGACGCATGGAATGGGTGACCATCAGCGTCGTCAGCTTGCGCTCCGATACCACCTTGCGGGTCAATTCCATCACGAATTCCGCCATGCCGGGGTCGAGGGCTGCCGTATGTTCGTCCAATAGAAGCACGTCCGAGCCTGCTAGTGTCGCCATGACGAGCGAGACCGCCTGCCTCTGGCCGCCCGACAGAAGGTCCATGCGGTCCTTCAGACGATTTTCCAGACCGAGATTGAGCGAAGCGATACGCTCCTTGAAAAAATCCCGCCGGCCACGTCCGAGCGCGGGCAAAAGACCGCGACGTTCACCACGTGATGCCGCCAGCGCGAGGTTTTCCTCAATGGTAAGCGCGCCGCAGCTGCCCGCCAGCGGGTCCTGAAACACGCGTGCCACCCGCCCCGCCCGGCTGGCGGTCGACTTGCGGGTAACATCGGCGCCACCGATCATCACCCTGCCCGCCGTGGGCAGCACATCGCCGGCCAGAACACCGAGAAGTGTGGATTTGCCCGCACCATTGGAACCGATGACCGTGACGAAGGAGCCATCCTCAATGGTGAGGTCTATCTTGGACAGCGCCTGCTTCTGCAGCGGCGTGCCGCGCCCGAAGACGACCTGGATGTCGGAAAGCGAAATCACGATGTTGCTCCCCCACGGCGCAGTCGGGGCAGGATCAATGCGATGGCCACCAGTACCGCCGTTACGAAATTGAGATCGGACGCCTTGAGACCCAACACATCACTCGACAGAGCAAGCTGGATGGCGAGACGATAGGCGATGGAGCCGAAGACACAGCCGATCAGCGCGATCAGGATGCCGCGCGCGCCAAACAGGGTTTCACCGATGATGACGGCCGCAAGCCCGACAACAATGGTGCCGACACCGGAAGTCACATCCGCAAAACCATTGGTCTGGGCAAACAGCGCACCACCAAGAGCCACAAGCGCATTTGAAAGCGCCATGCCAAGATAGATCTGGCTACCGGTCTTCACGCCCTGCGCCCGCGCCATCCGGGCATTGGCACCCGTCGCGCGCATGGCAAGACCCGCATCGCTTTCAAGGAAACGCCAGACGAGAATGACCGCAATCAGCACCAAAGCGCCGACGAAGAGCGGCCGCACCAGATATTCAGAAAGGCCGAGGCCGTAAAACGGCGATATCATCGTGTCCTGATTGAGCAGCGCGACATTCGGCTTTCCCATCACGCGCAGGTTGACCGAAAACAGTGCGATCATCGTCAGGATCGAGGCAAGCAGGTTCAGAATCTTGAAACGCACATTGAGTGTGGCGGTCACGATGCCGGCAGCCGCACCGGCCACCATCGCAATCGCCGTCGCGACCCAGGCATTCAGACCGGCGATGATCAGCACGGCTGCCACGGCAGCGCCAAGCGGAAACGAACCGTCCACGGTCAGGTCAGGAAAATCAAGCACCCGGAAAGCGAGGTAAACGCCGATCGCCACGAAAGCGAAGACCAGTCCCAGCTCCACGGCACCCCAGAAGGCGATTTGGCTCACGGTAATGTCCTTGTTATTGCCGCCATCGGGCGGATACGGGCACCGTCTCGTGCCACGTAAAACGGGCGGCGAGTTTGCCGCCGCCCGTTATTCAGTCAGGTTTCGGTTCAGTCGATGACCTTGGTAGCGCGCTTCGTAACGCTTTCGGGGAAGGTGACGCCTGCTTTTTCAGCGGCCTTCTTGTTGATCACGAGATCGGTGCCAACAGCAACGGTTGCCGGAATATCGCCCGGCTTTTCACCCTTGAGGATGCGGACAACGACGGCACCGGTCTGCTTGCCAACGTCGAAATAGTTGAAGCCGAGGGCAGCAACCGCACCGCGAGCAACGGAATCCGTATCGGCGGCATAAAGCGGGATCTTGGCTTCAGACGCAACACCGGCAGCAGCCTCGAAAGCCGAAACGATGGTGTTGTCAGTCGGAACGTAGATCACGTCGGCCTTGCCGACCAGCGCACGGGTCGCACCCTGCACCTCAGCCGACTTGGTGGCGACGGATTCAACAACCTTGAGACCCGCCTTCTCGGCCTCGGTCTTCAAGAGGGCGAGTGTCGAAACGGAGTTTGCCTCGGCCGAATTGTAGATGAAGCCGATGGACTTGGCGTTCGGCGAGATTTCCTTGATGAGCGCCAGATGTTCGCCGACCGGCAACATGTCGGAAAGGCCGGTGACGTTACGGCCCGGCTTCTGCATATCCTTGACGAGCTGCGCGCCGACCGGATCGGAAACCGCCGTGAAGACAACCGGGATGTCGCGCGTGGCGGCAACGACGGCCTGGGCAGACGGCGTGGAAATCGGCACGATGACAGCAGGTGCCTCGCCAACGAACTGGCGCGCGATCTGTGCTGCGGTGCCGGGATTGCCCTGCGCGGATTCGTAAAGGAACTTGAGGTTCTCACCTTCCTTGTAGCCCGCTTCGGCAAGGGCAGCCTTCACGCCATCGCGGGCGGCATCGAGTGCCGGATGTTCGACGATGGCGGTCACGGCAACGGTGACGGTTTCAGCCTTCGCCGGCAGAACGATGGCGCTCGCAGCGGCGAGAGCCAGAATGAATGCGCGCATGGATATCCTCCTGTTGGTTCCCTGTTTTCGTCTTCTTAGGAACAAGACAGGCCGAAATCAATCGGAGAACCGCCGGAAACCCAGCTTTATGAGGCAAAACCGGCTTATTCAGTCGTCTGCGCCGTGGTTGGCGATCATCATCGCCTCGAAAGCCAGCCTTTCGGTCTTGCGCATGCGCTCGGATTCCGACTTCAGCTGGCCACAGGCCGCTAGGATATCGCGGCCGCGCGGCGTGCGGATCGGCGAGGCATAACCTGCCTGATTGATGAAATCGGCGAACTTCTCGATCTGCGCCCAGTCCGAGCACTGGTAATTCGTGCCCGGCCACGGGTTGAACGGAATGAGGTTGATCTTGGCCGGAACGCCCTTCAGAAGCTGCACCAGCATCTTGGCGTCTTCCAGACTGTCATTGACGTCCTTGAGCATCACATATTCGAAGGTGATGCGCCGGGCGTTGGAGAGGCCCGGATATCTGCGGCAGGCTTCGATCAGTTCCTTCAGAGGATATTTCTTGTTGATGGGCACCAGCATGTCGCGCAACTCATCACGCACCGCATGCAGCGAAATCGCCAGCATGACGCCGATCTCATCGCCGGTGCGGAAGATTTCCGGCACCACACCCGAGGTGGAGAGTGTAACGCGGCGCTTGGAAAGCGACAGGCCATCGCCATCGGTGGCGATCAGAAGCGCGGTCTTAACATGCTCGAAATTGTAGAGCGGCTCGCCCATGCCCATCATCACGATGTTGGAGACCTTGCGGCCTTCGCTCGGCACATAAGCGCCAACCGGCGTCGAACCATCGGGGAAATCACCGAGCCGATCACGCGCCAGCAACAGCTGCGAGAGGATTTCCTCGGCCGTCAGGTTGCGCACCAGACGCTGCGTGCCGGTGTGACAGAAAGAACAGGTCAGCGAACAGCCCACCTGGCTCGAAATGCACAGCGTGCCGCGCCCTTCTTCCGGAATATAAACCGTTTCGATCTCGACGGGACGACCAGCGCCCCGCGGCGGAAAACGCATCAGCCATTTGCGGGTGCCGTCATTGGAGATCTGCTCCTCGACGATTTCAGGTCGGGCGATGGTGAAGGCCGCCTTCAGCTTCTCGCGAAGCTCCTTGGCGACATTGGTCATATTGTCGAAATCGGAGACGCCGCGCACATAAAGCCAGTTCCACAACTGGCTGACGCGCATCTTCACCTGCTTTTGCGGCACACCGATTTCCGCGAGCGCCTCACCCATCTCCTCACGGGTCATGCCGATCAGCGACGGCTTGCCGGACATGAGATCGCTATTGGCGATCAGCGGGGTTTTGACTGCCAGACCGGCAGGAGCTTGCATTACGGACATCACGTTATCCCATCGTTCCATGCGTCGCACGACCGGCCTGTCGGGAAGGCGGAAAATCGTCTGCATGTCGAGAAAATCAAAGGCGGAGCACTTTTCGCGCATCCGCCTGTCAATATTGCCGCGCCTTTAGCATCAAACTGGCAAAAACGCAAATGGCCGGTCGAGGACCGGCCATTGTCAAACGCGATGAAGGGTCAGCGTTACTTGCAGCTCTCGATCTGCTTGAGAGCAGCCGAAATACCCGACAGCGAATAGGAATAGGAGGTCGCGGTGCCACGGCCAGAAACTGCCTTGACGGTCATGGACTTGCCGCCCTTCATGGCAGCCACGAGAGCCGGTTCTTCCGCAGCGTTTTCAACCCAGGCGGCCTTGTCCTTCGTGAACATGACGAAATTCTTGTTGTCGATCGTCACATTGACCTTCGAACCCTGCTTCAGCGGATAACCTACCATGGCCTGCGGCTCGTAGGAGATGTTCTGGCCCGGGCGCTGGGAGACGATGAAGAATATATCGCCGTGGTCGACGCTCGCCGGTTCCTTGGCGGTGGGAATGGAAAGAACGTAGCAGACGGTGCTGTTGCCCGATTTGTACGAATAGGCACCCCAAGCATTGAACTGCTGGATGCGCGTGGGCGACTGTGCAGATGCTACGCCGACGCTGGTCAGCAAAATGGCCGCTGCGGTTGCTACACTTCTTACAAACATAGAATTTCCTGCCGGGTTATTGTCTTCCATTGGCCCGAAGCATCGGCGAGCCCAGAGTCTGGATCGGCCACGTTCAGGTGCGGATCGTCTTTTCTCATTGTGGTCGGGAAGCGGTTACCAAACCGTCAACAACACGCATAAAATGCCGGAAACGTCTTGCAGTGTTACAGATTGGCGACTCCCGACGCCCTGAGGAGAAGGGCGTGCGACACCCTTCCTCCGTGTGTATGACACATAAATTCAGGCAAGAATTTGTCGCCCGTCGGGCGCGCCCGAACGGGCAGATCACAGAGGCGTTACCCGGCCTCCTGCTGCCGCTTCAACATGGCGTCCGCCGCGTCGTAATGTTCCATCTTGATATTGGCGCGGATCATCGCGAGCGCTGCGGTAATGACGGCTATGTCATCAGTAAAACCGACGACGGCCAGCATGTCCGGCACGGCATCAAAAGGCATGATGAAATAAGCCAGCGCAGCGAGGATGATACCCTTGGCGCGCAGCGGCGTGTCGCGATCGATCGCGCAGTAATAGGCCGCGGCCGCATCGCGGGCAAACGGCACTTTCGACATGACACGTTTCAGCTTCGGCCAGAACCTGGTCCGAACAACCTCTTCGCGCTCACGCTGCCTGTCGGTTTCACCCGGCAGAAGAATTTCACCGATTTTCACATCATCCATGATCGACGGTCCTCCGGTCACGGCTATTATATGGGATTTAAGGCGGAGCGTTCAATTGCCTCGGCCGGCAGCGGCCTTCTGCATGGCCTCGGCCAGAAGAAAATCGCGCTCCGTCACACCCTGCGAATCATGGGTCGTGAGGCATACCTTGACCCGCGAATAAACGTTGGACCATTCGGGATGATGATTGAGCCTCTCTGCGACGAGAGCGGATTCAGCCATGAAACCGAAGGCTTCCGCAAAGCTGGAAAACTTGAAGGAACGGACGATCGCCGCCCCGTCTTCGCGCAGGGACCAACCCTCCAGTTTCTGCAGGGCCTGCCGGATGGCATCGGGCTCGAGTCTGGGATATTTCATGAATTTGCCTCCGCTTTAAACCCATTAACGCTTCAACGACCGGATCGACGCATATTCCATGAAACATACAGCTATTCTCTTCGTCTGCATGGGCAATATCTGCCGCTCACCGTTGGCCGAAGGGATTTTGAGGAACCTTGCCGAGAGCGCAGCGCTTCATCAGCTTACCGTCGATTCCGCCGGCACCGGCGGATGGCACAGGGGTGACGCGCCCGATCCGCGATCCATCGCCATGGCGCGCCGGCACGGTATCGATATTTCACTTCAACGGACGAGACAGGTCGCTGCGGCGGATTTCGAGACCTTCGATCTGGTATTCGCCATGGACGAAAACAATCTGGCGAACCTGCTGCGATTGAGCTCCGAAAGGCACCGCCACAAAATCCATCTTTTCATGGAATATGCCGCCGGGCATCGCGAGAACGTCCCCGATCCCTACTACGGGGCCGAGGACGGATTCCTCACAGTTTACAACATGCTTTTAGCGGGATGCAGATCGCTGCTCGAAAAGATCGAGCTGGACCGCGCCTCGTGAAGCGGAAACACCTCTTCGACGATATAGGGCCCGCCACCCACCGATTCCTTCGACGACATCAGCACAAAGCGCCCGACCGTAAAGGGTGAGGTGCGGAAGTTGCCGCGTCCGGAAAGATACTGCACCACATCGTCCACGCGGGAGGAGCGCAACCGCGCCAGCGTGACGTGGGGCATGAACTTGCGCGGATCGGGCGGGAGACCGATCCTTTGGCAGATTCTCTCGATTTCCGCCTGCAGCGCATGCATTTCGGGCGAGGGAGAAACGCCAGCCCAGATGGAATGCGGCTTCTTGGAGCCGAAGGAGCCCATTCCGGTGAGGTTGAGCTGGAATTCCGGCCGGTCTATCCGGTCCAGCCTGTCAACGACCTCATCGGCGGTACGACCGTCGATGTCACCGATAAAACGCAGGGTTATGTGATAATTCTCCACATCGATCCACCGGGCTCCCGGCAGACCACCGCGCAACAATGAGAGGCTCATCGCCGCATTGCGCGGAATTTCGAGGGCGGTAAACAGTCTCGGCATGGCGAGCTCCCCGAATCTCTTGGCAGAACAAGCATAGCGAATCACGCAATGCAGACGGGCGCAAGTGCTTATTTTTTTTGCGCACCGATTGTCTTGATGAAGCTTTCAACAGCCGGCAAAGATTTTTCGACCATCACTACCACCCCCTTGGTATTGGGGTGCATCTTGTCGTCCAGCTTCAGCGCATCATCCGTCACCACGCCATCCAGAAAGAAGGGATAAAGCGGCAGGTTGTATTTTTCCGCAAGCTTCGGGAATATCGGATTGAAGCGCTTTGCATAATCATCGCCCATATTTGGCGGCGCCATAATACCGACCAGCAACACGGCTATGTTGCGCTTCTGAAAACCGGAAATGATGGTGTCGAGGTTCTTTTCGGTCTGTTCCGGCGGAATTCCCCGCAGTGCGTCGTTGGCGCCCAGTTCCAGAATGACGCCGTCAGCGCCATCGGGAACAGACCATTCCGCCCGCGCCAGACCGCCTGAGGAAGTGTCACCGGACACACCTGCGTTGGCGATGGCGACATTGATCCCCCTGGCCTTTAATGCAGCTTCAAGCTGTGCGGTATAGCTGTCAGTCGGGGGAAGCTGATAACCCGCCATCAGGCTGTCGCCGAGGCCAACCAGCTGCAATGTCCTCTCCTGGGCGAAGCCAGCAGTGGCGGAAAGGGCGGTGGCGAAAATGACGATGAAGTGAAACAGGGCAGCTTTAAATCTCATCACGGCTTTCCTAACTTGGTTCCCATTGCCTGAAATAACCGACCGCATCGACCGCCAGACCGTTTTCATCACCCTATATAGGAACGAGAATTGTGACGAAAAGCATCATAGAGCTGAAGAAAGCCGACCTCACGCTCGGCAGTGCCGCCGCCTCCGTCCACGTTCTCAAGAACATCGATCTCTCAATCAGAGAGAGCGAGGCGGTTGGCATCGTCGGCCCCTCCGGATCGGGAAAGTCGACACTTCTGATGGTGCTTGCCGGGCTCGAGAGGCTCGACAGCGGCGAAATCATCATTTCGGATACGCCGCTGCACGAGCTCGGTGAGGACGCGCTCGCGGATTTCCGCGGCCGCAACATTGGCATCGTTTTTCAGTCCTTCCACCTCATCGCCAACATGACCGCACTGGAAAATGTCGCAGTGCCGCTGGAATTGGCAAACGTTCCGAACCCGTTCGAAATCGCCGAGCGTGAACTGGTCGCTGTCGGTCTCGGCGAGCGCCTCAATCATTATCCCGGCCAGCTCTCCGGCGGCGAGCAGCAGCGTGTGGCCATCGCCCGCGCACTCGCCCCGTCGCCAGCCGTATTGATAGCCGATGAACCGACCGGCAACCTCGATACCGACACGGGCAAACAGATCGCCGATCTTCTGTTTGCCAAACAGGCCGAGCGCGGCATGACGATGATCCTCGTTACCCATGATCCCTCGCTGGCGGCCCGATGCTCACGGCAGATCAAGGTTCGCTCCGGCGAAATCGAGGGCGACAGCGCCCGCTCACAGATGGCTCGGGCGGTATCCGCATGACCGGAATCTTTCTTTCGTCTTTTGCAAATGTCAGAAACGCAGCAAGGCTCGCGCGGCGCGAAATTCGCGGCGGCCTGCGGGGCTTTTACATCTTCCTCGCCTGCATCGCGCTTGGAACCGGCGCCATCGCCGCCGTCAATTCCGTCTCGCGCGCGGTCACCAGCGCCATCGCCACGGAGGGGCAGTCCATACTGGCAGGCGATGTGCGTTTTGAGCTGCGCAACAGGGAAGTGACGGCAGAAGAGCGCGCTTACCTCGATAGTCTCGGCACCGTCGCGGTTTCCACCGGTCTACGCTCCATGGCGCGCCTCGCCAATGGCTCAGAACAGACCCTGACGGAAGTAAAGGCCATTGACGGCTCCTACCCGCTCTATGGAACGTTCGTGGCCGAGCCGAACCGGCCGCTGAGCGAGCTTCTGGCCGGAAATGACGACACCTATGGCGCGATTGCCGCGCCGCTTCTGCTGGAACGGCTCGGAATCAAGGTCGGCGATGAGATTCTGCTCGGTAATGTGACGTTGAAACTGAACGGCACCGTGATCGATGAGCCGGATGCCCTATCTGATGGTTTCGGTTTTGCTCCTCGACTGATGGTCAGCCGCGACGCCCTTTTCGCCTCTGGTCTCGTTCAGACGGGCAGTCTCGTCGAACACGCTTACAAGATCAAGCTGAACGATCCTGCAGCACGGGCGGCAATGACCGATGCAGCCAACAAGGCCTTTCCCGATGCCGGCTGGTCGATCCGCACCAGCGACCGGGCTGCCCCGTCGCTCACCGAAAACGTCAACAGGTTCTCGCAGTTTCTGACGCTGGTTGGCCTCACTGCCCTGATCGTCGGCGGTGTCGGCGTCGCGAATGCCGTTCGCGCATTTCTTGATTCCAAGCGCACCACCATCGCCTCGCTGAAATGCCTGGGTGCGCCAGCCTCCGTGGTCACCATGACCTATCTCTTCCAGATCGCCTTCATTGCGGCCGTCGGCATTGTCATCGGGCTTATGGTCGGTGCCGTTGCGCCACTCATCGCCATGCGGTTTCTGGAGGGCGTGCTGCCAGTGCCGGAAGAACTTGCCTTCTATCCCGGCGCGCTCGGTCTCGCCGCTCTGTTCGGCCTCCTGACGACACTCGCCTTCGCCATCGTACCACTCGGTCAGGCACGCGAGGTGCCGGCTACGGCGCTCTTCCGCGAACAGGGTTTCGAGGAGGGAAGCTTGCCGTCCTGGCCTTATCTGACCGCGACCGGTGTGCTTCTGGCGGCGCTTGCGGCCCTTGCTGTCTTCTCGGCGGAAGACCGTTTCATAGCCTCGGTCTTCCTCGCGGCCATTGCCTTTGCCTTCGTAGTGCTGCGGCTGGTTGCCTCCGGCGTAAAGGCCATAGCCAAGCGCAGTCCGCGCGTTCATTCGGCTGCGCTGAGACTGGCGATCGGCAATATTCACCGACCGGGCGCACTCACCCCCTCGGTGGTTCTTTCTCTCGGCCTCGGCCTGACCCTCCTCGTGACGCTGACACTGATCGACGGCAACCTGCGCCGCGAACTAACGGACAGCCTGCCGGAGAAAGCGCCGAATTTCTTTTTCGTCGATATTCAGGGCAGCGAAGTGCAAGGCTTCCGCGATCTTCTCAAACAGGAAGCGCCGCATGGCACCCTGACGGAAGTGCCCATGCTGCGCGGCCGCATCCTCGCTCTCAACGGAGAAGACGTGACGAAAATGGACGTACCCTCGTCCGGGCGATGGGTGCTGCGTGGCGACCGCGGCATCACCTATTCCGAAAACATTCCTGAAAATGCCAAGCTGACGGAGGGCGCATGGTGGGCAACGGATTATAGCGGCGAACCGCTGGTCTCTTTCGCAGCGAAAGAGGCGGGTGATCTGGGCCTGAAGATTGGCGACAGCGTTACCGTCAACGTGCTTGGCCGCAGCATTACGGCGAAGATCGCCAATCTGCGCAATGTCGAATGGGAATCCCTGTCGATCAACTTCGTCATGGTGTTTTCGCCCAATACTTTCCGCGGCGCGCCCCATGCCTGGCTGGCAACACTTGCCGATCCTTCCGCAACTGCGGCCGACGAAGGCCGCATATTGCGCGCCGTCACCAATACTTATCCCACGATCACCAGCGTCCGCGTGAAGGATGCGCTCGACGTCGTCAACCGGCTTGTCGGCCAGCTCGCGACCGCGATCCGCGCCGCCGCAGCCGTTGCGCTCATTGCGTCCGTCCTGGTTCTCGCCGGCGCGCTTGCGGCCGGCAATCGCGCCCGTACGCATGACGCCGTCATCCTGAAAACGCTGGGCGGCACGCGAAGCCTGCTCATACGCGCCTTCTCCTATGAATACATGATCCTCGGTCTCGCCACCGCCGTCTTCGCGCTTTTCGCCGGCGGTGTCTCCGCATGGTTCGTGATCGCCCGCATCATGAAGCTACCCTCCAGCTTCCTGCCGGATGTGGCAATCGGAACCCTTGTCGTCGCCCTTGTGATGACTGTGGGCATCGGCCTCATCGGCACCTGGCGGATTCTCGGGCAGAAGGCAGCGCCTGTTCTCAGACAGGCCGGTGAATGATCATCGGTTGTGCGCCGCTTAACTTTAACGATTAATTCTTTGTAATGATCGCCAAAACGTGAGCGCTTTTCGCGCATACGGTGTCTTTTCGGCGGGAAAAGGCCTTGTATCGAACACGTTCTGCCATCATATTCTTGAGCAGGCTTGCTGAAGCTCCGCAGCGGCGCCCGGGAGGTATCCCGACACCGTAGCAATTACGGAGCTCAAAAGAGGAAACAATGGCTGACTTTAATAACTACCAGAACCGCATGGCGCAGACGCGTGCACAGTCTGGTGCGCTGATCGACGAAGGTCTTCGCGCCTATATGCTCAAGGTTTACAACCTTATGGCGCTGGCTCTGGTCATCACCGGCGTTGCCGCGTTCGGCACTTATACGCTCGCCGCTTCCAATCCGGCTGTCCAGCAGCTGCTTTTCGCGTCGCCGCTTCGTTGGGTCGTGATGCTCGCTCCGCTGGCACTGGTCTTCTTCCTTAGCTTCCGCATCCAGAACATGAGCGTTTCCGCTGCGCAGACGACCTTCTGGGTTTACGCCGCGCTGATGGGTGTTTCGCTCTCCTCGATCTTCCTGGTCTACACCGGCCAGAGCATCGTGCAGACCTTCTTCGTGACCGCGGCTTCGTTCGGTGCGCTCTCGCTTTACGGTTACACGACCAAGAAGGACCTGTCTGGCATGGGCTCGTTCTTGATCATGGGCCTGTTCGGTCTGATCATCGCTTCGATCGTCAACATCTTCCTTGCATCCTCCGCGCTGCAGTTCGCGATTTCCGCGATTGGCGTGCTGATCTTCGCAGGCCTGACCGCCTACGACACCCAGAAGATCAAGGAAATGTATTTCGATGCTGACGATGTTGCCGTCGCTGGCCGCAAGGCCATCATGGGTGCGCTGACGCTCTATCTCGACTTCATCAACCTCTTCACCTTCCTCCTGCAGTTCCTCGGGAACCGCGACGACTAAGGGATTGGGTCCTACGGAAAAAGAAAGGCGACCTCAGGGTCGCCTTTTTTATTACCTCATTTCGCTCAATGCGCCTGATCGCCCGTCAAGGCAGGAGACTGACGTTACTGGAGCTCATTCGATAAGTTTCAAAACCTTGTCGAAAACCTTGAGGACTTGCGGCAGCTCGTGGCCGCGCTTCAGAATGCGGCCATCCACATTGACGACGCTGTAAGCTCCCTGCTTCGCCGCCAGCCTGGGGTTCTTTTCGATCCTGTAGAGCGGCATTTCTCCCGACCGTTTAAAGACGGAAAACACCGCTTTTTCCTTCAGATGATCGATGGCGTAATCCCGCCACTCCCCTTCTCCCACCATGCGGCCATAAATGCGCAAAATCGCATCCAGCTCGCGGCGGTGAAAGGTCACCGGCAATGGATCCTTGTTCTTCTTGTATTCACGGAGATCGATAACGGTGGAACTGTCGCGTGAAGCGGTTTGAGCCTGCTGCACATCCGGTTGATCGGTCATCCAGTACCTCCGATTCCACCCAAATCATCAGATCAATGTGAGCTTGGCGGCTCGAAATTGCAAGTGTTGTCGACTTACGGCGCTGATAGGAACCAGATGGGGTTTCTCGGCTTCGAAAGCTCTGCAGGCAGAAAAACAATGCGACAACGAGCATCTGCCCCAACATCACCGACAAACCGTCCCGCGCAAAAGCAGGGTAAAAACGGTAACCATTTAGGCACCCATTTTACGGGCGCCTGCCGTATTTCGGTCAAACCATGGCCTGAATTGGGTGGAATAGTCGCATTGTCAATTGATGCCTAGGCACCAAGATGACCCGGTCCGGTGCATTGACCCTTTACCCCCAGCCCCCAGTGCCCGGACCGGATCTTCAATCGCCAGATCGGCGATTATGGCGTTTCGTTCCCCAATAAAATACTTGCACCGACAATTGCCGCGGGATCACCGCTTGCATTCGCCGTCTGCAACAGCACGGCGCAGCCGCCCTTTTTTACCTTGGCCACCACGCTCGCCGGCAGCTTTACCGTCATCGGCGAACCGTCCCACATGCCGACCGTCTGCACGTCATAAACGCTGTGCCAGTAGGACATTTTTTTCCCCTGGTTTTCACCCTTCTGCACATCCACGGTCTGCTCCCGGGTAAAATATGCGACGACGACATCGGCCTTGCCGCTGCCCGCACCGATATCGATCTCCACCTCATCACCCGCAAATTTTGACGAGACGGGTACGTTCAATCCCTTGCCCTCATGCTTGAACGAGTCGAGCCTGTCATAGATCCCGCGCACATCCGCGCCCTTTACGTGGTCACGGCCGTTCAGAATGGCCTGCGGCGTGTAGACCCCGTTGCGGCCGAGTGCACGCATGTAACCGTATTGCCGTTCGGTATTTTCCTTGGATGCGAGCGAATCCGTCCAGCCGAGATAGTTCCAATAATCGACATGATAGGAGAGACCGACGACGTCGCCCTTCTGGATCATCTTGCGCAGGGCCTCATCCGCCGGGGGGCAGGATGCACATCCCTGCGATGTGAACAATTCGACGACGCCCTTCACCGCCTGCTGCGCCTGCGCGGAGGTGACGAGCAACGTGCCGAGAAGACATATCGACAGGGGGAATTTCAGCGGCATTACAAAAACCTTTGTCCGGAAGAGATCCAGACGAATTGATGCGATCAATCCCGCCGGGATGCAAACCGGAAAATAACGTCTAACGCCCTTCAATAGAAAGTCACGAAGGGGTGAGCGACAATCACAAAACAAGCGACTTGAAACGGAAAGACGCCGGAATTCCTCCCGGCGCCTTCGATTGTCGAAGCTTTACGCAGCCAGATCGCGCAGAACGGTCTGCAGAATACCGCCATTGTTCATGTAGATCACTTCATCAAGCGTATCGATACGGCAAAGAAGCGGAACTTCCTTCACCGTGCCGTCGCTGTAAGTGATCTTGGCGATCTTCTTTTCACGCGGCTTGATCTCGCCTTCGAGACCGTCGATCTCAACGATTTCATCGCCTTTGAGGTCGAGGCTCGCCCAGGACGTTCCCGCTTCAAAGACGAAGGGGACGACGCCCATGCCGACCAGGTTCGAACGGTGAATACGCTCAAAGGACTGCGCGATGACCGCCTTGACGCCGAGCAGGTTGGTACCCTTGGCCGCCCAGTCACGGGATGAGCCGTTGCCATATTCGACACCCGCAAAGATGACGAGCGGAACGCCCTCAGCCTTGTACTTCATGGCCGCGTCATAGATCGACATCTCTTCCTTGGACGGATAGTGAATGGTGTAGCCACCTTCCTTGCCGTTCGGGCCGAGCATGTGGTTGCGGATGCGGATGTTGGCGAAGGTGCCGCGCATCATCACTTCGTGGTTGCCACGACGTGTGCCGTACTGGTTGAAGTCGGCAACGCCGACACCATGCTCGGTGAGATAAGCACCGGCAGGCGATGCCGCCTTGATCGAACCGGCCGGAGAAATATGGTCGGTAGTGATCTTGTCGCCGAAGAGACCGAGAACGCGCGCGCCCTTGATGTTCTTGAGACCCGAACCCGTCTTGCCCATGCCCACGAAGTAGGGTGGGTTCTGGACATAGGTCGAGTTGTCGTCCCAGGCATAGGTCTGACCCGGCGGCACCTGAACGGCCTGCCAGTTGGCATCACCCTTGAAGACGTCGGCGTACTTCGTCTCGTAAAGCTCGCGCGTGACGTATTTCAGGATGAACTCCTGAATTTCCTTCGAGGTCGGCCAGATATCCTTGAGATAGACCGGGTTGCCGTCCTTATCATTGCCGATCGGCTCCTTGGTCAGGTCCTTCTGGACCGTACCGGCAAGAGCGTAAGCGACGACGAGGGGCGGAGAGGCCAGATAGTTCGCCTGCACGTCAGGCGAGATACGGCCTTCGAAGTTGCGGTTACCGGAGAGAACGCCGGCCGCAATCAGGCCCTTGTCGTTGATCGTCTTGGAGATCGGCGCCGGCAGCGGGCCGGAGTTGCCGATGCAGGTCGTGCAGCCGAAGCCAACGAGGTTGAAACCGATCGCATCGAGATCCTTTTGAAGGCCCGACTTGTCGAGATATTCGGCAACCACCTGTGATCCAGGTGCAAGCGACGTCTTCACCCATGGCTTGGAGGTCAGCCCCTTGGCGACAGCGTTACGGGCGAGAAGGCCGGCAGCGATGAGGACGGAGGGGTTGGACGTGTTGGTGCAGGAGGTGATGGCGGCAATTGCCACATCGCCGTGACCAAGATCGAAGTCCTCGCCTTCAACCGCGTAGCGGCTCGAAAGCTGGCCGGGCTTCTTGTAGTCATTTTCGAGAGCAGTCGCGAAATTGGGCGCGATGGTTTCGAGCGGCAGGCGGCCTTCCGGACGCTTCGGGCCGGCCATGGACGGTACAACGTCGCCGAGGTCGAGTTCGAGCGTGTCGGTAAAGACAAGATCGGAACCGTCGCCGGTGCGCCACATGTCCTGGGCCTTGGAGTAGGCTTCCACGAGGGCAATACGATCCTTTGTACGGCCGGACATCGTCAGGTAATTGATGGTTTCGCTGTCAACCGGGAAGAAGCCGCAGGTCGCGCCATATTCCGGGCCCATATTGCCGATGGTCGCTCGGTCGGCCAAAGACATTGAATCAAGGCCGGGGCCGAAGAATTCAACGAACTTGGAAACGACGCCCTTCTTGCGCAGCATCTGCACGACGGTCAGAACGAGGTCGGTCGCGGTGACGCCCTCCTTCACCTTGCCAGTCAGCTTGAAGCCGATGACCTCAGGCAGAAGCATGGAAACCGGCTGGCCAAGCATGGCCGCTTCAGCCTCGATACCGCCGACGCCCCAGCCGAGAACGCCGAGGCCGTTGATCATGGTCGTGTGGCTATCCGTGCCGACGCAGGTATCCGGATAAGCGATGGTCTCGCCGTCCTCTTCCTTGGTCCAGACGGTCTGGCCGAGATATTCCAGGTTGACCTGGTGACAGATGCCCGTGCCGGGGGGAACAACGCGGAAGTTCTTGAATGCCTGCTGGCCCCACTTGAGGAAGCGGTAACGCTCGCCATTGCGCTCATATTCAAGTTCGACGTTGCGGGCAAAAGCGTTCGGCGTACCGAATTCGTCAACGATAACGGAGTGGTCGATGACGAGATCGACAGGAACCAGCGGATTGATCTTTTCGGGATCTCCACCGAGAGCCTTGATACCATCACGCATCGCGGCAAGATCGACCACGGCAGGAACGCCGGTAAAGTCCTGCATGAGAACGCGGGCGGGGCGGTAGGCGATTTCGTTTTCGGTGAGGCCCTTGTTGTTGAGCCATTCGGAAACCGCCAGAATGTGTTCCTTGGTAACGGACTGGCCGTCCTCGAAACGCAGGAGGTTTTCGAGCAGGACCTTCATGGAATAGGGCAGCTTGGAAACGCCCTTCAGGCCATTGGCTTCAGCCTTGGGCAGGCTGAAATAGACATAGTCCTTACCATCGACGGTAAGAACGGAACGACATTTGAAACTGTCGAGTGATTTGGGCATGGATAAAAACCCCGCTTACACTGATAGCCAACACGTTCGTGCGGACACCTATGCACTCATGCACATCAGGATGCGGGTACGACCATTTCCGCTGTCCGCACGTGAAAATTGCTCCTCGCAATCGTCAAGTCCGGCGCAAGATGATGTTCACGCCGGCCGCTGGCGTGTTGACACCCATATAGATAATTTCAGACAAACGTGCCAGACCATTCCACGACGCTAATCGATTTTTTTATGATCGAACGGCAAATTTTAATCGGAACGCAGCATGCATCTGACGGCGGAAAATCTTGGCGTGCGACGCGGCGAAGATTTCATATTCATGAACATTTCCTTCAAGTTAAGCGACGGTGAGGCGCTGGTGCTGACCGGGCGTAACGGCTCGGGAAAATCGACGCTGCTGCGCACGGTGGCCGGTCTGTTGCGACCCGAGCGGGGGCAAGTGAAGATAGCCGGCGAAGGAATAGAAGCCGAGATGCGACCTTCGGAAGCGTGCCATTATCTCGGCCATCGCAATGCGATGAAGACGGAACTGACAGTTTCCGAGAACCTGCGCTTCTGGAAGGATTTCCTTAGAGACTTTCATGGCGCGGCGGGCGTAGCGATTGACGAAGCGGCCGAGAGTGTCGGCCTTGCCGGCATTACCCACCTGCCTTTCGGTTACCTGTCCGCCGGTCAACAGCGCCGCTTCGCGATGGCAAAGCTCCTTGTCGCATGGCGGCCGGTATGGATTCTCGATGAACCGACTGCGGCGCTCGACAGGGCGGCAGACGACATGTTTACCGACCTTGTGAAAGGTCATCTTGCAAAAGGCGGGATCGTGCTGGCGGCAACCCATCAGCCTTTGGGGCTAACGAATGCGCGGGAATTGCAGATGACGGGGTTTGCGGGTGTGGAGGCTTGGGCGTGATGGCGATGTGCAGGCGGCCTACCCCCCTCTGCCCTGCCGGGCATCTCCCCCTCAAGGGGGGAGATCGGCAAGAGGCGCTACAGCCACTCGATTCTCGAGCATTGAGTTGGACGAGACCTAACCGCGAGTCGATCTCCCCCCTTGAGGGGGAGATGTCCGGCAGGGCAGAGGGGGGTAAACTTCACCCGCCGAGGCCACCCCAATGACCGCTCTCTTCCTCCGCGATCTCAAACTCTCCATCCGCGCCGGCGGCGGCGCGCTGATCGGCGTCCTGTTCTTCATGACAGTGGTTGCCGTCATCCCTTTCGGCGTTGGACCCGATCTCAACCTGCTTGCCCGTATCGGCCCGGCCATTGTCTGGATCGGCGCACTTCTGTCCGCCCTTCTCGGCCTCGACCGGTTGTTCCAGGCCGAACGCGACGACGGCTCCCTCGATCTCATCCTGATGCAGGAAACGCCACTGGTGCTGACCGTCTTCGTCAAATGCCTGGCGCACTGGGTATCAACGGGCCTGCCCTTGGTGCTGGCATCACCCCTTCTCGGCCTGTTCATGAACATGGACGAGGTGGCAATCGGCGCGGTGATGCTCACCCTTCTCGTCGGCTCACCCGCCATCACCTTCATCGGCGCGGTGGGGGCGGCGGTCGCCGTTGCCCTGCCACGCGGCGGCCTTCTGGTCTCCATCCTTGTCCTGCCGCTCGCCATTCCGGTGCTGATCTTCGGTGTCAGCGCTTCCTACGCGGCAGTGCAGGACCCGGCGCCTTTCCTGCCACCCTTTCTCATTCTCTGCGCGATCACGTTATTTTCAGCCGTGACCGGCCCTTTCTTTGCCGCTTTGGCACTGCGCAATGTTATGGATTGAGGAAACCGCAACGCACGATACCCTGTTGACAGGGATCAATTGCGGGGCGGCCATTCTCGGGTTACACAAACGGCATGAACGAGCAGACTTTCTCCATCACCAAGTTCAGCGATCTCGCCAATCCCACGCGGTTTCTGGCGCTGGCGACACGCATCCTGCCATGGCTCGCCGGTTTGACCGCGCTGGTGCTGGCGGCCGGCCTCTACATGTCCTTCACCTCGGAAGGAGATTACCAGCAGGGTTACACGGTGCGCATCATGTATGTGCACGTTCCGTCCGCCTGGCTGGCCATGATGTGTTATTCGGTCATGGCAATATCCGCTATCGGCACCCTCGTCTGGCGTCATCCGATAGCCGATGTCAGCCATAAGGCCGCAGCCCCCATTGGCGCGGCCTTCACGCTCATCGCACTTATCACCGGTTCGCTCTGGGGCAAGCCTATGTGGGGAACCTGGTGGGTGTGGGATGCGCGGTTGACCTCCGTTTTCGTGCTTTTCCTGATGTATCTCGGGCTCATCGCACTCAACCGCGCCATGGACGATCCATCCAGAGCCGCCCGCGTCAGCGCGGTGCTGATCCTCGTCGGGTTCGTGAATATTCCGATCATCAAGTTTTCGGTCGAGTGGTGGAATACGCTGCACCAGCCGGCAAGCGTCATCCGGATGGGCGGCTCCGCCATCGACGCGGAGTTTCTCTGGCCGCTTCTGACCATGGCGATCGGTTTCACGTTGCTGTTCTTCACCCTGCATATCGCCGCCATGCGCAATGAAATCTGGCGCCGCCGCGTGGCCGCGCAACGCCGGCTTGCCGCTCGCATGGCGAACCGAGAGGGTTGAGGGATGACACACGCCTTTTATATCGGCATGTCCTATGCGGCGACCGGCCTTGTCGTTCTCTGTCTCATCGCCTGGGTCGTCGTTGACGGCCAGGCACGCAAGCGGGAACTGAAGGAACTCGAAGCATCCGGTGTGCGCCGCAGGGCAAGAGCCGGTTCCGCTGGTGACGGCAAATGACGCAGACTAACCAGAATGACACATCAAAATCCAGGTCGTCTGGCCGCGCACGTTACGCGCTGGCGCTTCTTCCCTTGCTGCTGTTCGGCGGCTTTGCCCTCGTTGCCGGCAAGATGCTATATGATCAGGATGTCAACGGACTGGATGTCAGCGCCATACCGTCAGCGCTGATCGGTACCAGGGCGCCGACCCTGTCGCTGCCGCCGCTGGAAGGTTCGCACCTGCCGGCACTGACGGATGCCGCCATCAAGGGCAAGCTGACGCTGGTCAATGTCTTCGCTTCCTGGTGCATTCCCTGCCGGCAGGAACATCCGCTGTTGCAGGAACTGGCGAAAGACGACCGCATCACTGTCGTCGGCATCAATTACAAGGACAAGCCGGACAATGCCCTGCGTTTCCTCGGCGAGCTCGGCAACCCCTTTGCTGCCATAGGTATCGATCCCAGCGGCAAGGCGGCGATTGACTGGGGTGTGTATGGCATTCCCGAAAGTTACCTGGTCGGCGCGGACGGCACGATCCTTTACAAAAAGGTCGGCCCCTTCGATGCCCGCAGCGTCGAGCGCGACCTGCGACCGGCCATTGCGGCCGCAGCCGGGAAATAACCGCTCGTAAGGCATCACGCCTTGTTAACGACCCTCAGAGGCGGGCCTTCAGCCGGCAGACGCATGCCTTCCAGCACCACCTGATCGCGACCGCCGCGTTTTGCGGCATAAAGACTGTCATCAGCACGCTTGATGGCGTCGTGAATGGAATGATCGCCCCTCGCGACCGCCGAAACACCGAAGCTCGCCGTGATCTGACTGGTCACACCCCGGTTGCGCCAATCCAGTGACGACAGGCCTGTCCGCATGCCATTGGCAAGCTGGCTGGCCGCAGCAGCCGTCTGACCGGGCAGGAACACCACGAATTCCTCGCCGCCGAAACGCGCTACCAGCGCATCCTCGGGTGCATTTTTTGTGAGAAGATCGGAAAGGCCGATGAGGACGATATCTCCGGCCGCATGGCCGTAGACATCATTGATACGCTTAAAATGGTCTATGTCGCAGGCAATCACCGCGCCATCAGGCGTATCATTGCGAAAGTCGGGCACACGCCGGTCGAAGCCACGGCGGTTCAGCACGTCCGTCAGGGGGTCATGCTCCGCCGCGTGCTGATGCCGGTCCACGGTGACGGAAATCTGGCTCGCGAGCACCGAAAGCGCGAGCAGGAAACCAAAAATACTCGCAGCAAGCTGCATGTAGAAAGCATAATCCGACTCGAAGAACTCGCTGAGCTCGATCATCGAGCCTCCCGGCGTCATCACCAGCAGCAAGCCGATGCGCACCAGCGTCTCCACCACCACAAGACAGGCGATTCCCACCATCAGCCTGTCGGCAAGCGCAGCCGGGCGCTTTCGCACGAGCCAGACCGGGATTGCGAGCAAAAGGGCGCAAACGAGATCGCCGATGACGAGTTCGCGTTTCAGATCGGGCGTGATGAAAACATGGAAAGAAACCAGCAACACCGCAACCACGACGATCGACAGCCGCGCCTTGGTATAGAGCGGCCGCCCGAAATGGGTGAGCAACGCGTGGCCATAGAGGAAGAAGGCGGAAAAGAACAACAGATTCGAAAGGATCGCCTGAACTTCAAAAGGCAGCCCGCCAAGCACCAGCGGTGTTGCAAAAGCAAAGGCCGCCGAAAGATATCCGATACCCCAGTAGCGGGCGGAAGCCTGCCCGGTCCTCTGCAGGAACAGAAACACCACGCCGAATGTCAGCATGATAAAGGGAAGAAGATAGGCGAAATTGTCTTGCAATGGGTTCTGCCGGAGGGAGAGACGAGCCTTTGAACCCGGATGTTACCGCAATGCCCTTAAGAAAGCCTGCATATATCGCGCGATTCCAGGGCCGTTCGGACTGCAACGTCCGCGAACCCCGTTCACATTTGCGGGAGCGCGTTCTGCCATTCCTTTATGGCTTCAACAGGCCAGACAAGCATGACGACGTTGAGCGTCAGGTTGTCGCGGATCAGCCAGCCGGTGAATATCTCGAAGAAGATGGCGACCACCACCGTTAGCCACACCGGCGCACGGGCGGCGAAGAAGAAACCCAACGCCATGAAAACCGTGTCCATCGCCGAGTTCAGGATACTGTCGCCCGTGTACCCCAGCGCCATCGTCGCGGTTCGGTAGCGATCGATGATGATGGGCGAGTTTTCAAGAATTTCCCACGCGGCCTCTACCAGCACCGCAAGGGAAAGCCGCATGGAAAGCGGCTTGTTGCGGAACAGCAGCCACGCAAACCAGTAGAACAGGAAGCCGTGGATGATATGTGACGGGGTGTACCAGTCAGCGATGTGCTGGGAGTTGCCCGGTGTATTCACGCCAGGCTCGAACAGCTTAACATAACCGCATTCACAAATCGGAATGCGGCCCATGGCGTAGAGAATGATGATCTGCAGGAGAAGCAGCCCGGCGGCCACGCCGAACCATCTAAGCGAACGCGAACGGGAAGCCGGCATCTCCGCAACTGTCATTTTTCGTCCTTGCCAAGCGGCTCGACAGAATGGCGCATCACAAGCGGCATCTGCGCCATGGTGAAGATGATGGTGATCGGCATGGTGCCCCAGACCTTGAAGGCCACCCAGGTGTCTGTGGAGAACATGCGCCAGACAACCTCGTTCAGCACCGCCAGAAAGAGGAAAAAGATGCCCCAGCGCAGCGTCAGCTTGCGCCAGCCCTCATCCGTAAGCTTGAAGGCGGAATTGAAGACGTAACCGAGCAGCGACTGCCCGAAGAACAGGCCGCCCAGCAGAATGACGCCAAACAGCGTGTTGACGATGGTCGGCTTCATCTTGATGAAAGTGTCGTTCTGCAACCACAACGTCAGAGCGCCGAACACGAAGACCACGATGCCTGAAATCAGCGGCATGATCGGCAGCTTGCGCGTCAGCACCCAGGAAACGGAGAGCGCAATCGCTGTCGCGATCATGAACAGGCCGGTGGCGATGAAGATCGGGCCACCGAACTCTGTTAGAACCGGAAAAGTGGTGGCAAGCCATTCGCCGCGGGAATTGGCGAAAAAGAAAACGACGAGCGGGCCAAGCTCAAGCACGAATTTCAGGAGCGGGCTGATTTCCGCCACCATCTTTTCGCTTTCCTTGGAATTGCTTTCAATATCCATACTCAAACTCCCGCAATGGCCTTGGCGAAATCTTCCGCCTCGAAGGGCTCCAGATCGTCAACACCTTCACCCACGCCGATGAAATAGACCGGCAGCTTGTGTTTTGCAGCGATGGCGACGAGGATACCGCCCCGCGCCGTGCCATCCAATTTTGTCATAATCAGGCCCGAAACGCCCGCAACATTGCGGAATATTTCCACCTGGTTCATGGCGTTCTGGCCCGTTGTCGCATCCAGTGTCTGTAGCACGGTGTGCGGCGCATCCGGATCGAGCTTGCCGAGCACGCGCACGATCTTTTCCAGCTCCGCCATCAGTTCCGTCTTGTTCTGCAAACGTCCAGCGGTATCGATGATGAGCACATCGCTTTTCTGCGCCCGAGCCTGCTCATAGGCATCGTAAGCCAGACCCGAGGCATCTGCCCCAAGCTTGGTGCCGATGAAGTCCGAGCCGGTGCGGTCGGCCCAGATCTTCAACTGCTCAATCGCTGCCGCGCGGAAAGTATCGCCGGCCGCCAGCATCACCTTGAGGCCCGAGCCAGAAAGCTTGGCGGCGAGCTTGCCGATGGTCGTCGTCTTGCCCGTACCGTTGACACCCACGACGAGAATGACATGCGGCTTGTGCGAGAGATCGAGTTCCAAAGGTCTGGCAACAGGCTTCAGAACCTTGGTGATCTCGCCCGCCATGATGCGCGCCACATCTTCACCGCTCACATCCTTGCCGTAACGCTCCGAAGACAGGGCGCCGGTGATGCGCATGGCGGTCTCGACACCAAGATCGGACTGGATGAGAAGATCTTCCAGCTCGTCGAGCGTATCTTCATCCAGCTTGCGTTTGGTGAAAAGCGCCGAAATCTGTGTGGTTAGCTGCGAAGACGTGCGGGCAAGCCCGTTTCGCAGGCGCTGGAACCATGTCAGTTTCACCTCAGGTGCGGCAAGCGCAGGCTCCTGCCGCTCACTCGCGGACGAAAAGCCCTTTGGCAGAGATGGTGGAACCGCAATGGGTTCAGGCGCGGTAGCGGCTTCCGCCTCGTCGAGCAGCGCATCCATCGCATCGGCATCCAGCACGACGTCGGCAGTGTCCGGAGTCGGCTCGACCTGCTCCTCGGCAGCGGCTTCCGCCTGTAGCAACGACAATGGCACCAGGCCCATATC
Organism: Agrobacterium sp. RC10-4-1; assembly: GCF_014138475.1. Lineage (NCBI taxonomy): Bacteria > Pseudomonadati > Pseudomonadota > Alphaproteobacteria > Hyphomicrobiales > Rhizobiaceae > Agrobacterium > Agrobacterium sp. RC10-4-1. The sequence goes on from NZ_JACJIT010000007.1 coordinate 159,448, forward strand.
GCCGGAAAGCTCGGCACCGGGGAGAAGCGGCGCGTCCTCGTCTTCATTTTCGCCGGAGGAGGCTAGATCTTCCGCCTCGTCGGGGGCCGGGCCGCCGGCCGTCTCTATCTCCAGTTCGGAAACAGGGTCCCTGTCGACAGCATCATGCGCTTCGGCGTCGTTCAGCGCCGCTTCGAAAGAGGCGTTTTCATTGCCGCGCTCAAGCGCAGCATTCTCTTGTGGCCGCTCTTCCGTTTCGGCCTTGTCCTTGCCGAACGAAAAGACTTTTTTGATGAAGCCGAGGGCCATGGTTGTTCCCGTGTCTCTTTTCTTGCGCTGCCTCAGGCCGCATCTGCGGCTAGAAGCCTCATATTCAGATGTTTGCCGTTGTGGCCGGTAATCGCAACCCGCGCAAGGGTGCGCGGGGCAAGATCAGGTGCCGCCACCAGCGTGAAATTGTCCGTATGGGCAAAACCGTTGTTTTCAACAAGAATAGTCTGCACCGAACCAACCATTCCTTGCAGATGCGCCACCTTAAGCGACTCCCCCCGCACGCGAAGCCTCGCCGCCCGCTCCTTCACAAGCGCGCGGTCCAGCTGCGGCATGCGTGCGGCGGGCGTGCCGGCACGCGGGCTGTAGGGAAAGACATGCAGGTTGGAAATGCCGCATTCTTCCGCCAGCGTTGCGGCATTCTCGAACATCTCCTCCGTCTCGGTCGGAAAACCGGCGATCATATCCGCGCCGAAGGCCACATCGGGCCTGAGCGCCCGCACTTCGTGACAGAAGCGGATAGCATCGGCACGTGAATGACGGCGTTTCATGCGTTTCAGGATCATGTCGTCGCCATGCTGGAGGGACAGGTGCAGATGCGGCATAAAACGCGGCTCATCGGCAATAAGATCCATCAGATGGTGGTCGGCCTCGATACTGTCGATGGAAGAAAGGCGCAGGCGCAGGATATCGGGCACCTGCTTCAGCAATGTCTTGGCAAGATAACCAAGAGAAGGCTCACCCGGCAGATCGGCGCCGTAACTGGTCGCATCCACGCCGGTCAGCACGATCTCGCGATAACCGCTCTCCGTCAGCCTGCGTGCCTGATCCACCACCGCACCCATCGGCACAGAACGGGAATTGCCGCGTCCATAGGGAATGATGCAGAAGGTGCAGCGATGGTCGCAGCCGTTCTGCACCTGAATGAACGCCCGCACGTGCCCGTCTATGTGCTTGACCATCTGCGGTGCGGTCGCCTTGATGCTCATGATATCGTTGACGCGCAGCTTTTCTTCCGCCGAAACGCCGAAATCCGGAAGCGAACGATAGGAAGCGCTTTTCAGCTTTTCCTCGTTGCCCAGCACGGCATCCACCTCGGGCATGTCGGCAAAGGTCTGCTTCTCAGTCTGGGCGGCGCAGCCGGTGACGATGATGCGCGCATACGGGTTGTCGCGCCGGGCGCGGCGGATCGCCTGGCGGGCCTGACGCACCGCCTCCCCGGTCACCGCGCAGGTATTGACCAGCACGGCATTGTTAAGCCCGGCCTTTTCGGCCTCCGCCCGCATCACTTCCGATTCATAGGTGTTGAGACGACAGCCGAAGGTTATGACCTCGACCCCGCTCATACAGCCCCCCACTCGACCGCATCCCGCGCCCACAAGCCGGTAATGGGATCGACAGAACCTGACCATTCCCATTCGGCCGGGCCGGTCATGATGACGTGGTTATCATCACGCCAGTCAATGGTCAGCGGCACGCGGATCGGGCTTGAGGCGACATCGATGCTGACCGTTCGGCCGGTGCGGCCGGTGCGGGCAGCGGAAACAGCTGAAGCACAGGCGGCCGACCCGCAGGCAAGCGTTAGCCCGGCGCCGCGCTCCCAGGTGCGGGTGCGAAGCGCGCTGTCTGAAATCACCTGCGCCAGCGTGATATTGGCCTTTTCCGGAAACACCGGATGGTTTTCGAGCAACGGGCCGAAGCGTTCGAGATCGAACTCCATTGGATCACGATCAACCCAGAATACGGCGTGCGGGTTGCCCATCGACATCACAGCGGGCGAATGCAGGATCGGCGCGTCGATCGGCCCGATCTGCAACTCGATGCGGCTGGTATCGTGAAACTCTTCCGAAAGCGGAATGTCGCTCCAGCGGAAACGCGGGAGCCCCATATCGACCGATATCATGCCGTCTTCATGCTCGACGGCATTCAGGATACCGGCGACCGTCTGGAAGGTGAAGCTGGTCTTGCCGGTTTCGGACGACAGCGCCTGCACCACGCAACGCGTGCCGTTGCCGCAGGCCTGCGCCTTGGTGCCATCGCAGTTGAGGATGTCAATATAGGCATCCGTTCCCTCGATACGCGGATCGTGGATGGCCATGATCTGGTCGAACTGGGTGGCAGGATCGGCATTGAGGGCAATTGCTGCCTCTGGCGTGACCATATCCTTTCGGCCGCGCATATCGACAACCAGGATCTTGTTGCCAAGCCCGTTCATCTTCGCAAATTCGACCGTGTTCGCCATCGCTTTAAACCTGAAAACCGCTTTTCATACGGGATTTTCCCGTGCTTTCGCCCTATATGGCGGAAACACCGGCAAATTACCAGACTGTTGCGTCGCAAACGGGGCGGCTGTCAGGCGGAAGGCACGTCGAAAACCTGTCCGGGGCGCATCGGCCGGAAACGGCTCTCCTCCACCCCGTGTTCGGTCAGCGCTGCCTTGAGGGCCACAAGCGGCGCATCCACCGCCTCATCGGTGAGCTGTACCGTACCCCAATGGTGGCCGCAGACATGCGCCGCACCGCAAAGCTTCATGCCTTCCACGGCTTCCGCCGGGTTCTGGTGCTGGCCCTTCATGAACCAGCGCGGTTCATAGGCGCCGAAGGGCAGGTTGGCGAGACGAAACTCGCCATGCTTCTTGCGCGCGGCATGGTAATTGAGGCCCTCGTGAAAGCCGGTATCGCCAATATGGTAAATTTTCCCACCCGGCGTTTCGATGACGAACGCCGCCCAGAGTGCCATGCGCCGGTCGTTCAGACCACGCGCCGACCAATGATGGCACGGCTCGAAGTGAATTTTCACCGTACCGGCATCGATCACATCCCCCCAGTCGCCCACCTCGATGCGCGCCGCCTGAACGCCGGTACGGATGATGGCATCATTGCCGAGCGGCGTGATGAAAAGCGGCTTGTGCGCCACATGCAGGCGCTTCAGCGTCTCCATATCCAGATGGTCGTAGTGATTATGCGTTACCAGCACCAGATCGATGGGCGGCAGATCCTCAAAACGGATACCGGGCGGGTTGACGCGCTTGGGCCCGGCGAAGCTGAACGGGCTCGTGCGCTCAGACCACACGGGATCGACGAGAATATTCAGGCCCGCTGTCTGGATAAGAAAGGAAGCATGGCCGATGAAGGTGACACGCATGTCTTTACCCTCGACCCGGCTGTCCGGTTTCGCAAACGGAAACGGGCTCGCATAGCTTTCCGGCCACTTGGCGCGTTCACCATTGAAGCGCCATTTCAGCAGACCCATGAAGTTGCTGGGTGGCGTACCACCGGGATTGAAAAAGCGTATCCCGTCGAAATGATCGGAGATGGGGCCGCTATAATAGGCGCTGGCGCTTGAACGACGGGCATAAAGGCCGCCGCCCGCCAGAGCGAGCAGGCCAACAGCGGAAAAACGGAAAAATTTTCGACGGTTCATGACAAATGTATAGGGAGCAGAATGGCGCCGTTCAAGCACCGCCTCTGGCGGCCGACGACCGATCACGCAAAGATGAAATGCAGGCTTTGTCGGGCGGAAACCAACGCTGCCTTGACTTTTCCGGCGCTTTCCTGTTTATCCCGCCCATCAGCTGGCAGTTTCACGACTCCAAGCCGCCGACCGGGACCCGAAAAGGTATAAAGAGATCCCGGAGGTCAACACCCGACAGCGCGATGCGCCCTCGGGTGCTTTTTGGCTTTGCGTCTTGTTTTTGCCAGCGAAAGCACCGACGTTTCGGAAACCCGGAACGAAGAAGGAAGAAACGATGTTTGAAAACCTCCAGGACCGCCTTGGTTCCATTCTGAATGGACTGACCGGCCGTGGCGCGCTGACGGAAGCCGATGTTGCCGCCGCCCTGCGCGAGGTTCGCCGTGCGCTGCTGGAAGCGGACGTGGCGTTGGAAGTCGTACGTTCCTTCACCGACAGAGTGCGTGAAAAGGCCGTCGGCGCGGCCGTTCTGAAATCCATCAAGCCCGGCCAGATGGTCGTCAAGATCGTCCATGACGAGCTTGTCGAAATGCTCGGCACCGAAGGCGTCTCGATCGACCTTCATGCGGCCGCCCCCGTCGTCATCATGATGGTAGGTCTGCAGGGCTCGGGTAAAACCACAACCACCGGCAAGATCGCCAAGCGCCTGACCGACCGCGACAAGAAGAAGGTGCTGATGGCATCTCTCGACACGCGTCGTCCGGCCGCACAGGAGCAGCTTCGCCAGCTCGGCGTCCAGACCGGCGTCGACACGCTGCCGATCATTGCCGGCCAGTCGCCGACGGATATTGCCGCACGTGCCGTGCAGGCCGCAAAGCTCGGCGGGCATGACGTCGTCATTCTCGATACCGCCGGCCGCACACACATCGACGAACCCTTGATGCTGGAAATGGCCGACATCAAGAAGAAGTCCAACCCGCATGAAATCCTGCTGGTCGCGGATTCTCTGACCGGTCAGGACGCCGTCAATCTGGCGCGAAATTTCGATGAGCGTGTCGGTATCACCGGCCTTGTTCTCACCCGCATGGACGGTGACGGCCGCGGCGGTGCGGCCCTCTCCATGCGCGCCGTCACCGGCAAGCCGATCAAGCTGATCGGTATCGGCGAGCGCATGAACGAACTCGACGAGTTCCACCCGCGCCGTATCGCCGACCGTATTCTCGGCATGGGCGACATCGTCTCGCTGGTCGAAAAGGCCGCCGAAAACATCGATGCGGAAAAAGCCCGCGCCATGGCCGAGAAGATGGCCAAGGGCAAGTTCGACCTCAACGATCTCGCCGACCAGCTTGCCCAGATGAAAAAGATGGGCGGCATGGGCGGCATCATGGGTCTGATGCCCGGCATGGCCGGCATGAAGGACAAGATGGCTTCAGCGGGCATGAACGACAAGATGTTCGACCGCCAGATTGCCATCATCTCCTCCATGACCAAGGCGGAGCGCGCCAATCCGGATATTCTGAAACACAGCCGCAAGAAGCGCATCGCCGCCGGTTCCGGCACCGATGCCGCCGAAATCAACAAGCTTCTGAAGATGCATCGCGGCATGGCCGACATGATGAAAGCCATGGGCGGCAAGGGCAAAGGCGGCATCATGAAGCAGATGATGGGCGGCCTTGCCGGCAAGATGGGTCTCGGTGGCATGATGGGCGGCGGCATGCCTGATTTGTCCAACATCGATCCGAAGCAGCTTGAAGCGCTCCAGAAGCAGGCGGAAGCCGCCGGCCTCGGCAAGCCGGGTGGAATGCCCGGCCTTGGCGGTCTGCCGGGCGGATTGCCGGGCCTCGGAGGCACAAAGCTGCCGGGTCTTGGCGGCATGCCGGGCCTTCCCGGCTTTCCGAAAAAGAAGTGAGGGGGACGCCAATGAACAATACAGAGGTGAAAGCCCAGCTTTCCGAATACCGCCAGTCGATCGACAACATCGATGCCGCACTGGTTCACATTCTTGCCGAACGTTTCCGCTGTACCAAGGCGGTGGGCGTGCTGAAGGCAAAGTACAATTTGCCGCCGGCAGACCCGGCGCGCGAGGAATACCAGATCGAACGCCTTCGCCACCTGGCAAAGGACGCCAATCTGGACCCGGATTTCGCCGAGAAGTTCCTGAACTTCATCATCAAGGAAGTCATCCGGCATCATGAAGCAATCGCCGCCGAACATGGCGGCACAGAAAAGACCGCCTGAAAGGCGGACAAGCCATCCTAAGGAGTAAATGACATGGCACTGAAAATTCGTCTCGCACGCGGTGGCTCCAAGAAGCGCCCGTATTACCAGATCGTTGTTGCTGACGCCCGTTCGCCCCGCGACGGCCGCTTCCTCGAGAAGGTCGGTTCCTGGAACCCGATGCTTGCCAAGGACAACCCGCAGCGCGTTGAGCTGAAGGCTGACCTCATCAAGGAATGGATCGCCAAGGGCGCACAGCCGACCGACCGCGTTCTGCGCTTCCTCGCCGAAGCCGGCCTTGCCGAGCGCGCCGCTCGCAGCAACCCGGAAAAGGCAAAGCCGGGCAAGCGCGCTCTGGAACGCGTTGCTGAAAAGAAGCAGAAGGCTGAAGATGCAGCCGCTGCGGCTGCGGAAGCCTCTGCTGCAGAATAATCTGCACGGAAACTTTTGAGGAACGGGTGGCGTGGATTTCCACGCCGCCCGTTTTTTGTTTATTTTGGCGTCAACAGACCTTAAAGCTGACGCAACCAATACCAGAAGACGGACGGCCCGATGGCAAAGCTGGAAAACCCGATACTCATGGCAAAAATCGGTGGCGCGCAGGGTCTGCGTGGCGAAGTCCGTGTCAGCACATATACCGATGACCCGCTGGCGCTCGGCGATTACGGCAATCTGGTCAGCGCCGATGGCCGCATTTTTGAAATTCTGGAAATTCGCGAGGGCAAGAACGTTGTCATTGTGCGCTTCAGGGGCGTCAACGACCGCAATACGGCCGAAAGCCTGAACGGGCTCGAACTCTTCATCGAACGCGACAATCTGCCCGACGACGAGCTTGATGACGACGAATTCTATTATGCCGATCTCGAAGGGCTGGAGGCGGTTGATGCCGAAGGCAAGAGTTATGGCGCCGTCAGTGCGGTCTATGATTTCGGCGCGGGTGATCTGCTGGAGCTGAAGGGTGCGGGCCGTCGCCCGGCCCTCATTCCCTTTTCAGAGGCGGCGGTGCTGGAGATCGACCTAGAAGCCGGACGCATTCTTATCGATCCGATGGCCGCCGGCCTGATCGACAATCCCGACGACAAGGACGAAACCGGCGTACCGCCGTTCGGCAAGAAGTAACCGATGACCTTCAAGGCTACCGTGCTGACGCTTTACCCGGAAATGTTTCCGGGACATCTCGGATATTCGCTGGCCGGCAAGGCGCTGGAGCGGGGACAATGGTCTCTGGACGCCGTGCAGATCCGCGAATTCGCCACCGACAGGCACAGAAGCGTCGATGACACGCCCGCAGGCGGCGGCGCCGGCATGGTGCTGAAACCCGATGTCCTGGCCGCGGCCATCGACCACGTTTCCGATGGTGACACGCGCCCGCGCCTGCTGATGAGCCCGCGCGGCAAGCCTTTGTCCCAGAACCGTGTGCGCGAACTTGCGGCGGGTGACGGCGCAATCATCGTCTGCGGCCGTTTTGAAGGCGTCGACCAGCGGGTGATCGAGGCGCGCGCGCTGGAGGAGGTGTCGATCGGCGATTACATCCTCTCCGGCGGTGAGCCGGCGGCGCTGACGCTGCTGGACGCCGTCGTCCGCATCCTGCCGGGCGTCATGGGCAATGACCTTTCCGGCGTGCATGAAAGCTTCGAGGGCGGGCTGCTGGAACATCCTCATTATACCCGCCCGCAGGTCTGGGAAGGCCGCGATATCCCCGCCGTTCTCACCTCCGGCAATCACGCTGTCATCGACAAATGGCGTCATGAACAGGCGCTTAAGCTGACGAAGGAAAGGCGGCCCGACCTTCTTGAGAAGCCTCAGGTCGAGACGAAATAATAAGCCGTCAGCACCAGCCCGACCGCAATCACCAGCCAGCGAATGACCCACTGCGGCACCCGCCGTGCCGTGTGCACGCCCGCATAGCCGCCAAGCGCTGCCGCGGGAAACATGATGAGCGCCGCCCACCAGGAGACAACACCGCCGCTGACGAAGATCGTAATCGCGATGACCGCGATCACCACCGACAGCAGGTTCTTCAAAGCGTTCAGATGATGATAGCTTCCGCCCGAAGTTATTCCGAGGATGGCAAGCATCATGATGCCCATTCCAGCGCCGAAAAAGCCGCCATAGATGGAGGCAAGCCCCTGGAAGACGAGGCTCGGCAGATTGCCGGGAGAGCGCTCGGTGCTTGTCTTCGGCCTGAGCCACGGGCCGGCGGCAAAAACGGCGGTGGCGGCGAGAAGCAGCCATGGAACCAGCTGACGAAAGGAGGGGTTGTCGAGCGACAGAAGCAGGAGCGATCCACCCAGCCCACCGACGACGGAAACAGCCGACAGAAGGATCGCCTCGCGCCAATGGGCGCGTATCTCCGGCCCATAGGCGATGACGGACGTGACGTAGCCCGGAAACTGCACGATCGCCGACGTGGCGTTTGCGACAATCGGCGGCAGGCCGGCCAGCGTCATCGCACCGAAGGTCAGGAATGTGCCGCCGCCGGCAATCGCATTGACGACACCTGACAGAAAGCCGGTTGCAAACAGCATGAGAACGATGAATATGGACATGGCCCCTCCCAAGGTTTTCATGCCATATCCGGCCGAAAGCCGCTTCGCAACTGTCGGAGCGCGGCGAAGGATTGATAAAAATTGTCATGAAGGGATGACAAACGGTGCATCCTCGTGTATGTGCCCGCGTGGAATTGGGGTTTACCCCTTTAACCGCAAGCAAAGAATGGCGAACCCGCTCCTGCCGCAAGGCATGGCCTGAAGGCATCGACCGACAGGCAACCGTTGAGCGCTCTGGCTGTTTCAGAAGAAATCAGAGGTTAACATGACCAATATCATTCAGCAGCTGGAAGCCGAACAGGCTGCCAAGATCGAAGCAAAGCGCACCCTGCCTGAGTTTTCTCCGGGCGACACGCTGCGCGTCAACGTGCGCGTTACCGAAGGTAACCGTACCCGCGTTCAGGCTTATGAAGGCGTTTGCATCGCCCGTTCCGGCGGCGGCCTTTCCGAAAGCTTCACCGTTCGCAAGATCTCCTACGGCGAAGGCGTAGAGCGCGTATTCCCGATCTACTCGCCGCTGGTCGAAGGCGTTGAAATCGTTCGCCGCGGTAAGGTTCGTCGTGCGAAGCTCTACTATCTGCGCGACCGTCGCGGCAAGGCTGCACGTATCGTTGAAAACACCGGTACGCGCGCCCGTAAGCTGAACGAGTCCGAGCGCCAGGCAGCTGCCGAAGAAAAGGCACGTCTGGAAGCTGAAAAGGTAGCAGCAGCACAGGCTCTCGCCGCCGAAAAGGCAGCAGCCGAAGCTGCTGAAGCCAAGGCAGCAGAAGAAGCAGCAAAGGCTGCAGAAACCGCAGCAGAATAAGATTTCCAGTTTACTGGATTTACGGAAAAGGCGGTCTTGGGACCGCCTTTTTTGTTGCGCTCACATGTCTTGCTCTCGCTCCGGCAAGCGTGCAATTTGAGAAAAATCGCTCCGGAGCCTTTCATGATCGCCAGACGCCCGTTTCTCGCCGCCCTCGCCGTATTGGCCATGACGCCTGCACTCGCCGGCGCCGTCGATCTGCCGGATCTTGAGGGACGCACCGTCGTCGTGGTCACGGAAAATGCCTATCCGCCGCTGCAATTCGTCGACCCGAAAAGCGGAAAAGCCATCGGATGGGAATATGATGCGATGGAAGAGATCGCCAGACGGCTGAATTTCAAGGTCGAATATCAGAACATTTCCTGGGACGCGATGATCCAGTCAGTTTCTGCGGGGCAATACGACATCGGCATGACCGGAATCAGCATCAAGGACGACCGCAGGGAAAAAGTGGATTTCTCCGTCCCTTATATGCGTTCGGAAATGTTCATGCTGGTGCGGGCAGATGAAAACCGCTTTACCGACGCAAAGAGTTTCGCCGCCTTCGATAAAGGTCTCGTTGGCGCACAGGCCGGCACCACGCCCTTCTACACGGCCGTTTACGATGTTCTGGATGGCAACGAGCAAAATCCGCGCCTTCGTCTGATGGAAACCTTCGGCGCCAGCGTTCAGGCGTTGAAAACAGGCGATGTCGACCTCGTGCTCACCGATGGCGTTGCCGGCAAGGGTTATGTCGATGCGTCAAACGGCACGCTCAAACTGATCGGTGGTCCGCTTGGCGGCGATGACTTCGGTTTCATCTTCAAAAAAGGTTCCGATCTCGTTGCCCCTGTCAATGCCGCGATCGCGGCGCTGAAGGCGGACGGCACCTTCGCCGCACTCGATAAGAAGTGGTTCCTCGACTACAAGCTTGGCGAATGACGCTGCACGACGCCACAACAAAGCGGAACACGCAGAACAGCACGAGCGAGGATTTTCCCTGGTGGCTGCTCGCGATCCTCGTGATCGGCATTGCCCTTGCCGCGATGATCGCTGTCAATGGCATTTACACGCAGGTGTTCAGCACCGTGGCAAAAGGTGTCGGCATCACGGTTTCCGTCACGCTCACGGCCTTTATGCTGGCAACATTGCTCGGCCTTTGCATCGCCCTCGTCGGAATGGCTGATAATATCGTGGCACGGCAAGTGGCACGGTTTTACATCGAAGTGGTTCGCGGCATACCGATCATCGTTCTGCTTTTCTACATCGCTTTTGTGGGAACGCCAGGCCTGGTGGCGCTCTATAACGGGCTGACTGCTCCGCTTGTGTCACAGGGATGGGTGGAGCCTTTGCTTGTGCGGGACGTATCGTTGATCTGGCGGGCGATCATCGCACTGACCATCGGTTATGCGGCTTTCATTGCAGAGATTTTCCGCGCCGGCATACAGGCCGTTCCGGAGGGGCAGATCGAGGCAGCAAAGGCCCTCGGTTTCAGCCGCTATCAGCGCTTCAGGCTGATCACTCTGCCACAGGCGACCCGGACGATCTTTCCGCCGCTGTCGAACGATTTCGTGTCGATGGTGAAGGACAGCTCACTTGTTTCGGTGCTCGGCGTCACCGACATCACCCAAATGGGAAAAGTCTATGCCGCCGGTTCTTTCCGGTTTTTCGAGACCTATTCGATCGTCGCCTATATCTACCTGATCCTGACCATAGGCCTGTCACTGATATTGCGGCGGATTGATAAGGCAATGCGCTCGAAACAAGGATGAGGGAAAGGGGACAGCCGGAAGCAATCCGGCTATCCCTCTCTTTTGGTTCAGGCGGTTTGAGCCTGATTGCCCATCTTGCGGGTGGCGATGATGACTAGCACACCGGCAAGCGCGAGGCAGAAGGCAAGGAAGAACATCGGCGCAATGGTACTGCCGGTCTGATCCTTGATCCAGGGCACGACGTTTTGCGCCACGAAGCCACCGAGATTGCCGACCGAATTGATGGCGGCGATACCCGCAGCAGCGCCCGCTCCCTTGAGGAAGCGGCCGGGCAGGCTCCAGAACACCGGCTGGCCTGCAAAGATACCTGCAGCGGCGATGCAGAGGAAAGCGAACTGCAACACCGGGTCGCTCAGCAATGCCGACATCAGCAGGCAAAACGCGCCGATAAAGGCAGGACCAACGATATAGGGCGTCTTGTTCTTCGCCTTATCGGCCGCCAGAGGCACGACGAACAAGGCAACGGCAACGATCACCCAGGGGATGATGTTGATGAAACCGTTCGCGGTGTTGGAAACGCCAAAGCTCTTCACGATGGTTGGAAGCCAGTAGCTGAGACCATAGGCGGCCAGCGGAAATCCAACATAGCAGAGCGACATGAACAGAACCCGCGGATTGATCAGGGCTTTGAAGCCATCTTCCGCATGCTCTTCCATGCCCTTGTTCTCGTCGGCAAGCCGGTTCTTCAGCCAGTCCTTCTCGTCCTGCGACAGAAACTTGGCCTTTTCGGGCGTATCATCCAGATAGAAGAAGGTGGCTATGCCAGCGATCACAGCCGGAATACCAGTGGCAAGGAATACCCATTCCCACCCGGCATAACCGAGGAAACCGTCGAGATCGAGCAACATGCCGCCGAGCGGCGCGCCGATGGCATTGGCAAGCGCGCTGAAGATCATGAACAGACCGATCATGCGGCCGCGATAATCGCGCGGGAACCAGAGCGTCATCAGGAACAGCACACCCGGGAAGAAGCCCGCCTCGCAAAGCCCGAGCAGGAAGCGCAGGATGTAAAACATCGTAGCGTTCTGCGTATAGGCAAGCGCAATGGTGACGGCCCCCCAGGAAACCAGAATGCGGGCAAACCATTTGCTGGCGCCGAAGCGGTTGAGGAACAGGTTGCTCGGCACTTCGAAGATGAAGTAGCCGATGAAGAACAGCGACGCGCCAAGACCATAGGCGTATTCGCTGAGGCTCAACGCATCGACCATCTGCAGCTTGGCATAGCTGACATTCTGTCGGTCAATATAGGCGATGAGATAGAGAAGGCCAAGAAACGGCATGAGCCGCCAGGTGATCTTCGAGATAAGGGCCTTTTCGGATACCATATGCTTTCCTCCCTTCGATTTCTCGTCGAATGCAAATGATAAGGGAACCCATCTATATGTGCGCTGCAAAATAGGCAAGTTGCGTTGCATCATAACAACCGCAAAGCGTTGCTGGGCAGGCCGTCTCGCCGTGATGCAGTGCATAGTGTTGGCACGATCCTGTCCTTCAGCCTGTCTCCTGCGCATTCATGTTGCCGTAAAACCATCGATCTGCTATGAAAGTTGCCATGGGATCTAAATTCGGATGTCTCGCTCAGAATGTGTATGTGCTGCAGGACCACAAGCGTCTGCCGGCACGCTTCTTTGCGCGCGTTTCCGGGGCGCTCACCAGCCGACTTAGGCTCGCCTGACAGCACCGCTGTCCACCGCCTTACTGAACCCTATTATCCTTTTCCATGACAAGGCACAGAGCCATGAGCGCACCCCGCACTTTGTATGACAAGATCTGGGACGACCACGTCGTCAATCGCGACCCGGATGGAACCTGTCTTCTCTATATCGACCGTCACCTCGTTCATGAGGTGACGAGCCCCCAGGCCTTCGAAGGTCTGCGCATCGCCGGCCGTCCGGTGCATTCGCCGGCCCGCACGCTCGCTGTGGTCGATCATAACGTGCCGACCACCGCCGACCGGCTGGAAGGCATCAAGAACGAAGAAAGCCGCATTCAGGTGGAAGCGCTGGCGCAGAACGCCAGGGACTTCGGCGTTGAATATTATTCCGAACGCGACAAGCGCCAGGGCATCGTTCACATCGTCGGTCCCGAACAGGGTTTCACCCTGCCGGGTATGACGATCGTCTGCGGCGACAGCCACACCTCCACCCACGGCGCATTTGGCGCACTGGCGCATGGCATCGGCACCTCCGAAGTAGAGCATGTTCTGGCCACACAGACGCTGATCCAGAAGAAAGCCAAGAACATGCTGGTGCGTGTCGATGGCAAAATCCCCGAGGGCGTTACCGCCAAGGACATCATCCTTGCCATTATCGGCGAGATCGGCACCGCCGGCGGCACCGGCCATGTCATCGAATTTGCTGGTGAGGCGATCCGTTCGCTCTCCATGGAAGGTCGCATGACGGTCTGCAACATGACCATCGAGGGCGGCGCCCGCGCCGGCCTGATTGCGCCTGACGAAACGACCTTCGAATACATCAAGGACAAGCCGCGTGCGCCGAAGGGCGAAACGCTGGAACAGGCGATCGCCTACTGGAAGACTCTGAAATCCGACGAGGGCGCCCATTACGACAAGGTCGTCATCCTCGATGCGGCCAATCTTCCGCCTATCGTCTCCTGGGGCTCTTCTCCGGAAGATGTAACCTCTGTTCAAGGCATTGTTCCCAATCCAGATGATATCGATGAAGAAAACAAGCGCGCCTCCAAGTGGCGTGCGCTTGACTACATGGGCCTCAAGCCCGGCACGCGCATTACCGATATCGCCATTGACCGCGTCTTCATCGGCTCCTGCACCAATGGCCGCATCGAGGATTTGCGCGCGGCGGCGAAGATCGTTGACGGCCGTAAAGTCGCTCCCACCGTTTCGGCCATGATCGTGCCCGGCTCCGGTCTCGTGAAAGAACAGGCGGAAAAGGAAGGTCTGGACAGGATTTTCCTCGAAGCCGGTTTCGAATGGCGCGAGCCAGGCTGCTCCATGTGCCTTGCCATGAATGACGACCGCCTGAAACCCGGCGAACGCTGCGCGTCCACCTCGAACCGCAATTTCGAAGGCCGTCAGGGCTATAAGAGCCGTACCCACCTCGTCTCCCCCGCCATGGCGGCGGCGGCAGCCATTGCGGGTCATTTTGTTGACGTTCGTGAGTGGCAGTGATCGCCGGGTGAAGGCCTGAACATAAAACCCCGGGGCTATCCGGGGTTTTTGTTATTCAGAGATGATCTTTACCCTTTGCCCGGGCTGAATCGTGGCCGTGGCGCCCATCGCATTGATCATGCGGAACATGTCGAGCTTCCGCTCCGTTCCCATCATCCGCGCCGCCATCGTGGCCACGGTTTCACCCGGCTTCACCGTCACCACCCGCACTCTTAGCGGCTTCAGGGAGGCGATCTCCTGCGGCGTCATCTTGCGGAAGCTGGTGCGCAAGGTATTGGCGATGGAATCGAGTTGCGTATTGCCCTTCGGCACCGCGGTCAGGAACCGGAATATCTGCTGGCCGACGCGGATGACCGTGACGTCGAAATCCCATTTATCCGCGCTTGCCCGGGCTGTCGCGGCCTCCAGTCCGTTGATCTGCGTTTCCTTTACCGTTTCAGGCAGCAGGCCGGCGACCCAGCCGCTCGTCAGGTAATTGGCAAGGCTCGTCTGTTTCGGATCGGCGACGCCGTCGAAACGGATTGCGACCTCGCCCGGCCCTGTCGCCAGGACAGCCTCAACCTTGTTGTCGATCACGAACCCTTCCGGCACGTCGAAACGAATGCCGAGCGTTCCATGCAGGAATGTCTGGCCGCGGACATAACCTTCCTGCGGGCTATCGCCGTAAAGCAGCCCGTCTATACCATCGAGAAACCAGTCTCGGCCACGATCTCCGACCTGGCCTTCCTGGCCGAAGGCACGGGCATGCCGGCGCGCAAGCTCGATGCGCTGTGGTGTATTGGGGTGACTCGAAAGGAAGTCGAGGCTCTGGTCGTTTTCCGGATCGGCCGAAGAGAACCGCGCATAGGCCGCCATGGAATCAAGAAAGCGCGGCGATGCGTAAGGATCGTAACCCGCCTCGCCAAGCATGCGTACCCCGATCACATCCGCCTGCAACTCCTGCTGGCGCGAAAAAGCTGCAAGCCGCAGCTTGCCACGGGCAAGCGCCTGCTTGCCGGCGAGATCGCTGGACAGGACCTCTGCAACCACGCGGCTCGCAATCACTTCCGCTTCTTCGCGGCGCTGACGTTCGATCCCGTGGTTGGCGGTGACGTGACCCATTTCGTGCGACAGCACGGCCGCCACTTCCGAGGCGTCATTGGCGAGTGCCAGAAGCCCGCGTGTCACATAGAGATATCCCCCGGGCAACGCAAATGCGTTGATGGCGGGCGAATTGAGAATGGTGATGCGGTAGGATTGCTGCGGATTTTCGGAGACGGCCGTCAGCGCTCCGGCAATCCGGGCGACAAGCCGCTCCGTCTTGGCATCACGATATTCGCCGCCATAGCTTGCCACGATGCGTGGATGTTCGCGTGCGCCCATCTGCGCGCGCGGATCGTTCTTCTGAACCTCTTCCACCGTCTGCGGATTGTCCGAGGGACGCAATGTGGACTGGTAGGCCGGGCTGAAAAGAGATTGGCACGATGACAGCAACACGGCAGAAGCGGTCAGCGCGGACCACGCCGCAGCGAGCCGGCCGGAACGGCGAAGGCCTGAACCGGAGAAGAGCCTCCGCTGTGCAGTCATGCTATTTTTCATTCTCTATGCCTGCCCCTTAACGTTCCTGATCATCCGTTAATTGCAGACCAGAATAACAGATTCGCCCCAACGGGCGATGAATGCCGAGACGGTAAAATTGATCCATCAAATCCGGAATATTCCTGAAGAACGCAATAATTCTCATCTTTTCTCGGGCAACAACTTGAAACTGGCAAGTGCAAATTAGCGCCATTGAAGTCATCTAAAGCGATTGCCAGCGGCGCGCGTCGAAAATAAGGCGGTCACCCGTTCAGGAAACTGTCCACGGCCTTCACATTTTGTGTGGCAAAGAAATCCGCTGTCGCTCCGGCAAAAACGACACGGCCACGATCAAGAAAAACCACCCACCGCGCTAATCTTTTTATGTCTTCCGGGTGATGGCTCACAATAATCACCGCATTATTTGTTTCTTTATGCAAGTCAAGCAACAGAGAACTCATGCCCGCCCGTAGCCCTGGATCAAGTGCGGCGAAAGGTTCATCGAGCAGCATGACGGGCTTCTTCCTGACCAATGCGCGCGCAAGCGCCGCCCTCTGCCTTTCTCCTCCGGAGAGCGTGCCCGGCAAACGCTTGTCGAAACCCGAAAGACCAACGCGCGCAAGCGCAATATTTATCCTTTGCCGGTCTTCCGCGTGTAATCTGAGCGTGGGGCTTATACCAAGCGCGATATTTGTAAAAACGTCGAGATGGGCAAAAAGATTATTGTCCTGAAAGATCGAAGAGACAGGCCTTTCGGAAGGGTCGAGCGTCGTCACGTCCCGTCCGCCGATCATCACGCGGCCGGAATCCGGCAACTCGAAACCGGCAACGAGGTTAAGCAGTGTCGATTTTCCCGAACCGGATGCACCGACGACAGCGGTGACCTGCCCCTGCGGAAACGCACAGTCGAGGTCGAAATCCTGCATTCCAAGCCGCAGCCTGACCCTGTCAAGCTGCACTGCGAAATCGTCGCCCTTCATGTCATCGCCTCCGCCGCTTTTACCCGCTCCGGTTGCGAATGTCGCGACATGCCGGTTGCAGCAAGCACGAGGCAGACCACACCGAGAAGAAAGGCGTAACCGGCGGCATCGTTGGTCCGGTAGCTGCCCATATTGCTATAGACGAGCCACGGCAAGGTGACGAAATTCTCTGAACCGAACAGGGCAACCGCGCCGAGATCGCCAAGCGACAGGGCCATCGCGAAGGAAAATGCCATGGCCAGCGGCCGCCACAGGACGGGCAGATCGGCGAACCGCAGCCGCGGCAGACCCTGAAGCCCGAGGCTGGCGGAAAGTCGGCCGGTGCGGAGAAAATGACTGGTGACGGCCGGCTCCAGCACCCGCATGGCAAGCGGCAGGGCCATCAGCATGTTGATGAGCGCCACGAGAACCGGGGCATAAACAGCGACGTCACCGAAAGGCCGCAAGAGAAGGAACCATCCGCTTCCGAGCACCACGGGCGGAACCAGCAGAACCAGAGACGATCCCGCGCCGAGAACGCTGGACAAGAGGTGAAGAGGCCGCGCGGCCCGCCGTTTCGCGCTGACCGCCTGACGTGCGCGGATGATCGCCATGCTGACGATGATCACGAAAATTGCCGAGAACGCGGCAATCCCAAGACTTGTCGCCGCCGCGCGCAGAAAGACCGGTGCTGTGATGAGGCGCGGCAGGTCTGCCTGGACGCCCGAGAACACAATGGCGACCAGCGGCAGCCCGATCAAAAGCACCGCAGAAACGATGATTAGACCATCCCACAGGCGGGCCGCCGCCCGACCCGCATCGAAACGGCGCACAGGCCGGCCAAGTGAAGCGATTTCCGCTTCCGGCGACGGCAGGAAGGCCAGAAGGCCGAGCAGGGCCGCGGTGAGGACGATCTGCAGAACCGAGAGCGCGATCGCCCGCTGCGGATCGAAATCGAACCGCAGCGCCTGGTATATTGCGACCTCCAGGGTGGTCGCCGCCGGCCCGCCGCCCAAAAGGAGCACGAGCGTAAAACTGGTGGCGCAAAGCATGAAGATGAGGCCGGCGATACCCGGAACAAGCCGGGACACGGCCGGCCATTCGACAAAACGGAAAACCGAGATCGGCCCCATGCCGAGGCTCGCCGCCATGCGCCAATATTCGCCCGGAATACGCTCCAGCCCGGCCAGCAACAACCGGACGGAAAGCGGGAGATTGAAAAACACATGGGCAATGAGGATGCCGGAAAGACCATAAATGCTGAAAGGTTCTTCCGCGCCGGCGAAAACAAGAAGCGTATTCAGGACACCCTGCCTCCCCCAGATGGTAATGATACCGAAGGCGCCGACGATCACCGGCAGCCCCATCGGCACTGCCATCAACCGGATGATCCAGATCCTTCCCGGAAACTCCCGCTGCCTGGAGAGTGCCAAGGCCACGGGAAGACCAAGAATGATGGAAAGAAGGGTGGAGAGCGTCGCCTGATAAACCGTGAAGCGCAGAATACGCAATGTATAAGGGTCCAAAATGCCGGAAGCGGATGCACCCGCATCAAAGGACAGAAGCGCAAACACGGCGAGCGCCATGAACAGGAAAACGGCGGCAAAAGCCGCCGTCCCGAAAATGATTGACCGCCGGTAATCGCGACGCAGCATCATGCGTGGACGCGCCTCTTCTTCAATTCATGCTCATGGCCGTCAGCCATTCGTCTATCCATGCCTTGCGGTTTTTCGCGACCTCTTCCGGCTGCATCAGGAAAGTCTTCTGCGGCACGACGAGCCTGGAAAAGGCCTCCGGCAGGGGGGCGGAGGTTGCCGCAACCGGCATCATCCAGTTGTTTTCGGGAATGGTATCCTGAAAACCGGAGGTGAGGGTGAATGCGAGAAACTGCTTTGCGAGATCCTTGTGCGGCGCGTTTTTGAGAAGGCCTGACACTTCGATCTGGATATAATGTCCTTCGGAGAAAGCTGCGGCCTGATAACGATCGGACTTTTCGGCGACCATATGATAGGCGGGCGAAGTCGTGTAGGACAGCACCATCGGCACCTCCCCCTTGGTGAAGAGCCCGTAGGACTCCGACCAGCCCGGCGTAACGGTAAGGATCCGCTTCCTGAGCTTTGCCCAGGCTTCCGGCGCCTGGTCGCCATAAACCGATTTCACCCACAGAAGCAGCCCCAGTCCCGGCGTCGAGGTGCGCGGGTCCTGAATGGCTATCTTCTGGGCAGGGTCGCCTTCCACGAGTTCTTTGAGGCTCGTTGGTGGGCTTTTCAGCGTCTGGGTGTCATAGACGATAGCAAAATGGCCGTAATCATAGGGAACGAACACATCGTCCTCATAGCCGCCGGGTACCTTGGCCGCTGATGCATCAACGCCGCTGACATCGAAAAGGCCGGTCTGTTTCGCCTCCGCGACCAGATTTGTATCAAGTCCCACGACGACATCCGCCTTGGACCCCGCACCTTCTAATTTCAGCCGGTTGAGAAGCGCCACGCCGTCCGCCACGCCGACAAAATTGACGGTGCAAGCGCACACCTTCTCGAAAGCGTCCTTTATTTTGGGACCGGGACCCCATTCAGAAACGAAGCTCTCATAGGTGTAGACCGTCAGTTCCGGTTTTTCCTGCGCAACGGCGAACCCGGGCAGAAGCATGGAAACGGCAATGATGGAATTTACAAAAAGACGACGGCGCACGAATATCTCCTCAAAACGAGGAGGGAAATAGCCGCCTGCATGAAAGCCGTCTAATCCCTCCGCCGGTATGAACCGGATCAGGTTCTTCGGGTTGGCAAGCCTCTCAGCCTTTTGCGCCCAGGCGCGAAAGACACCCCGTTAGATCAAGATAATGGTGTAGTCCCGCAGACCCATCTTGGCAAGATGGCTGCCATCAACCCTGCGGCGCCATGTGCACAAGTTCCCAGACGTGGCCGTCGGGATCCTGAAAACTACCTGCATACATGAATCCGTGATCCTGAACGGGTTTCCAGCGGCTGCCGCCTGACGCGAGCGCGGCCTCGATCATACGGTCGATTTCCTCCCGGCTTCCGGCGGAAAGACAGGTCAGTACCTCGGTACTCCGCTTGGCGTCGGCGATGTCGCCGTTGATGAAATCACGAAAACGCTCTTCCTGAAGGAGCATGACGAAGATGTTTTCCTCGACAATCATGCAGAGCGTGCGGTCATCGGAATATTCCGGATTGAAGGTGAAACCCAGCGTCGTGAAGAAGGCTCTCGATGTCTCGATATTCTTGACGGGCAGGTTGACGAAGATCATGCGCATGGTGTTGAACTCCTCCGAACAGGGACAGCAAACGGCATTTCCGCCGTCCTGTCAAAGGCGGATGGCGGTGCGGCCGGAAAGATCGGCTCAGCCTTCCAGTTCCTCGCGCAGCATCTCCAGCTCCAGCCACTCCTCTTCCATGGCCTCAAGTTTTTCGCGCAGCTTTTCCATTTCCTGCGCCAGCTTGTTGAAGGCCGCCTGATCCTTGGCGAAGAGTTCCGGGTCGGCCATGCGCTGCTCGCGTTTTGCGATCTCTTCCTGCGCCTTCTCCATCTCCTTGGGGAGATTTTCGAGGGCGAATTTCTGCTTGAACGAAAGCTTGGCCTTGGCCTTTCCAGGCTCCTGCGAAGACGGGGCTGAAGGTGCGGCTTTCGCCTTTTCCTGTCTCTCAGCTTTTCGTTTCTCTTCCGCAGCTCCCTTGCGCTGCGCCATCATATCCGAATAGCCACCGGCATATTCGATCCAGCGTCCGTCCGGTTGATCGGGATTGGCCGGCGCGATGGTGGAGGTGACCGTACGGTCAAGAAAATCACGGTCGTGGCTGACAAGGATGACCGTGCCGGAAAACCCGGCAACGATCTCCTGCAACAGATCGAGCGTTTCGATATCGAGATCGTTTGTCGGTTCGTCGAGAATCAGAAGATTGGTCGGCCGGGCGAGAATACGCGCCAGAATGAGCCTTGCACGCTCGCCGCCGGAAAGGTTGCGGATGGGTGTGCGGGCCTGTTCCGGCTGGAACAGAAAGTCCTTCATATAACCCGTGACATGCTTCACCTCGCCATTGACGAGAAGATTGTCGCCCCGGCCGTCGGTCAAATAATGTGCGAGCGTATCGTTGGGATTGAGCTCCTCGCGCTTCTGGTCAAGCGTTGCGATCTCGAGATTGGTGCCGAGCTTCACCCAGCCGCTGTCTGGTTCAAGCTGGCCGGTGAGCATCTTCAGCAACGTTGTCTTGCCCGCGCCATTCGGTCCGACGAGACCGATGCAATCGCCGCGATGCACCCGCAATGAGAACGGCGCGACAATCATGCGCTCACCGTAAGCCTTGGTGATAGCCTCCGCCTCGATGACCAGCTTGCCGGACTCCCGGCCTTCCGTGACGGTCGCCTGCACCGTCCCCTGCGGCCCCTTGTGCCCACGATATTCCGCCCGCATGGCCTGAAGCTCACCGACACGGCGCATGTTGCGCTTGCGCCTTGCAGTCACGCCATACCGCATCCAGTGTTCTTCGCGCTCGATGGCCTTGCCGAGCTTGTGTTGTTCAAGCTCTTCCTCTTCAAGCACCTTGTCACGCCATTCCTCGAAATGGGCAAAACCACGATTGAGACGGCGGGACTGGCCGCGATCGAGCCAGACGGTCGAGGTCGAAACCCGTTCGAGAAAACGACGGTCGTGCGAAATCAGCACCAGCGCGCTGCGCGTCTGCTGGAGTTCGCTTTCAAGCCATTCGATTGTCGGCAGATCCAGATGGTTGGTGGGTTCGTCCAGCATCAGAATATCGGGCTCCGGCGCCATGACACGGGCAAGCGCGGCGCGGCGCGCTTCACCACCGGAAAGGTTTGCCGGATTTTCCTGACCCGTAAGCCCGAGATGCTCGAGAAGATAAGTAACCCGATAGGCATCGTCGCCAGGCCCGAGCCCCGCCTCGGCATAGGCCTGAACGGTATCGTAACCGGCAAAATCCGGAGCCTGTTCCAGATAACGGATGGTTGCAGCGGGATGACGGAAAACCTCGCCCGACTGGGCCTCGACAAGGCCCGCTGCGATCTTCATCAGCGTGGACTTGCCGGAACCGTTGCGTCCGACAAGGCAGATGCGGTCGCCCGGCTCCACCTGGAGATTGGCGCCGTCCAGCAGCGGGGTAACGCCGAAGGTCAGCTTGATGTCATCGAGTTTCAAAATAGGGGGTGCCAAGGCGTCAGGCTCCGGTCAGATCATAAGGGCGGGCAAGCAGGATGGCTTTTCCGCTTTTAAGCGAAAAATGCACAGGGCCGCCATTCGCGACATTGGAAATAGTGCGGGAGGAACCGAAAGCAAGCGCGAAATCCTCCAGCGGGTAACGCACATTGCCGATATCCAGCCCCTCCAGGGCTGTGAAGCCGGCCACCGAGAAAAGCGAGCCTGCGGGTAGAGAGACATCAAGCGAGCCCGGAAGCAGCGGCCGGGCCTCTTCCTCGCCGGAGGTGAGCGAAACATCGAGACCACGTTCGGCAAGCGCGACGGCGTAAAGGAGGTGCTGGAGGGCATGGTCGCTTCGTGCACCCCCGAGCGCGCCGACAAGCACCAGCGTACCGGCGCCGCGGGCGAGCGCCTCCGAGACCGCTATCTCACCATCGGTCACCGCCTTTGCTGCCGGGTAAGGCTGCCGTGTCACACCGGGCCAGGCATCCAGCAACTCTTTGGTGGCGGAATCGAAATCCCCGACCCACAACTCCGGTGTGAGGCCAAGCGGCCGTGCGTGGCGCATGCCGCCATCAGCCGCGATCACGCGGCTACCCGCGACCACGTCCCTGAGACGATCAGTAACCGTAACATCGCCGCCGAGCAGAATGGTGAAGTGCGCTTTATCCATGCCCTGCCTTATCGCACCTCGGCCGAAAATGGAAAGCCGAAAGCCTCCGAAAACCGTCCATATTGATTTTCGTCGGCTTCGGGATTATGAAACGCCTTAGTGGTGATTTGCCGACCGGCTTGCAGCCACTTTAAAGAAGTCGCTAAAGGGTCGAGGAAAAAGGCAATTTCCTGGGACCGGTCGCGATTTCCGCTGCCGGTTTTTTTGTTTTCGCAACGTTCTTTACGTGATCCGGAAAAGAGAGTTCGACATGCCGATCAAGATTCCCGATACGCTTCCCGCCTTTGAGACCCTCGTTCACGAGGGCGTGCGGGTCATGACCGAAACGGCGGCCATCCGGCAGGATATCCGCCCGCTCCAGATCGGGCTTCTCAACCTCATGCCGAACAAGATCAAGACGGAAATCCAGATGGCGCGCCTCGTTGGCGCCTCGCCGCTTCAGGTTGAGTTGTCGCTTGTGCGCATCGGCGGTCATCGCGCCAAGAACACGCCGGAAGAACATCTCCTCTCCTTCTACGAGACGTGGGAAGAGGTGCGTCACCGCAAGTTCGACGGTTTCATCATCACCGGTGCTCCCATTGAGCTGCTGGACTATGAGGACGTCACCTACTGGAATGAAATGCAAAAGATTTTCGAGTGGACGCGGACCAATGTCCATTCGACCCTCAACGTCTGCTGGGGCGCGATGGCCGCCATCTATCACTTCCACGGCGTGCCTAAATACGAGCTGAAGGAAAAGGCTTTCGGTGTTTACCGCCACCGCAATCTTTGCCCCTCGTCGATCTACCTCAATGGTTTTTCGGACGATTTCCAGGTTCCCGTGTCACGCTGGACGGAAGTGCGCCGCGCCGACATCGAAAAACATCCGGAACTCGAAATCCTCATGGAGTCGGAGGAAATGGGTGTATGTCTGGTACATGAGAAGGCAGGCAACCGTCTCTATATGTTCAATCATGTCGAATATGATTCGACATCGCTTTCGGACGAGTACTTCCGCGATGTTCACGCCGGCGTGCCGATCAAGCTGCCGCATGATTATTTTCCGCATAACGATCCCGAACTCGCGCCCCTTAACCGCTGGCGCAGTCATGCCCATCTGTTTTTCGGAAACTGGATCAACGAGATATACCAGACCACACCGTATGAACTCGAGGCCATCGGCCAGCTGGCGGCCTGAATTTGCGGGATTGCGAATTGCCGGGAAATGACGCAACGTCCGCCCGGCAATTCATGGCAACCGGGAGAATGATGTTATGAGCGACGGGGCAGCACGGGAGAATTTTGGTTTCACGGCAACGGGCGAAAAGGTCGAGCGTGTCACCATTTCGAAAGGTGGGCTTACAGCGAAGGTCATTACCTGGGGTGCCGTCATCCAGGATTTGCGCCTTGAGGGTCACCAGCCGCCGCTTGTTCTCGGCTTCGCCAAATTCGAGGATTATAAATATTCCTCCTATTTCGGCGCCACACCCGGCCGTAACGCCAACCGCATCGGCAATGGCAGATTTTCGATCGACGGTCACGAATACCAGCTGGAGCTGAATGAAAAGGGCGTAACCCACCTGCACGGCGGCAGCGACGGCATGGGCAAACGCAACTGGATGCTGATGGAACACGGCGAAAGCCACGCGGTTCTGCAGATCATCGACCCCGATGGCCGTGCCGGTTATCCCGGCAACTGCACGGTCACAGCCACCTACACGATCCGTGACGGCGGCGTGCTGTCGGTGGTCTATGAAACGGTGACCGACAAGCCGACCATCGCCAATGTGTGCCAGCATTCCTATTTCAATCTCGATGGCGCCGACACCGCACTTGGGCATGAGATCAGCATCGCGGCTGACTTTTACCTGCCCACCAACGACAAGCAGATACCGACCGGCGAAATCCGTTCCGTCGAAGGCACCGTCTTCGACCTTCGCCACCCGACGCCGATGCGGCGCAGCGAAAATGGTGAGCAGGTTCTCTACGACCATAATTTCTGCCTTTCGCCCGAGCGCCGCGCCAAGCGCAAGGTCGCCCGCGCTTATTCTCCAGCCTCCGATATAGCTCTAGAGGTTCACACCACCGAACCCGGTGTGCAGTTTTATTCGGCTTTCAAACTGGACGTTCCCGTTCCGGGCCTCGATAGCCGTCACTACGGTCCCTTTGCCGGTTTCTGCCTGGAAACACAGATCTGGCCGGATGCCATCAACCACCCTGATTTTCCGCATGCCATCCTACGGCCGGGCGAGACGCTGCGCCAGGAAACCGACTATATTTTCAAGAAGGGCTGAAGCGGCGCGCTGGTATCAATCCAGCACGCAGCCGACATAGCTGCCCGAGGCGCGGGCGCGGCGCTCGATAAGGCCGGCGAGCCTCTGCAACCCGCGCCCCGGCTTGCTGGCCACACGATCAATGGGATTGGGAAGCGAAACGGCCAGAAGTGCGGCCTGTCGGGAACTGAGCTTGGCGGCCGGCACCTTGAAATGGTGCTGGGCGGCAGCCTCGATGCCGTAAATACCCGGTCCCCATTCGGCGACGTTGAGATAAATCTCCATCATCCGCTTTTTTGACCAGACGAAATCGGCGGCAATCGCCAGCGGCAATTCCAGTCCCTTGCGCAGAAACGAACGACCGTTCCATAAAAACAGGTTTTTGGCCGTCTGCATCGGGATGGTGCTGGCGCCGCGCGTCGCGGCCCCGTCGAGCGCATTGCTGACCACGGACTGCATCTGGTTCCAGTCAACCCCGCCGTGAAAACAGAATTGCCCATCCTCGGACATCATCACCGATTGCACGAGGCGCGGCGAAATATCCTCTAGTGGCACCCAGCGCCTGTCATAGCCTTGCAGCGTCACCAGATCGGCAAGCATCAGCGTCGACACGGGCCGGATGAAGGGCAACGCATAAACCGGAATCAGCAGATAAGGCAGGATGAGCAATGCCAGCAAGGTCATGATGATGCGCTTGGCCAACGTGCGAAAATCCACCTTCGGACTGCTCCGGTCTTCCGCCAGCATGGCGTAATCTGCGTCGCTTTCAGGCGTACTGCTCACTATCCGTCCCCGCACCCCACGCCAATTGAAGCCTTTCATAGTCCATTGCCGTCTTCAAGGCGAGTCCGGCGCGACAGTTGAGTTGGGGAATCACGAAAAGGTTTGCCTGCATTCGCTCGGCGTGCCAAAGAGCGCGGCATGGACGCTCAGATGACGAATTTCGAAACACGGCTGCGTGAGAACGCCGCCAGGACCGAAGCCCTGCTTGGCCGCCTGCTCTCCGGCGAGACACGCGCGGATGAGATCGCGCGTCCGCAGAACCTGCTCGAGGCCATGCGCCACGGCGTGCTGAACGGCGGTAAACGCCTGCGGCCCTTCCTCGTCATCGAAAGCGCCGCACTCCTCGGCGGAGATGGAGAAGCTGCGCTTTTTGCCGGTGCCGCGCTGGAATGCCTCCATTGCTATTCGCTGGTTCACGACGATCTGCCGGCTATGGATGACGACGACCTGCGTCGTGGCCAGCCAACGGTGCATCGCAAATTCGACGAGGCGACCGCCATCCTCGCTGGCGACAGCCTGCTGACGCTGGCCTTTGATATCATTGCATCGGAAGAAAATCCGCTCGCGGCCGGGCGCAAGGCCGCGCTCGTGCTTTCGCTTGCCCGCGCAGCGGGCATCGGCGGCATGGCCGGCGGGCAAGCGCTTGATCTCGCCGCGGAAAAGAACGCACCGGACGAAACCGGCATTATTACATTGCAGGCTATGAAAACCGGCGCACTGCTGCGCTTCGCCTGCGAGGCGGGCGCAATCATCGCCGGTAGCGATGATTGCGAAAGGCAGAGGCTACGCCTCTTTGGAGAAAAAATCGGCCTCGCCTTCCAGCTTGCAGACGATCTCCTGGATTTGACGGCCGACGCCGCCACCATGGGCAAGGCGACCGGCAAGGATGCCGCACGCGGCAAGGGAACGCTGGTGGCGCTGCGCGGCCAAGACTGGGCGCGTCGCAAACTTCAGGAACAGGTGGCAGAGGCCAGCGAACTCCTGGCTCCCTATGGCGAAAAGGCCGCGATTCTCATCGCGGCCGCCAGATTTATCGCAGAACGAAAAAGCTGAGTGGGTTTTCCCGCTCAGCCTCTCAAGTCGATCAGCCCTTGAGCGGCGAAATCAACACTTCCACACGGCGGTTTTGGGCGCGACCATCAGACGTTGCGTTCGAGGCGATGGGCTGCGAAGGCCCAAAGCCAAGTGTTGAAATGCGTCGTTGATCGACACCGCGTGCGCCGAGATAGTTGGCGACCGACGCGGCGCGGCGTTCCGAAAGCCCCTGATTGTGGGCGAGGCTACCGGTCGAGTCGGTATGGCCGTTGATGTCGATCAGCGTGCGGTTGAACTTGTTCAGCACGATCGCAACGGAATCGAGCGTCTGATAGAAGGGCGGAATGACCTGATCCTGATCCGTGGCAAAGGTGATATTCGACGGCATGTTGAGAACAATGCTGTCGCCACGGCGGGTCACCGAAACGCCGGTCCCCTGAAGCTGCGCGCGGAGTTCCGCTTCCTGGCCATCCATGTAATTGCCGATGGCGCCGCCAGCGAGCGCGCCGATGCCGGCACCGATCAGGGCAGCGTTACGGCGTCCGACCGGCGAACCGCCCACAGCCAGACCGCCGAGCGCACCGACAACAGCGCCGATACCCGCGCCGCCGGCCGTGTTCGACATTTTCTGCTCGCCCGTATAGGGATCGGTGGTGGTGCAGGCGGAAAGATAGGTGCCGCAAAGGGCGACGATCGCGATTTTTTTGATCATGTGTTTTGATGCTCCGAAAGGGTCAGGAGGTATGACAGTGGAATTGCGGCCTTTTCACGCTACTCGTTACTCCGCTGCGTCTTTCCGGCCAAAACGCTTTTCGATGTAATCGGTCACAAGCGCTTCGAAATCAGCGGCTATGTTGGGGCCACGCAGAGTGAGAGCTTTCTCTCCGTCGATGAAGACCGGCGCCGCCGGGCTTTCGCCCGTTCCGGGCAGCGAAATGCCGATATCCGCGTGCTTGCTTTCACCGGGACCATTTACGATGCAACCCATGACGGCGACATTTAATGCCTCGACGCCGGGATATTTTTCACGCCAGACCGGCATATTCTTGCGGATATCGTTCTGGATGTTCTGGGCCAGTTCCTGAAATACCGTCGACGTGGTACGCCCGCAGCCGGGACATGCCGCAACCACCGGAATGAACTGACGGAAACCCATGACCTGCAGCAATTCCTGCGCCACCTGCACCTCGCGGGTGCGGTCGCCATTCGGCTCAGGCGTCAGCGAAACGCGGATCGTATCGCCAATACCATGCTGCAACACATAACCCATGGCGGCGGACGAGGCGACGATACCCTTTGAACCCATGCCGGCTTCCGTGAGACCGAGATGGAGGGCGTGGTCGGAGCGTTCAGACAACATCGAATAGACGGCAATCAGGTCCTGCACCTGGCTGACCTTGGCCGAGAGGATGATACGGTTGCGCGGCAGGCCGATCTCTTCGGCAAGCTCGGCGGAAATCAGCGCCGACTGAACAATGGCCTCCCGCGTGACCTGACGGGCGGAAAGCGGAAAGCCCTCTTCCTTGTTCCTGTCCATCAGCGTAGTCAGCAATTCCTGATCCAGAGATCCCCAGTTGACACCGATGCGAACGGGCTTGTCGTAACGGATCGCCGTTTCGACGATCTCGCCGAACTGCTTGTCCTTCTTGTCCTTGAAACCGACATTGCCCGGATTGATGCGGTATTTCGCCAGCGCTTCGGCGCAGGCCGGATGGTCGGCCAGAAGCTTGTGGCCGATATAATGAAAATCACCGACCAGCGGCACATCCATCCCAAGACGCAGCAGCCGTTCGCGAATTTTCGGCACGGCGGCCGCACTCTCATCACGGTCTACGGTGATACGGACGATTTCCGAACCGGCCCGGAACAGCGCCGCCACTTGGCTGACGGTGGCGTCGATATCAGCCGTATCGGTATTGGTCATCGACTGCACGACGACGGGTGCGCCGCCACCGACGATGACGCCGCCGACGTCTACGGCGACGGAGGCGCGGCGGGGCTTCGGGTCGTAATCGGCATGTGACGTCATGGCGGTCTCTGGAGCTTGCGGCAAGGTCTTGCAATTGAGGTGAAACAAGGGGGACTTCTTGTCAACACCCAACGCGCTGGAGCTTCTACTTTACCGCAATCATGGCAAAATTCGATACGCCTATTCCTTGCCCGCACCGTCGGCATGACGGGCGAGCCGCGAAAGTAGCAGAACCACCACATGCAGTAACGGGAGAAACAGGAAGACGCTGGCGAGACCGGTATGTTCCGCAATGAAGCCAATCGCCGATGGCGCCACCAGAATGCCGGAATAACCCATGGTGGTGACGACCGAAAGGCCGATTCCCGGTGCCAGGCCCGGCATATTGCCCGCCGCCGAGAAGGCAATGGGCACCATGTTGGAGATGCCGATGCCCGCAATCGCGAAGCCAACGATCGCGATGGTGGAATTTCCCGCAATACCGGCGATAAGAAGACCGATAATCGACATGGCCGAACAGAAGCGCAGGGTCGTCACAGCCCCGAAGCGGTCGCGCACCAGATCGCCGGCAAAACGCATGGCCGCCATGGTCATCGAGAAAGCCGCAAAGGCGAAGCCGGATTGTGACACCGAAGCTCCGAGCTCGTTGCGCAGATAAAGAGCGCCCCAGTCGAGGATTGCGCCTTCCGGGATCATCGAGAAAAGGGCCATCAGGCCGATGATCCACGGCAGCGGCGTCAGCGGCAGGCCGCCTTTCGGGCGCTCTTCCTCCGGGTGCGGACGATCTGCAAGCACACGCGGCCATGCCACGATCAGCAGTACGAATGCGATGACCGTCAGCGCAATGGCATGCCCCTGCACGCCGATGGCCGTGATGAGATAACCGCCGAGACCGGCCCCGATGAGGCCGCCGAGGCTCCAGAAAGCGTGGCAGGATGACATGATGGCGCGGCGCATATCGCGCTCAACCGCTACCGCATTGGCATTCATGGCGACATCCATCGCTCCCGTTAGGCCGCCAAACAGGAAAACCGCGATTACCCCGGCCCAGACGGTTCCCGCCCAGGAAATGAAAAGCAGTGTGGGCAGAAAGATCGCCGCGGTCACGAGACTGACCGTCCGGGAGCCAAAACGGGCGATCTGCGAGCCGGCGATCGGCATGAAAACCAGCGAGCCGATACCGAAGACCAGGATGATGAGACCAAGCGCGCTTTCACTAAGGGAAAGACGCGCCGCAAATTCGGGAATCTTGGGCGCCCATGATCCCATCATGAACCCGTTCATCAAGAACAGCAGGGAAACGCCGATACGATGACGCGTCAGATAGGACGAGCGTGCACCCGTCTGCGAAAATGTGGTGGGGCCATTCATCGGCTATATCCTTCAGACTTGACCATGGGAAAATCAGGCGACGGCATCGTCGCCGCAATAAACGTCTACGCCTCGGCTGGACACGCCCTCGACCAACACGCGGTCGGCATCCCGTTCCAGCACAAGGGAAAGCGGCGGGGAAAAATCATGCACGTGGAACGCTGCCTTATGCCCCAGCTTCTCGGTGGTGATTGCAGCGACAATCCGCTGGCTGGCGCTGCAGGCGAGCCGCTTGAAAACGGCATCCTCGAAGACATCGGCCGACAGGCCGGTCTCGACCGCGACACCACAGACCCCGAGAACACAGAGATCGGGTCGCATCAATTCGAGCTGCCGCAGCGCCATTGCATCGATTGCCGCACCAACGGCGGGATCAACCTTGCCACCGATCAGCACAAGATCGATATCCGCCCGCCCCGTGAGTTCGGCGGCAATGGCGGGCGTATTCGTCACCACCGTTACATTGAGACCAGCCGGGATCGCCCTGGCAATGGCGAGGTTCGTCGAACCGGCATCGATGAAAACGACCATGCCCCGCTTGAGAAGCGGGACAACGGCGCGGGCCAGCAGAGCCTTGCGGTCCGCATCCTCGGCGATCCGCGTCTTCAGCGGCACCGTCTTGCTATCCGAGAGCAGGGCGCCGCCATAAACGCGCATGCATTCCCCACGGGCCGCCATCTCTCGCAGGTCGCGGCGAACCGTGTCTTCAGAAACGCCAAAGTTTTGAGCGAGGTCCTGCGCCAGCACACGGCCGTTCTGCCGCAACTGTTCGAGGATAAGCGCCTGCCGCTCGCTGACGAAATGATCACTCATACAGACTCATGCATAAACAGGAATAAACGTGCATGAACATGCATATTCGAGTTTTCGGGGAAACGCAATAAAAAACGCCCGCCGGGAAGGCGGGCGTCTAACTGTTCGATCGACGAATGTATTTATTCCGCGTAAGCGACCAGTAGATCCTTCGCATCGATCTGGTCGCCCGGGCGCACCAGAACTTCCGCGATCTTGCCATCCCGCTCGGCGTGAAGCGCCGTTTCCATCTTCATCGCCTCGATGGAGAGCAACACATCGCCAGCCTTGACCTCCTGGCCTTGATTGACGAAGACGCGGCTGATGACACCCGGCATCGGTGCCCCGACATGCGACGCGTTGCCAGGTTCGGCCTTGCGGCGCACGGCAGAGCCGGAAGCACCATGCGTCCGATCCGGCACCTTGATACGGCGCGGCTGACCATTGATTTCGAAAAACACCGTCACCATGCCCTTGTCGTCAACGCCGGATGAAGCCTGATTGACGATGACCAGCGTCTTGCCGCGCTCGATATCTGCAAACAGTTCCTCGCCATCCTCCATTCCGTAGAAATAGGCATGGGTGGGAAGCACCGAGACCGGACCATAGGTTTCGGCGGTGAGCGCGAAATCCGTGAATACCTTCGGATACATCAGATAGGATGCGAACTCGAAATCATCGACCTTGCGCTCCAGCTTGGTCTCGATGGTCTTCCGTTCGGCATCGAGATCGGCATCCGCCAATAGTGAACCCGGACGAACGGTATAGGGCGCTTCGCCCTTCAACGCTTTTTTCTGCAGGGCTTCCGGCCAACCGCCGGGCGATTGTCCGAGATCGCCCTTCAGCATGGAAACCACGGACTCTGGGAAAGAGACCTCGCGCTCGGGATTCTGTACGTCGGCCACTGTCAGATCCTGGCTGACCATCATCAGCGCCATGTCACCGACGACTTTCGAAGACGGCGTCACCTTGACGATATCGCCGAACATCCTGTTGGCATCGGCATAAGCCTGCGCCACTTCGTGCCAACGGCTTTCGAGACCCAGCGAACGCGCCTGTTCCTTGAGGTTGGTGAACTGACCACCCGGCATTTCGTGCAGATAGACTTCCGACGCCGGCCCCTTGAGATCGCTTTCGAAAGCCGCATACTGGTTGCGCACGGCCTCCCAATAGAAGGAAATGCGGCGAATCCATTCGGTATCGAGGCCCGTATCGCGTTCCGACCCGGCAAGCGCTTCCACGATCGAACCAAGGCACGGCTGCGACGTATTGCCGGAGAAGGCGTCCATCGCGGCATCGACCGCGTCGACACCCGCATCCACGGCGGCAAGAACCGTCGCTGCCGCAATTCCTGACGTATCATGGGTGTGGAAATGGATCGGCAGACCCGTTTCTTCCCGCAGCGCCTTGAACAGAACCTTGGCGGCAGCCGGTTTCAGCAGGCCGGCCATATCCTTGACGGCAATAATATGCGCGCCTGCGCGTTCCAGTTCCTGGGCGAGATTGGTGTAATATTTCAGGTCGTATTTCGGACGCGCTGAATTGAGGATGTCTCCGGTGTAGCAGATGGCCGCTTCACAGAGCTTGTTTTCCTCCGAGATGGCATCCATCGAGACCCGCATATTCTCCACCCAGTTCAGGCAATCGAAGACACGGAAAAGATCAATGCCGCCCTTTGCGGCCTGACGGACAAAATACTTCACGACGTTATCCGGGTAGTTCTTGTACCCGACGCCGTTTGCCCCGCGCAGAAGCATCTGCAGCAGCAGGTTGGGAGCACCTTCGCGGATCAGCGCCAGACGCTCCCACGGGTCTTCGGTCAAGAAGCGCATGGAAACGTCGAATGTCGCACCGCCCCAGCACTCCAGCGACAGAAGCTGTGGCAACGCTTTGGCATAGGCGCTGGCGACGCGGGCGATATCATGGGTACGGACACGGGTCGCAAGCAGCGACTGATGTCCGTCGCGCATCGTCGTATCCGTGACGAGTACCCGCTTTTCGTTGCGCATCCAGTCTGCGAAACCCTTCGGGCCGAGCTTGTCCAGCAACTGCTTGGTGCCGTCGGGCGTCGGCGCATCGATATAGGGCACGATGGGCTTTGCCGCCTTGTCCGAGGGCCTTGCGCGTCCCTTGGTTTCCGGGTGGCCGTTCACGGTCACATCGGCGAGATAGGTCAAAAGCTTGGTAGCGCGGTCCTGCCGTTTGACCTGGGCAAAAAGCTCGGGCGTCGAATCGATGAAGCGTGTTGTATAGGTATTGTTGCGGAAACTGTCATGGCCGATGATGGCCTCTAGGAATGTGAGGTTGGTCGCCACGCCGCGAATACGGAATTCGCGCAAAGCGCGATCCATACGGTTGATCGCCTCGTCAGGCCGCGGCGCCCAGGCCGTCACCTTCACAAGCAACGGATCATAGTAGCGGGTGATGACAGCGCCAGTATAGGACGTGCCGCCGTCCAGACGGATACCGAAGCCTGAAGCGGAGCGATAAGCGGTGATACGGCCATAATCCGGAATGAAATTGTGTTCCGGGTCTTCCGTCGTAATGCGGCACTGAAGGGCGTGGCCATTCAGGCGGATATCCTCCTGCCTCGGCACCCCGGATTCCGGCGTGCCGATGGCGGCGCCTTCCAGAATGTGAATCTGTGCCTTGACGATATCGATACCGGTGACGACTTCCGTAACGGTATGTTCCACCTGAATGCGCGGATTGACCTCGATGAAGTAGAATTTGCCGGTGTCGGCATCCATCAGATATTCGACCGTGCCTGCACCGATATAACTGGTCGCGGCGGCAATCTTCAGGGAATAGGCGGCCAGTT
This sequence comes from Agrobacterium sp. RC10-4-1, assembly GCF_014138475.1. Taxonomy (NCBI): domain Bacteria; kingdom Pseudomonadati; phylum Pseudomonadota; class Alphaproteobacteria; order Hyphomicrobiales; family Rhizobiaceae; genus Agrobacterium; species Agrobacterium sp. RC10-4-1. The sequence goes on from NZ_JACJIT010000007.1 coordinate 192,966, forward strand.
CCTGACGCTGTGCTTCGCTCAGATATGGCGCGGGCGCACGCTCGACGACCTTTTGATTACGCCGCTGGATCGAACAATCACGCTCGAACAGATGCACGACATTGCCGTGCGTGTCGCCGAGAATCTGGCTTTCGACGTGGCGCGCACGCTCGACCAGCTTTTCGAGATAGACTTCGTCCTTGCCGAAGGCGGCCTTGGCCTCGCGCTTGGCTTCCGTCACCTCGCGGGCAAGGTCTTCCTTTTTACGGATGGCGCGCATGCCACGGCCACCACCGCCCCAGGAGGCCTTGAGCATGACGGGATAACCGATCTCCTCGGCCATACGCTCCACTTCCGCCATGTCGTCCGGCAGCGGGTCGGTGGCGGGAACAACGGGAACGCCAACCGAAATCGCCAGATTACGGGCGGCGACCTTGTTGCCGAGCTGGCGCATCGTATCCGCCGTCGGTCCGATGAAGGTGATGCCCGCCTTGTTGCAGGCCTCCACGAATTCGGGGCTTTCAGACAGAAGACCGTAACCGGGATGTATCGCGTCCGCTCCGGAGAGCTTCGCAACGCGGATAACCTCCTCGATCGAAAGATAGCTCTCGATCGGTCCCATATCCTTGGCGAGATGCGGCCCCCTGCCGACCTGATAGGACTCGTCCGCCTTGAAGCGGTGCAAAGACAGCTTGTCCTCTTCCGCCCAAATCGCAACGGTTTTTATCCCGAGCTCGTTGGCTGCCCGGAAAACGCGGATCGCAATTTCGGATCGGTTGGCAACAAGTATTTTCGATATTTTCAAGACGGTCTCCCCACACGCCAAAACAAAATTCTGCTGCACTGCGGAATTAAGCAGCAAAACCCCGTCTTGGAAAGGGCAATTCCGGCGAGAACTGTTCTGTTTGCGCTAGCTCAGCAAGCCATGGCGGAACGCGAGTGCGACGGTGTGCTGCCGGTTCTTGGCGCTGAAACGACGCTGAATCCCGTTTATATACCAGTCGACCGTATGGTTGGAGATGGATAGCTTGCGGCCGATCTCCGCCGATGTCATGCCATCCGCCATCAGCGCCAGCACTTCCGTCTCACGCCGTGTCAGCTCAAGAGCGGAACCGTCTGGAATATTGCTGAGATCATGGGCCTGACCTGAAAGATCGAGAAGGCGCCAGAAGACCGCCCGGGTCGCTGCATCGAGCAGTTCCACCTGCAAGGAGGGCAATTGCCGGTCCTGTCCACCTATGAACACGGCACCTATGAATCCCGCCCGTCCATGCACGGGAAAAGCATAACCGCCCTGCAAGCCGTAACGGCCGGCATCGTGGAAAAACACGCTCGCCCTTTTCCGATGCATGGCGCGGGGAAGCCCCTCCAGCGCCTCTTTCCAATGAAAGGGTTTGTGCACCATGCCGATGACTTTGCGGACGGGATCGACGAGGTTGTATTTCTTGGCCCTGTAGACCTCTATCCAGCCTACCGGCAAATGTTGCGCAAGGATTTGGCCGGTGGAGGCCAGCTCGCCGGTCATGCGTCTGCTGACAAGGAAATATTCGAAACCATATTCCCGAATGAGCGTTGCAAATTCTGAACGCACACGTTCGGCGTTTCCCGCCTGGTAACACGCAGAGATGAAGTGAAGAATATCATGCATAAAGACACATGGTCCGGACTTGGCTTGAAGGGGATGACACGAAGGACATGGTCCCGCGATGACGTCATGTTACTCGGGCGCCGGTCGGGTGAGATTGAACATATCGTCGTTAGCAATCCCTGAAACGAAGATGCGAAATCTTGTGACGGCAGGCCCCGGGAACACCGGGAGGTTTTTTCGGTTCGCATGGACGGCCAATCTGTTAAGCCGCCATTCAGACAGAAAGAGCGATAATTACACAAAATTCGCCGTCTCATGCAACCTTGCTAAAGTAGCATCGTATTGAGGCCGAACAATCAACCGCTCGAAAAGACGCCCGGACTGGATTGAAAATTTGACCTTGTTTCAGGTTTACACACGCGCTCTGCGCTATCTGACCGTTCATAAATGGCGTGTGGCTGTCGTCGTCATCGCCAACGTCATTCTTGCAGCGATCACCATTGCCGAACCCGTGCTGTTCGGCCGGATCATCGACGCCATTTCTTCTGGCTCCAATGTCACGTCGATTCTCATATTATGGGCGGGGTTCGGCGTCTTCAACACCGTGGCTTACGTAGCCGTCGCCCGCGAAGCCGACCGGCTGGCGCACGGCCGGCGCGCTTCGCTCCTGACGGAAGCCTTCGGGCGCATCATCTCGATGCCGCTTTCCTGGCACCATCAGCGCGGCACGTCCAATGCCCTGCACACCCTCCTGCGCGCCAGCGAAACGCTCTTCGGCCTATGGCTGGAATTCATGCGCACCCATCTCGCGACCTTCGTTGCGCTGGTGCTGCTTGTGCCCACCGCCATGTCCATGGACCTGCGCCTCAGCTTCGTGCTGATTGGCCTCGGCATCGTCTACTGGTTCATCGGCAAATGGGTGATGGGCCGCACCAAGGATGGCCAGGCTTCGGTCGAAGAGCATTATCACAGCGTTTTTGCCCATGTCAGCGATTCCATCAGCAACGTTTCCGTGCTGCACAGCTACAACCGCATCGAGGCTGAAACCAAAGCGCTGAAATCCTTCACCGAAAAGCTGCTAAGTGCGCAATATCCCGTGCTCGACTGGTGGGCCTTTGCGAGCGCTCTGAACCGCACGGCCTCCACCGTTTCGATGATGATCATTCTCGTGATCGGCACCGTGCTGGTGAAGAACGGCGAGCTGCGCGTCGGCGATGTCATCGCCTTCATCGGTTTCGCCAATCTCCTGATAGGCCGTCTGGACCAGATGCGCCAGTTCGTGACGCAGATTTTCGAAGCCCGCGCCAAGCTTGAGGACTTCTTCGTCCTCGAGGATTCCGTCAAGGAACGGGAAGAACCGGGCGATGCCCGTGAATTGTCGAATGTCTCCGGCACCGTGGAATTCCGCAATGTCAATTTCGGTTTTGCCAACACCAAGCAGGGCGTTCACGATGTCTCGTTTACGGCCAGGGCCGGCGAGACGATCGCGATCGTCGGACCGACAGGTGCCGGCAAGACGACGCTCATCAACCTGCTGCAGCGGGTCTATGATCCCGATTCCGGCCAGATCCTGATCGATGGAACCGATATTTCGACGGTGACGAAAAATTCGCTCCGCAACTCCATCGCCACGGTGTTTCAGGATGCCGGCCTGCTGAACCGCTCGATCCGCGAAAATATACGCCTTGGTCGTGAATCGGCCACCGATGCCGAAGTGGTGGAAGCAGCGGCGGCCGCAGCGGCGACGGATTTCATCGACAGCCGCATCAACGGCTATCTGACCCAGGTTGGTGAACGCGGCAACCGTCTGTCCGGCGGCGAGCGCCAGCGTATCGCCATCGCCCGTGCGATCCTGAAGAACGCCCCCATTCTGGTTCTCGACGAGGCAACCAGTGCACTCGACGTGGAAACCGAAGCCCGTGTGAAGGCCGCAGTGGATGCGCTGAGAAAGAACCGCACGACCTTCATCATCGCCCATCGCCTTTCCACTGTCCGCGATGCCGATCTCGTCCTGTTCCTCGATCAGGGCCGGATCATCGAAAAGGGCACCTTCGATGAGCTAAGCCAACGCGGCGGTCGCTTTACCTCGCTGCTGCGCACCAGCGGCCTGCTGACGGAAGACGAAGGCCAGCAGCCCCGGCCAAAAGCGATAGCCTCCTGAGGCTCAGGAATGGAATGCAAAAAGGGCGGGCACTGTCGTGTCCGCCCTTTTTCGTTGTCTGCTTCGAAAATATCGGGACATCACGAAGCTTCTACCTCAGTCCCCCAATCGTCATATTCACCACCGAATTTTTGCAGCCGTTGTGCTGCGAAGCTCCTATTCCTCGGTCGATCTCGTTCGGAGCTTGCGGCTTGGAAAACTCTATTCCCCATCGCGCTGTCTGCGATGCATCCATCGCCTCACGGGTGATGCTGTAGCCACGGGGGACCAAGAAGTCTCTGTACAGCATCTGCCCTTCATGCGTCGGAATATGTGAAATGGTCTATCGGTCTCGATTTGCTGCCATCGTGCCTTGCTTCGCATTGACCGCCCATTGAGCGTTCTTGCCGGCCCTGTATCGCCGTATAGGCGCCATGCCCCAGACGCCAAACAACATCGAAGGCGGGGGAATCTCACAACAAAATTCGGGCCCCTGCGTCACCGCAGGAGCCCGACTTAAAAAGCAAACCGAAGGCCCGCCCGTCTCAGTCGAAGGGGATCACCCTCTCGCCGGCCGCCAAGTCCTTGCCATCGACAGACACCGAAATCTCCGCCGTACCAGGCTTGCGGCTGACGGCAATGTCTCTAGCCTTGCCGTCGAGCGTGATCTTCACCGAGAAACCGCTCCAGTCCTCCGGCAGCGACGGTGAAATATGCAGCCTGCCGTCAGTGCGGGTGATGCCGAGAATACCCTCGACAGCCGCACGGTAGAGCCAGCCGGCCGAGCCGGTGTACCAGCTCCAGCCGCCACGGCCCGCATAAGCGCCTTCACCGTATACATCCGCGGTCACCACATAGGGTTCGACCCGATAGGTTTCCGACGCTGCCGCATCGAGCGCGTGGTTGACCGGGTTGAGCAGCTTGAAGCAGTTCCAGGCCTCCTGCGCCCTGCCCTGCTTGGCAAGCGCCAGAACCACCCAGGTCGCCGCGTGGGTATATTGTCCGCCATTTTCGCGCACACCTGGCGGATATCCCTTGATGTAGCCCGGATCGTGCGGCGCGCGCGAGAATGGCGGCGTGAATAGCCGGATGATGCCGGTCTTTTCATCCACCAGATGCTCCATGACCGCATCCATTGCCTGCCGCGACCGGGTCTCTTCGCCTTCGCCGGAGAGAACGCTCCAGCTTTGGCCGAGCGAATCGATCCGGCATTCCTCGCTTCCGGCGGAACCCAGCGGCGTGCCGTCGTCGAAATAGCCGCGACGATAATAGCTGCCATCCCACCCCGCGGTTTCGAGCGCATTGCGCAGTTTTTCGCGGTGCGAGGCCCATCTGCCGGCCCGATCCGTATCACCGCGCTTTTCCGCAATTTCAATGAAATCGCGCAAGGCGCCGGAAAGGAACCAGCCGAGCCAGACACTGGTACCCTTGCCGCCAACGCCGACGCGGTTCATGCCGTCGTTCCAGTCACCGCCGAGGATCAGCGGCAGGCCGTTCTCCCCGGTGCGATGAATGGCAAGATCGAGCGCCAGCGCCGCGTGTTCGTAGAGCGTCGCGGATTTGTCGCTGGTTTCCGGCTGGAAGAAAGCGTCGTGCTGGCCGGGCATCAGCGCCGGCCCCTTCAGGAAGGGAATGCTCTCATCCAGAATGGTGATATCGCCGGTCGCCGAAACATACTGGTTGATCGCATAAGCAAGCCATACCACGTCGTCCGAGATAGTGGTGCGGACACCGGCGCCTGTCAGCGGCAACCACCAGTGCTGAACGTCGCCTTCCGGGAATTGCCGGCCGGCTGCGCGCAGGATCTGCTTGCGAGCGAGATCCGGCTGGTAGAGCAGGAACGCCAGAGTATCCTGAAGCTGGTCACGGAAGCCGAAGGCGCCGCTCGACTGATAGAAGGCCGTGCGCGCCAGAATGCGGCACGCCAGCGCCTGGTAGGGCAGCCAATTGTTGACCATGTGGTTGAAGCCGGCATCCGGCGTGGACACCTGTAACTGGCCGGTAAAACCGGTCCAGAACGCCTTGCTTTCCTCCAGCACGGACTGGAAATCCACACGGCGGACATCCTTCACCAGCGCCTCGGCCTCTTCCGCATTATCGGCATCGCCCAGAATGAAGGTCATGTGCCGTTCTTCGCCGGGCTTAAGGTGGATTTCCTGCATCAGCGCCGCACAGGGATCGCCGTCAACCTCGGTGCTGCCGCTGAGTGCGTTACCCGACACGATCGCCTGCGGGGCCTGTGCCGAACCAAAGCGGCCAACGAATTCCCGACGACTGGTAGTGAAACCGCTCGCCTCCGTATCAAGCGTCAGGAACGCCGTGCGTGCGCTGTAGTCGATGCTGTAGGGGTTCGACGCGAAGATTGCGTTGTTGCCCGCATCATGTCTGCTCAGAATGAACGGCGCTGATTTCTGTCCGTTATTGCCCAGCACCCATTCGACATAGGCATAAACCTTCAGCCGGCGGCTTTTAGAGCCTTTGTTGCGAACGATGACCTGCGAGAACTTGACCGGCTTTTCACGATCGACGGTCTGTGTCACCTCGACTTCAAGTGTGTCGGCAACGCCGGTCAGGATGGAGTAACCCAGGCCGTGACGGGTTTCGAACATGGCTTCTGGATCACGCGACAACGCGGCACACGGCGTATAGAGCTTTCCTGTGTCCACATCGGCGACATAGAAGGCCTCGCCCGGCCGGTTGATGACAGGGTCATTGCTCCACGGTGTCAATTGATAATCGCGCGAATTGCGGCTCCAGCTGAAACCTGCGCCTTCGGCCGAAATATGGAAGCCGAAATTCTCGTTCGAGATGACGTTGATCCACGGATGCGGGGTGGACTGCCCACCATGGAGACGCACCACATATTCCTGTCCGTTCCTGGCGAAGCCGCCGAATCCGTTCCAGAAATCGAGATCGCCCGCGTCTTCGACCGGCTCCGCAACCGGGAAAGCCGGGACCGGCAGACGGGCCTGTGCGGCGTCGCTTGTGCCATCGGGACCACGATGGGCCGCAAACAGCGATACCGCGCGGTTGATCTGGTCCACGATCTTGCCGTTGCGCACATGGAGTACAACGCGGGAAGCGGCCAGAAGCGCGCTCCACGTCTCTTCATCCATCAGGTCACGGCGCACGGAGAAGACGTGCGGGCGACCGCCATCGGCGGGATTGATGCGGCGTTGTGCTTCGGAAATATGATCCAGCGCATGCTGCATGTCCTGCGCGTAGGATGCGGCCCGTTCGTTGACGATAACGAGATCGAAGATCACGCCGCGCGAACGCAGATATTCATGGGCACTCAGCGCCTCACGGGCGATGTCCATGTCCATATCGTCGTTGATGCGCAGGCTGAAAATCGGGAAATCGCCGGAAATCGCAAGCGGCCACAAGGCGCGCTGTGACGCGAGTCCTGTTTTCAGCGTTTCCGAATCCGCCCGCAGATGCATGTCGGGATAGGTCAGATATCGGCCGAGATGCTGGAAGGCGGCCGCCTGCTGTGAGGTGACGCCCACATGGCGCATCTGCACCTGTGTGCGCGTCCAGGCATGAACGAGTTCATGCGCGAAGGCGTCCGGATGACGATAACGGTCGATCGCCTTGTCGACTTCCTCGCGGCTCGGCGCGGCAATCGTCCAGAAGATCACGCTCACCTTCTTGCCTGCCGGCACGCGCACGGTGCGTCGCAGCGACAGGATGGGGTCGAGCGTGAAGCCGTCAGTGCTGGAAAGCGTCGCACCGGCATCGAAAGCCGCCGCTTCGCGCAGCGAACGGCCACGACCGATGAATTTGGCGCGATCCGTCTCGAATTCCGTCGGGCGCGACGGGCCGGCATTATCGGCGGCCAGATGCGCAATGACGGTGCCCGGCTCGTTCGGGCTGCGACGGTTGCGCCAGGCGCGGATGACGTCGCCACGCCGGCCGATCTCCGTCTGCACGAACATGCGCGAGAAGAGCGGATGGGCGTTGTCGTCATCCTCAGACGCAATGACCGGCTCCATATAGGAAGTCACTTCGATATAGCGATCCTCGGAACCGACATTGAGCAGGGTGACGCGGCGGCCTTCTGCATCGTGCTCGGTGGCGACGATGCATTCGACAACGCTCTGCAGGTCGCCGGTGGTCTTGTGGAACTCGGCCTTGTCGTCGGTGAAGACTGTCTTGGTCTTTTCACCCTCGAAGACACGCGGCTCCGCAGTCGCACTCCACCATTGCCCGTTGGTGGTGTCGCGCAGGAAGATGAAGGTGCCCCAGCGGTCTTCGGTCGGATCGGCCTTCCAGCGGGAAATCGCCTGCCCGTTCCATTTCGAATAACCTGCACCCGTCGAGGTAAGCATAGTCGAGTAGTGACCATTCGACAGGAACACCACCTCACGGTCGCGTACCGCCGGATCGGCAATGGAACGCACTTCCGCCCGCAGCAGGTCGGCCTGTTCCTTGCCGGGGGTCTCCGGCTCGTATTTGGCGCTCATGACCGGCACTTCGCGCGGCGCCTTTTCCTGCAGCAGCAGTTCAGCCGCCTCGATCACCGGATCGGAATGGAAGAGCTCGCGCAGCACGCCGTCAAAGGCGACGTTGGCGACGGCCGCAATCGACATGCCATGGTGGTGGGCATAATAGTTGTAGACCACCGCGCAGACCTTGCCATCGGGCACACGCGTTGGCGTGAAATCCACCGCATCGTGGAAACCGTATTGGCCAAGTGCGCCAAGCTTGCGCAGCTTGTCGAGGTTTTCAAGTGCACCATCCGGATCGTATTGGCTGGCGAGGATCGATGCATAGGGCGCGATCACCGCATTCTGGCCAAGGCCACGCTTGAGGCCCAGCGTCGGCACACCGAAGTTGGTGTACTGGTAGTTCATGTTGTGATCGCGGGCATTAAACGCCGCTTCGGAAATGCCCCATGGCGTGCCGAGACGGCGACCGTGATTCATCTGTTCCTTGACGATCAGGTTGTTGGTCTGGTTGAGGATACCCCCCTGACGCTCCTGCATCACAAGCGGCGGCATCAGATATTCGAACATGGAGCCCGACCAGGACACCAGCGCGCCCTGCGCACCGATCGGCACGACCTGACGGCCAAGGCGGTACCAGTGCTCAGTCGGCAGATCGCCCTTCGCGATGGCGAAGAGGCTGGTCAGACGGCATTCCGACGCCAGAAGGTCATAGCAGGCCTCATCCAGCTCCTTGCTTTCGACGCGATAGCCAATGGACAGAAGGCGGCGATCCTTGCGGTAAAGGAACGTGAAATCCATCGAGAAAGCGAGATTGCGGCTGCGGTCGCGCAGCGAAGCGAGACGCTGGCGCAAGGGCTCGACATTGGTAAGGTCGATAGCGCTGTCGGAAATATGGGCTTCGCAGCACTCGACCAGCAACTGCGCCCAACGCGTCACTTCGGTGCTCTGTGTGGACTTCACCTCGTGGTCGACATTGGTGGCGAGCTTCTGAATGTCACGCGCAAGCACCGCCAAGTTGATGACGCGAATGGAGGCGAATTCGTGCTCGCGCTTGACGGATGCCAGCGCGTTCGAGAAGCCGATGATACGCTCTTCGAGACGGCGATGCAGCGGCCGCAGGTTCTTGCGGTCGTCCGGCAAGGCCTTCAGCGTTTCGCGCAGAATGCCGGCCACGTCGCCGATACCGTCGAGGTTGCCCTGAAGATGGGCCGACGGCGCTTCCGCCCAATCGCGGCAGGCGGAAGAAACCGCAATCAAATGGCCGGCGAGATTACCGCTGTCCACCGCCGAAACATAACGCGGTCCAAGCGTCTGCAAGGTATCGGTGTGATACCAGTTGTAGAGATGGCCACGATATTTTTCCATCTTCTCGACGGTCTGGATCGTGTTCTCGATGCGCTCCAGCGTGTCGGCAAAGCTGATCCAGCCAAACTGACGCGCGGAGATGACGGAGAGCAGATAGACGCCGATATTGGTGGGAGACGTGCGCGAGGCAACGATCGGCTCCGGCGTCTCCTGGAAATTGTCCGGCGGCAGGTGGTTTTCCTGCGGTGTCACAAAGGTCTCATAATAACGCCAGGTACGGCGCGCAATCTTGCGTAGTTCGAACGAGACGTGCTCGGAAACGAACAGCCGGTCTTCGGTCTCGGCTGACTGGCTGACATACCAGGCAACGGCGGGCGATAGCACCCACAGCAGCGTAAAGGGAATGCCGATCAGGAAGGCATTGTCGCCCGGCAGCGCCGCAAACAGAAGGCCGAGCATCGCCACAACGGGGGCGTGCCACATCTGACGATAATAATCGATGATGCTGCCCTGCGCACTGGACTGGATACTGGCGGCGGTGCGCCATTCCAGCATCAGCTTGTGGCTGACGAGCAGGCGGTAGAGCGAACGCGCAATCGCATCTGTCATCATGCAGGCGGCATCGGCGATGAAGACGATTCTCAGTGCGACTTGCGCATTGGTGGCGCGGATTTCAGACCAGATGGTGTGGAAATGCGCCTGCGGCACGATGTCTGTCGAACGCGGCACAAGGCCGGAAAGCAGCGAAAGCGTCGGTGCAACGAAGAGCGAGAAGATCAGCAGGATCTGCCAGATCAGCGCCCCGAGCGGATCCATGAAATACCAGCCGAGGATCGAGGCGAAGAACCAGGCGATCGGCGTCAGTGAGCGACGCAGATTGTCGACCATCTTCCACCGTCCGATAGCGGTGACGCCACGGGCGCGGTCGAGAATATAGGGAAGCAGCTGCCAGTCGCCACGCGCCCAGCGATGCTGACGCGAAACTTCCACCTCATAGCGCGTCGGGAAGTCCTCGACGAGTTCCACATCGGTTACCAGCGCGCAACGCGCAAACGAACCTTCAAGCAGGTCGTGGCTGAGGACGGAGTTTTCTTCGATACGGCCCTTCAGCGCCGCCTCGAAAGCATCCACGTCGTAAAGACCCTTACCGGTGAAGGTGCCTTCGGAGGTCAGGTCCTGGTAAACGTCGGAAACCGTGAAGACGTAGGGATCGATACCGCGGTTGATGGAAAAGACACGCTGGAAAACCGAAGCATCCTTGCCCGTGGTCAGGGAAGGTGTGACGCGCGGCTGCAGCAGACCATAACCTTCAACCACCCGACCGGATTCAGGATCGATCCTGGGGCGGTTGATCGGATGGTGCATCTTGCCGACCAGCTTCGTCACCGCATCGCGCATCAGGCGCGTATCGGCGTCCAGCGTCATGACATATTTCACACCTTCCGGAATGATATTCGCGCCGCCGAGGAACGTCGTGTCCTTGTCGCCGCGCAGCAGCATGTTCAGCTCATGCAGCTTGCCGCGCTTGCGCTCCCAGCCCATCCAGCAGCCTTCGGCCGGATTGTAGATGCGACGGCGATGCAGAAGGTAAAATCGTGTCTTGCCGTCAAAGGCGTAGCGGCTGTTTAGTGTTGCCAGCTCGCGCTTGGCATATTCGAGTATCTCAAGATCATCCTCGGACTGCTCGTATTGCGCGTCGCGCCAGTCGCTCACCAGCGAGAAATAGATCTCACCATGCGGATTGGCGAGATAATGCACCTCGATATTGCGCATCATCTCGTCAACGCTGTCGCGACTGGTCAGCATGCAGGGCACGGCGACCAATGTGCGCGCGTCCTCGGGAATTCCATTCTTGAACTCGTATCCGACCAGCCGGAACGGTTTCACGAAGAAAGTGACAAGGGTGTTGAAGAGGCCGGTCGCGCCCTCCGAGGCGGGCAGAGCGAACATCAGCAGGAAAGCGGTGACAACATACCAGGGCATGCCCGCTTCGGCGAGGAACCACCCGACCGCCAGCATGGCGACCGCGGTGATGAGAAGCACCGGCGCTGCAATTGCCAGCCAGTTGAACTTCCGCATCGCCCGGACGATACGCTGCGATACCAGGGGCCGGTATCCCAGCGCCTTTTCGAGCTCGAAACGACGCTGACCCACCAGCACGGAGCCGACATTGACGGGATGCGTCTCGTCCGCCTCTGCGGGCATATCGGTACGCGCCATTTCGACAGCGGCACGGGCGACCTCAACTTCGGTCTTGGGAGAACGACGCGCCAGAAGTTCGATGGTATTGCGGTAGGTGTTCCGCGAGCCGAAATCGAGCGTTTCGTAATCGGTTTCTTCGCGCAGAACCTTGTCGATATGGCTGACTTCCTCGAACCACACCGACCATTCGGTATCATCGATCTCGCGCAGGCTCTTGACGATGTTGCCCATCGTCACGTTGCCGGAGGCAAGGCGATTATGCTCCGACATCATGACGTTTTCGGCGTCGGTGCCGGCGGCATGCAGACGCTCTTCAAGCCATGCGACGGCAAAACCCGATGTCTGCGAGCCGTTTCGGAGGCGATAAAGGAACTGCGTCGCGAAAGTCGGGTCATCGACCAGCGAATCGACCTGCTTGAGAAGTGCTGCCGACGCTTCCGCATCGTTCAGACGGATGATCTCGTCGACCACCTCATTCGCCTTCTGGCGCATGCGGCGCGAACGCTCCACACGGATGGAGATGCGGCGAAGATTTTCGATGAGGACAAAACGGATGATCGATGGCAGCGCCCACAATTCACCGATCTGCAGCGTCTTCGAGGTCTGGTAGCCATCCACCAGCGCCGTCATGTTTTCGCGCGATACCGTGCTGTGGGTGTGGGCGACATAAAGCCAGCCGAGCGCCATGACTCGCGGGATCGTCACGCCGCCCACCGTCATTGTCGGCAGCTGGCGATAGAACTTGCGCGGAAAATCACGGCGGACTTCCTGGATCGCCTCTTCGATGACGTAGTGGTTGTCGAGAAGCCATTCCGCCGCTGGCGTTATCGTCGCGCCATTTTCCGCGTCGACCGCCGTTGTGCGATAGACCCTGAGGATTTCCTTTTCATTCTCGCGATGACGCTCGAAGAAATCGAACTCCATGAAGCCGGGAAGGCTGTCGGTGCCATCGCGGGAAAGCGCGGCGCCCGCATCATGCAGTTCCTCGACCGTCATATAGGACGCGCGGATCGAATCATTATGATCGATCTGCTTCGTCTCGGAATCACGGGCGGCGGCGGTCGGGGTGATATGAAATGACATCGGGCTCGTATTCTGAACTTTATGGAGACTTGTTCGACTTGACCGGCATTTCGTCCGTGGCGGGAACACACACGAAAATCGGCCACGCTATATTTATGACTTATCCTGAACCTTCGGTGAACCGGACCGGACGCCTGGATGAGAGGACCGTCCGGCAGGAAGGCGCCGCATACTGCTGCACAATGTCTGCAATCTGTTTGCGGGGCTTGAGATCAGCGCGTGCAGGGAGCTTCCGGTGACAGAAAGATCTCATCCTGCGGCCCGGCAACGCCGTTCCGACCGGATTTCGCACCCTCCCCGACGGCGAAATTTGTGCGCGCAACGCCCGATGGTCCCCCGTTGATAACCTGAAGGGCAACACGAAACCGGAACGGTTCGCGCTACATCCGAAAGACGCTAATGCCCCAGGACATCAATAGTTCCATGCCACCTGTCGCGACCCGATGCAAGCGCTGAATTTCAGGCCGTCTGAGTGCCTGCGGCGCCCCTTACATGCCCATGCATATGCTGCTATGTCATTTTGAAAAAGCGCCGTAATAAACGGCGAAACCCGGGACTTCGAAAATGACCAGACAGACCGCCACCATGACGTCTTTTGCCAATCATATGCCGGATGTGGTGGCAATCCGCCGCCACTTGCACCGTCACCCTGAAATAGGCCTCTCCGAGTTCAAGACCTCGGATTTCATTGCCGAACAATTGCTGGCGATGGGGTACGAGGTAACGCGCGGGCTCGCCGGCACTGGCGTTGTCGCCACGCTGCGCAATGGTGACAGCACGCGCACGCTTGGCATTCGAGCCGATATCGACGCCCTGCCGATCCACGAAGAAACGGGGGCGGAGTATGCGAGCGCCAATCAGGGCGTGATGCATGCCTGCGGCCATGATGGCCATACTGCCATGCTTCTCGGCGCAGCGAAGATCATAGCCGAACGCAGGAATTTTAACGGAACACTGCATCTGATCTTCCAGCCGGCGGAGGAAAATTTCGGCGGCGCCCGCATCATGATCGAGGACGGCCTGTTCGACCGCTTTCCCTGCGATGCGGTTTTTGCACTCCACAACGACCCTGGGCTGCCCTTCGGGCACTTCGTGCTGCGCGACGGACCGATCCTTGCCGCGGTCGACGAGTGCAAGATCACCGTCAACGGTTATGGCGGCCACGGTGCCGAACCGCAGGATGCCGCTGACCCTATCGTTGCCGGGGCAAGCATCATCATGGCGCTGCAAACGGTGGTTTCACGCAACATCCATCCGCAGCTGTCGGCGGTCGTCACCGTTGGCGCCTTCCATGCCGGTGCTGCCAGCAACGTCATTCCCGAAACGGCGGAAATGCTACTGACCATCCGTTCCTTCGATCCGGGCGTGCGCGATGAGCTGGAAAAGCGCATTCGGGCGATAGCCGAAGGCCAGGCGGCCAGCTACGGCATGAGCGTGACAATCGATTACGAGCGCGGTTATAATGCAACCGTCAACCACAGGGCGGAAACGGATTATGTCGCCGATCTCGCCCGCCGTTTTGCCGGGCCTGAAAAGGTCGCAGAAATGCAGCGCCCATCGATGGGCGCGGAAGACTTTGCCTACATGCTGGAGAAACGGCCGGGCTGTTATTTCTTCCTCGGCACCGCACGAACCGACAACGACCCGCCGTTGCACCATCCAAAATTTGATTTCAACGACGAAATCCTGCCAATCGGAACCGCTTTCTGGGTCGATCTTGCGGAAGATTACCTGAAGTCGTGAATGGGAATGAAAAAGGCCGGTCGGAGGAGCGACCGGCCTTTTGTTCTCAAATTACCTGATCAGAAGATCGGGAGGATCAGGGAACGAGACCGAATATGACGGCAGCGACAAAGGCCATGCAGACGCCGACGAGAGCCGCATGAACCGAATCTTTCCAGTTGCGCGGCGACTGGGGCTGCGAAACAAAGTCTTTTACTTTTCCTGCCTTGGAATAAGACATTGTACACTCCCTTCCTGCTCGGCCCTTCAAAGCGGGCATTGCTTATTTCACTGGTAGAATAGCTTTATTCCCCACTGTTTCAGTAGAGATAATATTCCATAAGATAGGTGCATCGGGAAAAATACGGATTGCAACTTGCCGGACGGCAAGCATCAATCTACCCATTGCGCGGCATCAGCGCGACGGGGCGCTTTCCGTCTGAAGGCAATGCGGACACGGAAAATACCATGACAGATATCGACGCCATCATCATTGGAGCCGGTGTGATCGGCCTGGCGACAGCGCGAGAACTCGCTATGCGCGGCCACTCCGTCGTCATCCTGGAAAGCGAAAAGGAATTTGGCTCGGTCACTTCCTCCCGCAACAGCGAAGTCATCCACGCAGGCCTTTATTACCCGCCTGGAAGCCTCAAGGCCCGACTTTGCGTGGAGGGCAAGGAGCGTCTTTATGCTTTCTGCCAGAGCCACGGCGTTGCTCATCGCCGCTGCGGCAAACTTATCGTCGCCACGAGCCATGAAGAGACGGCCATGCTCGCCACTCTCCAGGAGAAGGGCAAGGCCAACGGATGTAACGATCTTGAGCTGATTGATGAACGACAGGCGGTTTTACTCGAACCCGCGCTCACCTGCGTTGCAGCCCTTACCTCACCTTCGACCGGTATCATCGACAGTCACGGATACATGCTGGCGCTGTTCGGAGACGCACAGGATCACGGCGCAGCCATGGCCGTCAACGCCCCCTTCGAAAGGGCGGAAGTGGCGGGCGATGGTTTTCGGATCCACGTCGGCGGCGCGGAGCCCACCAGCCTGACGTGCCGGCTGCTCATCAATTCCGCCGGACTTGTTGCGCCGATGGTGGCAAGAAAGATAGAGGGATTGCCGGAGGATGGTATCCCGCAGGCGCGTTTCGCCAAGGGCAGCTATTTTTCGCTGGCCGGCAAGTCACCCTTTTCAAGGCTCATCTATCCGGCACCTCATACTCATGGCCTTGGCGTACATCTCACCCTCGATCTTGCTGGCCAGGCTCGTTTCGGCCCGGATGTGGAGTGGGTGGACGCCATCGATTACGCCGTCGATCCCCAACGCATGGAAGGTTTTGATGATGCGATACGGCGTTATTGGCCGCGCCTTCCCGACCATGCGCTGATCCCGGCCTATTCTGGAATCCGGCCGAAGATTTCAGGTCCGGACGAACCCGCTATGGATTTCCGCATTGACGGGCCGGAAACGCATGGCGTCAACGGTCTCGTCAATCTCTTCGGCATCGAAAGCCCCGGCCTTACTGCCTCGCTGGCCATCGCCAACGAGGTCGCGGCGCGGCTTGGGGCTTGATCCCAACCCGCTCAGCCGAAACGGGACAGCGCACCCGTCATGACCTCCGGATCGACATTGCCGCCGGAAGCGACTGCGATCACCGTTTCACTCTCCAGTTCATCGCCATGGAAGAGGGCCGCCGCCAGGGCCACCGCCCCACCGGGCTCAACGACGATCTTCAGCCGGTTGAAGGCGAGAACCATTGCCCGCAGCGCTTCCTCTTCGGTCACGGCGATGCCTTTCCCGCAAAGCCCAACCATGATCGGGAAGGTGATGTTACCGGGCTGCGGCGTAACGATCGCATCGCAGATCGAACCCGAGGTCGTGGCGTTCCGCTCGATCTTGCCCGAGGCAAGAGAGCGTGCCACATCATCGAACCGCTCCGGTTCCGAAGTCCTGACCTTATAGTTCGGTGCTTTCGCTGCAAGCGCAAGGGATATGCCGGATGTAAGGCCACCGCCGCCGCACGGCACCAGGATCTCGGCTGAATCGATACCCAGTTCCGCGCCCTGTTCAGCAATCTCCAGCCCCACCGTCCCCTGCCCGGCAATGACCAGCGGTTCGTCATAAGGCCTGATCAGCGTCAACCCGCGCTCGCGCGAAATGCGGTCCCCAATGGCATCGCGATCCTCATTCGCGCGGTCATAAAGCACCACCTCCGCGCCATAAGCACGGGTATTGTCGATTTTGATCTTCGGTGCATCCATCGGCATGATGATGACGGCGGGAACGCCGTGGAGGCTGGCGGCAAGCGCCACGCCCTGCGCATGGTTACCGGAGGAAAAGGCGATGACGCCTTTGGCGCGGACCTCCGCAGGCAGGCCTGAGACGGCCGACCAGCCGCCACGAAACTTGAAGGAACCCGTTCTTTGCAGGCATTCAGCTTTTACGAAGAGCTTTCGCCCGGCAATCTCGTCCAGAAAAGGTGATGAGAGAAGCGGCGTGCGAACCGCTTGAGTGCCGATGCGCTCCCGCGCGGCTTCTATCATCGAAATATCGGTCATGTCCTGCCCCT
The DNA here is from genome assembly GCF_014138475.1 of Agrobacterium sp. RC10-4-1. NCBI lineage: Bacteria > Pseudomonadati > Pseudomonadota > Alphaproteobacteria > Hyphomicrobiales > Rhizobiaceae > Agrobacterium > Agrobacterium sp. RC10-4-1. The sequence goes on from NZ_JACJIT010000007.1 coordinate 210,005, forward strand.
ATAATGCGGATGTGCAGGCACCTTATGAGGTCGCACGCATTTACGAAACCGCCTGAAAAGAAAAATCCCCGGACGTGGCCGGGGATTCTGGTCGTGTGATCAATGATTGTGCCGGGGCATCTTCTCGGCAATGCGGCGGAAATCCGCGGCGCCTTCGAGAACCGCGCCGTCCGAAAGCTGCGTTACCGACTGACGATAAATGCGCTGCCAGGGCGTCGCATCCGCGGGAACAGCCGGAATGCCGTCTGCCTTGCGGGCTGCAAGCTCCTCATCCGGCACCAGCACGTTACACTCGCCCTTGTTGAAGTCGATGCGGATCACATCGCCCGTGCGAAGCCACGCCAGGCCACCGCCGGCCGCACTTTCGGGCGAGGCGTTGAGAATGGACGGGCTGTCCGCCGTTCCCGATTGCCGGCCGTCACCGATCGTCGGCAGGCTGGTGATTCCTTTTTTCAAAAGCGCGTCCGGCGGCTGCATGTTGACGACCTCGGCCGAACCCGGCCAGCCAAGCGGCCCCGCACCACGAATGACGAGAATGGTACGCTCATCAATATTAAGGGACGGATCATTGATGCGGGCGTGATAGTCTTCCGAACCGTCAAAAACCACGCATCTGCCCTCGAAAATTCCCTCGTGGCCCGGCTCATTGAGATAACGCTGCCGGAACTCCGCCGAGATCACGCTCGTCTTCATGATGGCGAAATCAAACAGATTGCCCTTGAGAACCAGGAAACCTGCCCGTTCCTTCAGCGGCTTGTCGTAAGGAAGGATCACATCTCGGTCGGTCGATTCCCGACCTTCCAGATTTTCCGCCACAGTTCTACCGGTCACGGTCCGACAGCTTCCATCGAGCTTGCCCGCCTGCAGAAGCTCCCACATGATGGCAGGCGTGCCGCCGGCTCGGTGATATTTCTCACCGAGCCATTTGCCGGCCGGCTGTATGTTGGCCAACAGCGGAATATCGTAACCGTGAACCTGCCAGTCCTCTTCACGGAGTTCAACGCCCGCATGTTTCGCCATCGCCGCGAGATGCGGTTGAGCATTGGTGGAGCCACCGATTGCCGAGTTAACGCGGATCGCGTTCAGGAAGGCTTCGCGCGTCATGATGTCCGAGGGCTTGATATTCTCAACAACCAGTTCAACGGCGCGGCGGCCGGTGCGATAGGCCATCTGGCCGCGTTCACGGTAAGCGGCGGGGATTGCGCCGCAGCCGGTAAGCGACATGCCAAGCGCTTCCGCGATGGCGTTCATGGTCGACGCCGTGCCCATGGTGTTGCAATGCCCGACCGATGGCGCGGATTCCAGCGCCGCCTGCAGAAACTCCTCCCGGGTGATTTCGCCAGCGCCATACTTGCGGCGCATGCGCCAGATCACAGTGCCGGAACCGACCAGATCGCCCTCATGATAACCGTCGAGCATCGGTCCGCCGGAGAGCACGATGGCCGGGATATCGACCGTGCTTGCCGCCATCAATGCCGAGGGCGTGGTCTTGTCGCAGCCCGTCGTTAACACGACACCGTCGAGCGGATAACCGTAAAGCACTTCCACGAGGCTGAGATAGGCAAGATTGCGGTCGAGCGCTGCCGTCGGGCGCTTGCAGTTTTCGAACATCGGATGGGTCGGGAATTCGATAGGAATACCGCCCGCATCACGGATGCCGTCGCGCACACGCTTCACCAACTCCACATGGACGCGGTTGCAGGGCGTAAGATCGCTGCCGCTCTGGGCGATGCCGATCACCGGCTTGCCGGAACGCAGTTCTTCCGGCGTTACGCCATAATTCATGAAGCGCTCCAGATAGAGCGCCGTCATGTCGAGATGATCAGGATTGTCGAACCAGTCCTGTGATCGCAGCCGGCGCATGGGTGTCTTCTCGTCGCTCATAAGCCTGCCTCAGCCCTGTTCGCGGTTGTTGAGTTTTTCGAGGTAAAGCAGGATGCCGCTGTGATCGATATCGGCACCGCCGTCACCGACGAAGTCGTCGAATTCCCGCGTCACCTGCTGCGTAAGCGGCAGGGTAAGCGACAGGTCCTTCGCGGTTGCCAACACGCCATTCAGATCCTTGAGCTGGAATTTGGATGGACCACCCGGCACGAAATTGCGCTTCACCATGCGTTCGCCATGCAATTCCAGTATCCGGCTTTCGGCAAAGCCGCCACGTATGGCATTGCGGAAACCTTCGCGAGAGGCTCCTCCCGCTTCCACCAGCATCATCGCTTCGGCAACCGCGCCGATCGTAATGGCGACGATCTGCTGGTTGGCGAGCTTGCAGAGCTGGCCGGCACCCGAGGGACCCACATAGGTGAGCCGGCCCATCGGTGCAAAGACATCAGCAAGATCCGCGATCAGCGCCTCGTCTCCACCGGCCATGATGGCGAGCGTACCGGCCGTCGCGCCCGGCACACCGCCCGAAACCGGTGCATCGACGTGATGGATGCCAAGCGCCTGAAGCCGGGAGGAGTGTTCACGCGCGATCGGCGGCGCAATCGAGCTGCTGTCGATGACGACAGCCCCCTTTTTCAGCGCTTCGGCCACACCGGCCTCGAACAGCACCTCGCCCACGGCCTTGCCGTCACTCAGCATGGTGATGACAATATCGGCGCCCTTGGCTGCATCTGCCGGCGATGCCGCGACGACCGCGCCATCGGCAACAAGAGCCTCGGCCTTATCGACACTGCGGTTCCAGACCGTGACCGAAAAGCCCGCACCCAGCAGGCGCCGGGCCATCGGCCCTCCCATCAGGCCGGTGCCGATAAAGGCGACCGAGCGCTTCTTCTCCTCCCCGCCGCCACTCATTTCAGTGAACCTCCCAGTTCGTCCTCAATATGAACCTGAATAATCTCTTCGAAGGAGCTTTCCGCCGTAAAGCCCAGTTCGCGGGCACGCTTGGCTTCGAAACCGGGTGCCCAGCCTTCGCACATGCGCATGATCATCTCGTTCGGCTCGCGACGGATGAGGGCGACGGCCTTTTCCCCCGCCACCTTGCGCAGTGCCTCAATCTGTTCGCCGACGGTGGCGCTGAGGCCCGGCATCGACAGGTTGCGGCGCGGGCCGACCTTTTCGACGTCGATCGTGGCGCCATGAATAAGGAAACCGACGGCGGAACGCGGCGAGGCGTGCCAGTGGCGAATGCTTTCCGGCACCGGCAGAACCGCCTCCTGGCCAACCAGCGGCTCACGCAGGATATTGGAGAAGAAGCCGGAGGCAGCCGCATTCGGCTTGCCGGGACGAATGCAGATGGTGGGAAGGCGAATGCCGATGCCGTCAAAGAAACCGCGGCGGCTGTAGTCGGACAGGAGCAATTCGCAGATAGCCTTCTGCGTACCGTAGCTGGTCAGCGGCGTGGTGTGGAATTCGTCCGGGATCGGATAGGGAAGCGGCGCACCGAAGACGGCGATCGAGGAGGTGAAGACCACGCGCGGCTTGTAGCCATCCTTGCCGTTGGCAAGGCGGATGGCATCGAAGAGATAACGCGTGCCGTCGAGATTGATGCGGTAGCCCTTGTCGAAATCGAGTTCGGCTTCGCCGGAGACGATGGCGGCAAGGTGGAAGATGACATCCGGACGGGCTTCGACCAGCTTTTCGGCTTCGCCAGGTGCGGAAAGATCGGCCGCGCGCGCATCGACGGCACCGGAAAAACCGGCGGGCGCTTCGGGCTGGAACACGTCGATAAGCGTGAATTTCTCCACCGCCTTGCCACCCAGTGACCCTTCCTTGACGAGACGCTGCGTCAGCTTGCGGCCCACCATGCCAGCGGCGCCAATAATTGCGATATGCATGTCTTCCTCCTCTTTGTCCCGGTCGTTCTCCCGAGACCGAAAAAACATCATCAGCCAACCGACCGATAAATTAGCTTGTAAGGTTGTCTGATAACCTTATATGATCGAGTTGAAAATAGTATTTTTTCACAAACCGGCAAAAGCAAGGGCGAAGAAGCCTTGCCCGGACATTTCAGGGCGGATTGAGCGGAGAGGGTGGAATGACGATCGTCAGCGAACACGATATCGGGGAATTGCGATTCTCGCTGAAGAACAGGTTGGGCGAGGCTTTGGTGCTCACGTCGCCGGAGGACATGCTGCGTTATTGCCGGGACTGGCATGGCGACGTCACCAGTTCGGCTGTAGCCGTGATCCGTCCCCGGTCGACGGAGGAAGTATCTGATACGGTGCGCGCCTGCGCCGAACTCGGACTCGCCATCATCCCTCAGGGCGGTAATACCGGTCTTGTACTCGGCGGCATTCCCGATGCGCCTAAACGCCAGGTCGTTCTTAGCCTCGAGCGCATGAACGCCATCCGCACCATAGACAGCGATGATTTTTCCGCCGTCGTGGAAGCGGGCTGCATTCTCTCGGAATTCAAGGACGCGGTGCAGGACAAGGGTATGTTCTTCCCGCTATCACTTGGGGCCCAGGGTAGCTGCCGTATAGGCGGTAATGTCTCCACAAATGCCGGCGGCATCAATGTGCTGCGGTACGGGATGACGCGCGAACTGGTCCTGGGTCTCGAAGTGGTGCTACCGGATGGCACTATCTGGAATGGGCTGTCGACGCTGCGCAAGGATAATCGCGGCATCGACCTGAAGCAGCTTTTCATCGGTGCGGAAGGAACGCTCGGCATTATCACCGCCGTTGCCGTCAAGCTCTACCCTAATCCGGAACATGTCGAAACGGCGCTGCTCGGCCTCAATTCGCTTGACGATGCCATCAAGCTTTACCGTCGCGCCCGTCGCGAATGCTGCGACCTGATGTCTGCCTTCGAATTTATGCCGCCGGTCGCCTTCACGCTGGCGATCGAGGCAATCCCCGACCTTAAAATGCCGATCGCCGGTGACTACCCGGCCTATGTGCTGATGGAAATTTCAGGCTCCGGCCTGGTCGACACGGCAGACCTGATGGGCCGCTTCCTCGAAGGCGTCATGGAAGACGGGCTGGTGCTGGATGGCGTCATCGCATCGTCACGGGCGCAGGCGCAATCTCTTTGGCTATTCCGCGAAGGCATGAACGAAGGCCAGGCGCTGCGCGGCAGCCATATGCGCACCGATATTTCCGTACCGCTGTCAAAACTCGCGGCTTTCGTGGCCGAAGCTGAAGCGGAACTGGCGGAAAAACTGCCGGAGTGCCTCGCTGTTTCCTACGGCCATGTGGGAGACGGAAACGTTCACCTCAACGTACTGCCGCCGAACGGCTCGACGCCGGAAGAGCGCGAAGCATTCATCTACAAGTCCAAAACGCTCGTCAATGACGTCCTCGACCGTTACGTCGGCAGCATCAGCGCCGAGCACGGCATCGGCCGGTTGAAACGCTCGGATTTCGAAAGCCGGCTATCTGACGTGCAGCGGCGGATGATCACTGGCCTGAAAAACACCTTCGACCCTGATTTGCGGATGAATCCCGGTTGCCAGATAACCCTGCAACCGGATAGCTAATCAAGGTACGGCAGAGGCGGCTGAAAAACGCCGCCTTAAAAAACCCCGCTGACGGCGAAGGAGGAAGTCGTCTGCAGCGGGAAAAACGAACCAATCGTTTCTGTGGAACGGGAGCAACCATGACGCTGGAGTTCAATCAGATACATCGCAATGACCATCTCCCCGGCCGCATCGCCGCAGAGATCGCACGCGAGATCAACGATTCGAAACTCGGGCCGGGCGACAGGCTGCCGACTGAACATGTGCTGGCAAAAACCTTCGGGGTGAGCCGCTCTGTCATCCGCGAGGCGATAGCACAATTGCGCAATGAAGGTTTCGTCGAAACCCGGCAGGGCGTGGGCGCATTCGTCACCGATCCCCGGCAGAGACTGTCCATCCGTATCGAGCGCTCCCGGCTGAACGATCCGGAGAACTTCCGCGATCTTTTCCAGCTTCGCATGCCGCTGGAAATAGAAGCAGCAGGGCTGGCGGCATTGCATCGCAGCCCGCAGCAGTTGGCGCGACTGGCCGCGGCACTGGAAAAGATGAAAACCGCCGACGATTGGTCGACGGAAGGCGTTGCCGCCGATCTGGACTTCCACCGTATTCTGGCTGAGGCCACACAAAACGAATATTTCCTGATGTTCCTCGGCTTCATTGCGGAGCGCATCAGTTCCGCCATCAACATCGCTTTCTCCCGGGCGGTTTTTGGGGAAATTCTCGAGGTAACGATTGCCGAACATGTGGCAATTTACGAGGCCGTGGAAAAAGCTGATGCGCCCGCGGCCAAGAGCGCGATGCGCAAGCATCTGATTGGTGCGGCGAGCCGCGTCAATCTGGAGCTGGATATATTTTGACTGGAAAAAGTCACTGGCAGTCAAGCTATAGGACAGGTTTCCGCGCTTCATGAGCGATACATGATAAATTTGTCCGTGAGACCGCTAGACTCGCTCGAAAAGTCATACTAAGAAGAATAAGATTAGGTTGTCAGACATCCAGACAATAAGACCGCAGGAGGCGGCCTGTCGGAAGTCTGAAAGGGGAGGATATACATGGCCGGCGTAAGGTCGATCGACGCTACCGCAATTTTGCCTGAGGATTATGAAAACGCTTTGCTCGTCGGCCGCGTCTGGTCGAAAAGCGAAGGCGGCCCCTGCCCCGTCCTCCTCAAGGATGGCGTGCTTTATGACCTCACGTCTGTTTCTCCAACCATGTCAGAGCTTCTGGAGAAGACCGACCTGGTGGAGCAGCTCAAGGACACCGGTACTTTCGTCGCCTTAGGCGCGCTGGACGCGTTTCTGGACGGCTCAGCTGGCGATCTCCTCGCTCCCAACGATATTCAGGCCGTCAAGGCTGCAGGTGTCACCTTCGCCGACAGCATGCTGGAACGCGTGATCGAGGAACAGGCCAAGGGCGATCCGCTGCGTGCGCAGGAAATTCGCGGACGGCTGGCGCCTGTTCTTGGCGACAATCTCAAGGGACTTGAGGCCGGCTCAGAAAAAGCCGCCGAGGTGAAAAAACTGCTCCAGGAAATGGGCCTCTGGTCGCAATATCTGGAAGTGGGCATCGGCCCGGATGCGGAAATCTTCTCCAAGGCGCAGGCCATGGCCTCCGTCGGCTGCGGTGCCCTGATCGGCGTCCATCCCAAATCGCAGTGGAACAACCCTGAGCCGGAAGTGGTATTGGCCATCACCTCTGACGGTCACATTGTCGGCGCGACGCTCGGCAACGACGTCAACCTGCGCGATTTCGAAGGCCGCTCCGCCCTGCTGCTCAGCAAGGCTAAGGACAACAATGCCTCCTGCGCAATCGGCCCGTTCATCCGCCTGTTCGATGGCAACTTCAGCATTGAAGATGTGAAGAAGGCGCAGATTTCGCTTCTGGTCGAAGGAGAGGATGGTTTCACCATGACGGGCGTCAGCCCCATGGAGGCGATCAGCCGCACGCCGGAAAACCTCGCTTCGCAGCTCTTGAACCGTAACCACCAATATCCTGACGGCGCAGTCTTTTTCCTTGGCACGATGTTCGCGCCGGTAAAGGACCGCCATGGCCCAGGTCTCGGCTTCACCCATTCAAAGGGTGACCGTGTCGAAATCTCCACGCCCAAGCTCGGTAAGCTGATCAACTGGGTCACGACGACTGACGAATGCCCGGAATGGACGTTCGGCACCGCGGCACTGATGCGCAACCTGGCGAAACGAGGGCTGCTCTAGATATTTCTTCGGGAGGGGAAAATGCAAAAGACCATCAATCTTTTTTACCGGATTCTCGAAATCATTCTCGTCGCGCTGCTTGCCGGCATGTCGATCATGGTCTTCGTCAACGTCGTCATGCGTTACACGATGAATTCCGGCATCAATGTCTCGGAAGAGCTGTCACGCTATTTCTTCGTGTGGCTGACCTTCCTCGGCGCGGTGCTGACCTTCCGCGAGAACAGCCATATGGGCATTGAAACGCTCGTGATGTTTCTGTCGCGCCGCGCCCGCATCGTCTGCATGATCATCTCGAACATCATCATTCTGGCCTGTTCCGCCATCTTCTTCTGGGGCACCTGGAAACAGTCCGGCATCAACGCCAGCATGCACGCCCCGGTCACCAAGCTCTCCATGATCTGGGTCTATGGCATCGGCATGTTCACGGGTGGCCTGATGTTCGTGATCGCGCTGGAACGCCTGTACCGCCTTCTGACGGGCCGCGTGACGGAAGACGAAATCGCCCAGTTTGCGGGCGAGAACCTGACGATCGAACAGCTTTCGGAGCGCTGATACCATGACACTTTTCGTTTTTGTCGGCTCTCTTCTGGGAGCCATGGCCATTGGCGTTCCCGTCGCTTTCTCGCTGATGTTCTGTGGCGTCGTGCTCATGTGGTACATGGGCATGTTCAACACCGCTATCATCGCGCAGAACATGATCTCGGGCGCAGACACCTTCACCCTGCTTGCCATCCCCTTCTTCATCCTCGCTGGCGAACTGATGAATTCCGGCGGCCTGTCCCGCCGCATCATCGACTTTGCGATCGCGCTGGTCGGCCACATCAGGGGCGGCCTCGGCATCGTGGCCATCGTCGCTGCCATCATCATGGCCAGCATCTCCGGTTCGGCCGCAGCCGATACCGCAGCCCTCGCCGCAATCCTCATCCCGATGATGGCGAAGGCCGGTTACAATATTCCGCGCTCCGGCGGCCTGATCGCAGCCGGCGGTATCATCGCCCCGGTCATTCCACCGTCCATGGCGTTCATCGTCTTCGGTGTCGCCGCTAACGTTTCGATCACCCAGCTTTTCCTTGCCGGTATCGTACCCGGTATTCTGATGGGCATCTCACTGATCGTCGCCTGGCTGATCGTGGTGCGCAAGGACGACGTCAAGCCGCTGCCGAAAACCACGGCCAAGGAACGCGTTACAGCCACGGCCCGCGCCGGCTGGGCGCTCGGCATGCCCGTCATCATCCTCGGCGGTATCAAGGCCGGCATCATGACGCCGACGGAAGCCGCCGTCGTGGCTGCCGCCTATGCGCTTTTCGTCGGCATGGTGATCTACCGCGAACTGAAGCCGGCTGACCTGTTCCACGTGCTGCTGCGCGCCGCGAAGAGCACCTCGATCATCATGTTCCTGGTCTGCGCGGCCCTCGTCTCCGCATGGCTCATTACGGCGGCAAACATTCCGAACGAAGTTGCCGGTTACATCGAGCCGCTGATCGACCGTCCGATGCTGCTGATGGCTGTCATCATGGTGCTGGTCTTCGTCGTCGGCACCGCGCTTGACCTGACGCCGACCATCCTGATCCTGACGCCAGTTCTGATGCCCATCATCAAGCAGGCGGGCATCGACCCGGTCTATTTCGGTGTTCTCTTCATCATCAACAACGCCATCGGCCTGATTACCCCGCCGGTTGGCGTGGTGCTGAACGTCGTCAGCGGCGTCGGCCGCATCCCGCTCGGCAAGGTCACGATCGGTGTCTGGCCCTTCCTCGTCGCCGAAACCATCGTGCTGGCGCTGCTGGTGATTTTCCCGGACATCGTCCTCGTGCCTCTGCAGTACCTACGTTAAGTGAAACTTTTTCTCGACCACAGTCCAAGGGAGGATATTATGAGAAAGCTTCTTCTGACCACCACGGCAATCGCCTTCGCAGTCGGCGCGGCAGCGCCGGCAATGGCCGAATTCAACAGCCGCAACATCCGCGTTTCGAACGGTATCAACCAGGATCATCCCGTCGGCAACGGCATCAAGGCCATGCAGGCCTGCCTCGACGACAAGTCCGGCGGCAAGCTGAAACTGACGGCATTCTGGGGTGGCGCTCTCGGCGGTGACCTTCAGGCGACACAGGCCCTGCGCTCCGGCGTTCAGGAAGCGGTCGTCACGTCGTCCTCGCCGCTCGTCGGTCTCATCCCGTCGCTGGGCGTCTTCGACCTGCCATTCCTCTTCGCCAATGCCAAGGAAGCCGATGCCGTCATGGACGGCGCCTTCGGCGACATGATGAACAAGAAGCTGGAAGAACAGGGCCTCGTAAACCTCGCTTACTGGGAAAACGGCTTCCGCAACCTGTCGAACTCCAAGCATGCCGTCAACAAGTGGGAAGATTTCTCGGGCCTCAAGGTCCGCGTGATGCAGAACAACATCTTCCTCGACACCTTCCAGAACCTCGGTGCAAACGCTACGCCGATGGCTTTCGGCGAAGTCTTCTCGGCGCTTGAGACCAACGCGATCGATGCCCAGGAAAACCCCTATGTGACGATCGACACCTCGAAGTTCTACGAGGTGCAGAAGTACATCACGGAGACGAACCACGCTTACACGCCGTTCCTCTTCCTCTTCTCCAAGCCGATCTTCGACAGCTACACGCCGGAAGAACAGGCAGCCCTGCGCGAATGCGCAGTCGTGGGTCGTGACGAAGAGCGCAAGGTCATCCGCGAACTGAACCAGAAGTCGCTGGAAAAGATCAAGGCTGCCGGCCTCGAGGTGAACTCGCTGTCTGCCGAAGAGCAGGCGCGTATCCGCGAAAAGTCGATGGTCGTTTACGAAAAGCACAAGGCTGAAATCGGCGCCGACGTCGTTGACGCCGTTCTGGCGGACCTCAAGAAGATCCGCGGCCAGTAAGCGTTACAGCCTACGATGAAAAACACCCGGAGGTTCGCCTCCGGGTGTTTTTGTTTGTGAGGACAGTCAATAGAAAAAGGCTGCCGAAGCAGCCTCTCAGTTCACGCCGTGCGGTTTTGCCGGTTGGCGATGAGGTCCTCGACGACAGCAGGATCAGCGAGCGTCGACGTATCTCCCAGCGCACCAAAATCATCCTCGGCGATCTTGCGCAGGATGCGCCGCATGATCTTGCCGGAACGGGTCTTCGGCAGGCCGGGCGCGAACTGGATCTTATCGGGTGTCGCAACCGGTCCGATCTCGTTGCGCACGTGTTTTACCAGCTCTTCGCGCAGCGCATAGTCGCCGTTCTGGCCTGCCATCAGCGTGACATAACAATAGATGCCCTGCCCCTTGATCGGATGCGGATAACCGACCACGGCCGCTTCCGAAACCTGATGATGCGACACCAGCGCCGATTCCACCTCGGCCGTGCCAAGACGATGACCGGAAACGTTCAGCACGTCATCGACGCGGCCGGTGATCCAGTAATAACCATCCTCATCGCGCCGGCAGCCATCACCGGTGAAATACTTGCCCTTGTAGGTGGAGAAGTAGGTGTCGATGAAGCGCTGATGATCGCCATAGACGGAGCGCGACTGGCCCGGCCAGCTGTCGATGATGCAGAGATTGCCGTCTGCCGGCCCCTCCAGCACATTGCCTTCGGCATCGACAAGCTGCGGCTGCACACCGAAGAACGGCCTTGTCGCCGAGCCGGGTTTCAGATCGGTCGCACCCGGCAGCGGCGAGATGAGAATGCCGCCGGTTTCCGTCTGCCACCATGTATCGACGATCGGGCTCTTGTCCTCACCGACAACATGGTAATACCACTCCCATGCTTCCGGGTTGATCGGCTCGCCCACGGTGCCGAGAAGACGGATGCTGGAGCGCGACGAGCGCTGGACGAACTGGTCACCCGCACCCATCAGCGATCTGAGCGCTGTCGGCGCCGTGTAGAAGATGTTGACCTTGTGCTTGTCGATGACTTCCCAGAAACGGCCCTGATCCGGAAAATTGGGAACACCTTCGAACATCAGCGTCGTCGCGCAATTGGCCAGCGGTCCATAGACTATATAAGAGTGTCCCGTGACCCAGCCGACATCGGCCGTACACCAGTAGACCTCGCCATCCTTGTAATCGAAGACATATTCATGCGTCATCGACGTATAGACGAGGTAGCCGCCCGTGGTGTGCAGCACGCCCTTTGGCTTGCCGGTAGAGCCCGACGTATAGAGGATGAACAGCGGATCTTCCGCGCGCATCTTCACAGGCGGGCAATCCGGTTTCACCGTGGCGATTTCCTGGTGGTACCAGATGTCGCGGCCCGGCGCCCAGCCGGTCTTGCCGCCGGTTCGGCGAACGACCAGAACCTTGTTGACAATGACATATTGCTTGGCGGCGATATCGATCGCCTTGTCGGTATTTTCTTTCAGCGGTATCGGCTTGCCGCCGCGCACACCTTCATCGCAGGTAATGACGAAGGTCGACTGGCAGTCAACGATGCGGCCCGCCAGCGCTTCCGGCGAGAAACCGCCGAAAACGACCGAATGGATCGCCCCGATGCGCGCACAGGCGAGCATCGCATAGGCTGCCTCCGGTATCATCGGCATATAGATGGTGACGCGGTCGCCCTTCTTGACGCCGTGCTTCTTCAGCACATTCGCCAGACGGCAGACGTAATCATAAAGCTGGTTATAGGTGATCTTCTTGTCGATATAGGGGTTATCGCCTTCCCAGATGATCGCGGTGCGCTCGCCATGCGTCTTCAGATGCCGGTCAATACAGTTGTAGGAGACGTTGGTGAGGCCGTCCTCGAACCACTTGATTGGCACCCTGCCCTTGAAGGACGTATTCTTGACCTTGGTGTAAGGCTTGAACCAGTCGATCCGACGGCCATGCTTGTCCCAGAATTTTTCTGGATCCTCGACGCTCTCCTGGTACCATTTCTGGTAACGCTCATTGTCGATGAGCGTGCGGGCTTTCGCCGACTTGAGCACCGGGTAGATTTTGGCAGACATGAACTCCTCCTGGAACCGGGTATGGCTTCTGACGCGGCCCGAGACTCCCACCTCAGGCATGTGTTGAATTCATAGCAGGTCAATTGCACACGGCAATTAGACAAAGGTCATTTGTTTCGCAAAGAATTGCAATTATGATGCAATCCGGTTATAGAGCGGCAATATCCCGGAAATCAGTGGTTGATACCACGCCCGCGACACCGGCGCGGACGGACAGAAGGACTGTATCTATGGCTCAACAATTGCTCATGCCAAAGGCAACGGCTGTATGGCTGGTTGACAACACCGCGCTGTCGTTCGATCAGATCGCCACGTTCTGCAAACTGCACCCGCTTGAAGTCAAGGCAATTGCCGACGGTGAAGCCGCGCAGGGCATCAAGGGCCTCGACCCGATCGCCACCGGACAGCTTTCCCGCGATGAAATCGCCCGCGCCGAAGGCAACCCGAACCACAAGCTGAAGCTTTCCGAGCCGAAGGTGCGCGTGCCGGAATCCAAGCGTCGCGGCCCGCGCTACACGCCGGTTTCCAAGCGTCAGGACCGTCCGAACGCCATTCTCTGGCTCGTTCGCAACCACCCGGAACTGAAGGATGCGCAGATTTCGCGTCTCGTCGGCACCACGAAGTCGACCATTGAGCAAATCCGCGACCGCACCCACTGGAACTCGGCAAACCTGACGCCGATGGACCCGGTCACACTCGGCCTCTGCAGCCAGATCGATCTCGACCTCGAAGTTGAACGCGCCTCGCGTGGCCGTCCGCTGCCGACCGCCGAAGAGCTGGACAACACATTGCAGCCGGCGACGGCAACGGAAGGCCTGGATTACAACTTCCAGCGCGAAGAAGACGAACAGATCGACGCCGATGCGGTCTTCAAGAAGCTCTCCTCGCTGAAATCCACGCAGAAGGACGAAGACGAGGACGATCAGTACTGATCGACGTTTTCGAATGCTTGAAACCCGGCCTCAGCGCCGGGTTTTTTGTTTATGGCCTTATCGCGTGCCGAAGATCGCCGAGCCCACACGAACACTGGTCGCGCCGAATTCGACGGCCGTTTCGAAATCCCCGGACATGCCCATGGAGAGTTTTTCCAGGCCACATTGCTTGGCAAGCTTCGCCAGCAGCGCAAAATGCGGACCAGGATTTTCATCTGCCGGCGGAATGCACATCAGCCCCTCGACCAACAATTTCAACTCGTCCCGGCAAAATGCCACGAAAGCGATGGTCTCACGCGGATCGATGCCCGCCTTTTGCGGCTCAAGCCCGGTATTGACCTGCACATAAAAACGAAGTTTGCGGCCCTGTTTGCCGCATTCCTCGGCAAGCGCACGGGCGATCTTTTCGCGGTCGACGCTTTCGACGACGTCAAATAATGCCACGGCGTCCGCAGCCTTGTTGGACTGCAATGGGCCGATCAGATGCAGTTCTATGCCATCAGTCTTCTCTTTCAGCGCCGGCCACTTGCCCTGCGCCTCCTGCACGCGGTTCTCTCCGAACACGCGCTGGCCGGCATCGATGACCGGCTGGATCGCCTCCGCTTCGAAGGTCTTCGATACCGCGACGAGGGCAACATCTGCCGCCTTGCGGTTGGATTTTTCCGCCACATCCGCAATGCGCTGCCTGACATCCTGAAGTCGTGCTTCGATTTCCATCACAAGACCTTTTTTAACCGTTCGAACCGCTAACTAGACGCCGAATCCCTTGATGCCAAGCGCCTTTAGCACCATTTGAGGCACGCTGGCCAAGATTGCACCGCCGAACGCCCCGCCAAACTTGACGCCCCGGTCGTTTCATGGTGAAGGTCAGCGCACATTTTTCCCCTCGATACCCGGAATTTTAGACAATGGCCATCGAACGTTACAATCCTCGCGACGCCGAGCCGCGCTGGCAGCAAAAATGGAACGAAGACAAGGTCTTCGTGACAGACAACAGCGATCCGCGTGAGAAATATTACGTTCTGGAGATGTTCCCCTATCCGTCGGGTCGCATCCACATGGGCCATGTCCGCAACTATGCCATGGGCGACGTCGTCGCCCGCTACAAGCGCGCCCGCGGTTTCAACGTCTTGCACCCGATGGGTTGGGACGCCTTCGGCATGCCGGCCGAAAACGCCGCCATGCAGAACAAGGTTCACCCGAAAGATTGGACCTACCAGAACATCGCCACCATGCGCGGTCAGCTGAAATCCATGGGCCTGTCCTTGGACTGGACCCGCGAATTCGCGACCTGCGATGTGGAATATTATCATCGCCAGCAGGCACTGTTCGTTGACTTCATGGAAAAGGGTCTGGTCTACCGCAAGCAGTCGAAGGTCAACTGGGACCCGGTCGACCATACCGTTCTGGCCAATGAGCAGGTCATCGACGGCCGCGGCTGGCGCTCCGGTGCGCTGGTCGAACAGCGCGAGCTGACGCAATGGTTCTTCCGCATCACCGATTTCAGCCAGGACCTGCTGGACGAGCTGGACACGCTGGATCAGTGGCCGGAAAAAGTGCGCCTGATGCAGAAGAACTGGATCGGCCGTTCCGAAGGCCTGTCGCTGCGCTGGCAGACTGTTGCTGACACGGCACCGGAAGGCTTCTCTGACATCACGGTTTACACCACACGCCCCGACACGCTGTTCGGCGCCTCCTTCCTGGCCATTGCCGCCGACCATCCGCTGGCGAAAGAACTGTCGGAAAAAAATCCTGCGATCGCCGAATTCTGCGATGAATGCCGCCGCCATGGAACCTCTCTGGCCGCGCTGGAAACGGCTGAAAAGAAAGGCATCGATACCGGCGTCAAAGTCGTCCATCCGCTGGATCCGACCTGGGAACTGCCGGTCTACGTCGCCAATTTCGTGTTGATGGATTACGGTACCGGCGCGATCTTCGGTTGCCCTTCCGGCGACCAGCGCGACCTGGACTTCGCCCGCAAATACGGCCTGCCGGTCGTGGCGGTCGTCGCCCCTGAGGGCCCGGATGCGGAAAGCTTCACGGTCGATGACACCGCCTACACCGACGACGGCGTGATGATTAACTCCGGCTTCCTGAATGGCATGAAAACGACGGATGCCTTCGAGGCAGTCGTGCAGAAGCTGTCGGCGCAGACGCTGGACAACGCGCCTCAGGCCGAGCGCAAGGTCAATTTCCGTCTGCGCGACTGGGGCATTTCCCGCCAGCGTTACTGGGGCTGCCCGATCCCGGTCATTCATTGCGAAGTCTGCGGCGTCGTGCCGGTCCCGAAAAAGGACCTGCCCGTCAAGCTGCCCGACGATGTGACCTTCGACGTGCCCGGCAACCCGCTGGACCGGCATCCGACCTGGCGTCACGTCGCCTGCCCGCAATGCGGCCATGACGCGCGTCGTGAAACCGACACGATGGACACCTTCGTCGATTCCAGCTGGTATTACACGCGCTTCACGGCACCCTGGGAAGACGCACCGACCGACCCGAAGGTCGCCAACCACTGGCTGCCTGTGGATCAGTATATCGGCGGCATCGAGCACGCGATCCTGCACCTGCTCTATTCGCGCTTCTTCACCCGTGCGATGCGCGAAACAGGTCATGTCGATGTCAAGGAGCCGTTCAAGGGTCTGTTCACCCAGGGCATGGTGGTTCATGAGACCTACAGCCGTGGTGAAGGCACTGCACGCGAATGGGTGCCACCTGCAGATCTGCGGATTGAGGAAACCGACGGCACACGCCGCGCCTTCCTGCTGTCATCCGGTGAAGAGGTGAAGATCGGCTCGATCGAGAAGATGTCGAAGTCGAAAAAGAACGTGGTCGATCCTGATGATATCATCGCATCGTACGGCGCCGATACCGCACGCTTTTTCGTCCTGTCGGACTCGCCGCCGGATCGTGATGTGATTTGGTCCGAATCGGGCGTCGAGGGCGCGAACCGCTTCGTACAACGCGTCTGGCGCATCATCGGTGAAGCTGCCGAGGAGCTGAAATCCGTCAGGCCGAAGCCTGCAACCGAGGGTGAAGGGCTGGCGGCCTCCAAGGCGGCCCACAAGACGCTGAAGGCTGTTCAGGAAGATCTGGACAAGCTCGCCTTCAACAAGGCCATTGCCCGCATCTATGAACTGGTCAACGCGCTCGCCGGTCCGCTTGCGGATGTCGCTGCGGGCGGCAAATCCGACGACGTCAAGGCAGCAGCGCGTGACGCCGTCGAAATCCTGATCCGCATCATCGCCCCCATGACGCCACACCTGGCGGAAGAATGCTGGGCGGCGCTGGGCAATGAAGGCCTGGTGGCTGAGGCGTCATGGCCGACCTTCGTGCCTTCGCTGGTCGAGGAAAACGACGTGGTCATGCCCGTGCAGGTCAATGGCAAGAAGCGCGGCGAATTGACAATCGCGCGCGATGCGGATCAAGATGCGGTCCGCGCGGCTGCCCTTGCTCTGGATGCCGTCAAATCTCTTCTTGCCGGCGGCGAGCCCAAGAAAGTCATCGTGGTTCCGCAGAGGATTGTGAACATTGTTGTCTGACGTTTTTTCGAGATGGAGCCGCGTCGCGGCAGCAATTTCCGTCGTGATGATGGCTGGTCTTCTGGCGGGCTGCCAGGTGCGCCCGCTCTATGGCGAGGCTTCCGGGACCAAGGAAAGGTTGGCGGCCGTCAGCGTCTCCGATATCGGTGGCAGAGTTGGACAGGAAGTTCGCAACCAGCTAATCTTCCTTCTGGCTGGCGGCGCTGGGCAGCCGACGACGGCGCAATATAACGTCAAGGTTTCGGTCAGCTCGAGCGCTTCCTCGACAGAGGTGCAGAATTACGACCTAACCACACGGACGAACAACAATTACGACGGGCCGTATCCAGGCCGTGTCATCATGAGCGGCCAATACGTGCTGACGCGCATTTCCGACGGTCAGATTCTGCGCTCCGCACGCCGCAGCGTGACGGCGCAGGTGGATCTGCCACAGCAGGAATTCGCCAAGATCCGGGCGACCCGCGACGCCGAAAACCGTGCGGCGCGCGAACTTGCCGAAATCATCCGCACCGACATCGCCGCCACCCTCGGCCGCTGAGAGCGGCGGCCGTGGCGGAGATAAAGTCCCATGAATTTGAGCGCTTCGCCGAGAATCCGGCGGAGCGCTTTCGCGTTTTCGTACTCTACGGGCCGGATCGTGGTCTCGTATCAGAACGCGCAACCCTCATCGCCAAAAAGACGGGGATAGATCCCGACGACGCTTTTGCGTCGCTGAAATTGACTGCGTCCGATCTCCAGGGCGACCCGGGGCGTTTGCTGGACGAGGTGAACGCCATTGGTCTTTTCGGCGGCGAGAAACTTGTCTGGGTCAAGGGCGCGTCAGCTGAAAAGGCGTTGGTGGATGCCCTCCAGATTCTGGCGGAAACGCCGCCGGAAGCGAGCTTTCTCATCATCGAAGCAGGTGACATCAAGAAGGGCACGGGGCTGCGCAAGATCGCGGAACCGGCTCGATCCATCGCAGCCATTCCCTGTTACGCGGACGATGCGCGCGCACTGAACGCGTTGATAGACCAGGAACTTTCGGGCGACAATTTGCGTATCGCGCCTGCCGCGCGGCAACGGCTTATCGAATCGCTGGGGGGCGACCGTATCGCTTCACGAAACGAAATCCGCAAGCTGGCACTTTATTGCCGCGGCGCAGAGGTAATCGAGGAAGACGATGTCCTGGCCATCATCGGTGATGCCAGTACGGTTTCAGCCGATGACGCCGTTGACGCCATCCTGAAGGGTGACAGAAACGCGTTTTTCCATGCCACCCAGAAGATCATTTCTTCCAAGACGCCGATCTTCCTCGTGCTTCAGGGGTGCCTCAAGCAATTCCAGCTGCTCGATCAGATGCGCGCCGAGATGGACGAGAAAAAGCAGCAGGCCGGTCAGGTCATGCAGACGCTCGGACGTCATATCCATTTTCGCCGGAAACCGGTCATCGAAAGAGCGCTGCGCACATGGCAGCCAGCGGCGATCGCCCGCGAGATGAACCGACTACAGGCGGCCATCCTGCAAAGCCGCCAGCGCCAAAGTCTGGAGGAAAGCGTGGCCCTACTGACACTATTATCCACCACGCTGCAATCCGGCCGCGGCGGATAAACAAAAGCCCTCGTGCAGACGAGGGCTTTTCACATGTTGGTGCAAGACCGTCGCAAATCTGCGGTCAGTCGCCCTTGCCGGGCTCAGCAGAGAAATAAAGCTCCAGCTTGCCTTCGACACCATCCATTTCCTTGGCTTCCGGCATCGGGTCGCGCTTGATGGTGATGTTCGGCCAGATCGCGGCATATTCCGCATTGAGCTTCAGCCACTTGTCGAGACCCGGCTCCGTATCGGGTTTGATGGCCTCGGCAGGACATTCCGGTTCGCACACACCACAGTCGATGCATTCGTCGGGATTGATGGCGAGGAAATTTTCGCCCTCGTAAAAGCAGTCGACAGGGCAGACCTCAACGCAATCGGTATATTTGCAGCGGATGCAATTGTCGGTCACGACATATGTCATGATGAACTCCAGAATATGCAGGCCGGGTCTTTGGGCTTCGGAACACAAGCCGTCGCCCGGAATTCAGACAGGGCAATTTCGCAAGTGACGTAATGCCTTTGCCTGCAGATAGCAAGGATAAACAATTCTGAAAAACGGTGCTGACTTGGAGGTTTATTCTAATCTGTACTGCCGTCGCTGTCGGACAGAAACCTGTCGAGCGCTCTGCGCTCCTTTTTCGTCGGGCGTCCGCTGCCCGGCTGGCGCATTGCCTGCTCAAGGAGTGTCAGCCTGTCGGAAGGCTCCTTTGGCGGCGTCTGATCGTCATAGAGAAGTCTGGCTTCTTCATAGGGGCCGCGCCGCGTCCCGCCCGACTTCACCACCACGACCCTGTCCATCCGCTCGAAGCTTATTTCCAGCCTGTCGCCGGGCTTCACCGCATGACTGGGCTGGCGGACGACGACGCCATTGATCTTCACCTGTCCCGACTGAACGTAGCTCTGGGCGAGCGAACGGGATTTAGCCATGCGGGCAAAGAACAGCCACTTGTCTAGACGCTGACGCGTGCTTTCCAGTGGCTGCTCGCTGTTTCCCATAGGCTTACTTCTTCAGCTGCTCCTTGAGGGCAGCGAGCTTTGCGAAAGGCGAATCCGGGTCCAGCGGCTTTTCCTTGCGCGGTGGCTTGGCCTCGAAACGCTGCTGGCCCTGCGGCTTTCCGCCACGGTCGCTGCGCTCCGGCCTGTCCTTGCGCTCGCCACGATCATGACGATCATTATTGCGGTTGTTGCCTCGATCGGGACGGCCGCCGTCACGCTTGCGCTCGCCCTCGCCGCCACGATTGGCTGCATCGCGATTTGCCCCGTCGCGATTGTCACGGCGGCCTTCGCCGCGTCGCTCGCCTTGCTCGCGCGCTGTCTGCTCACGACCCTGGCCACGATTGCCGGGACGACGGTTTTCACCACGCTGGTTTTCATTGCGGCCACCCGGACGCCACAGAAGCACGGGCTTCGGCTCGGCGGCCTCACCGCTTTCCGCCGGAGCCGCTTCATTTGCAGCAGCCTCTTCACCGGCGGCTTCCGCGACGGGCGCCTCGGTAACGTCGCCTTCCACAACAGCAACCGCTTCGGAGGCCTGCTCTTCGGAAGCCGGCTCGTCCTGCTCGGTCTCAGCGCTATCCTCTTCGCCCGCCGTCGTTTCCGGGGCAGCCGGCACAGTGGCGCCTGCCTGGCTGGCGAGGAAGGCCTGCGCCTCTTCCGCCGTCACCTGATCGGCACGGTAACCGAGGCCCTTGAGGATTTCTTCCATGTCATCGAGCGTTGCGCCGAGAATGGAAAGCATCGCGGTCGTCGTCGTGAAACGACGGCCATCATAAGCGCCTTCGGGGCGCGGCTGCTGGCCGGGCTTCCACTGCAGCAGCGGACGGATGAGATCGGCCAGACGCTCGAGAATGTCGATACGCACCGCGCGCTTTCCGAGGAAACGGAAACCGGCAAGCTTGTAGAACATGCGCTCGAAGCTGGCATCCGTAACGACCGAGGTGCGGCCTGCAGCCAGCACGGGAATAAGGTCGCCATAACCCGGTTTGCCAAGACCATCATTCTTCAAGGCCCATAGCAGCGTCACAAGTTCTGCCGGAGCAGGCTTCAGGAGCGCAGGCAAAAAGACATGATAGGCGCCGAAACGCACGCCGTAACGCCGCATGGAAGCACGCGCGTCCTGATCCAGCGACTTCACGTCTTCCGCGACGTCACGACGGAACAGCACGCCGAGATTTTCGACCAGCTGGAAAGCGAGACCCTTTGCGAGACCCTGAAGGTCTTCCGCACGGGAGATATCATCCAGCGGCTTCAGCACGGTTGCGATCTGGTGGTTGACGAAACGCTCGATCCGCGCGAGCGCGTGATCACGGGCATTACCGCTCAACTGCTCGTCGGCCAGCAGGATCAC
Organism: Agrobacterium sp. RC10-4-1; assembly: GCF_014138475.1. Taxonomy (NCBI): domain Bacteria; kingdom Pseudomonadati; phylum Pseudomonadota; class Alphaproteobacteria; order Hyphomicrobiales; family Rhizobiaceae; genus Agrobacterium; species Agrobacterium sp. RC10-4-1. The sequence goes on from NZ_JACJIT010000007.1 coordinate 230,944, forward strand.
CCGCGGCTTCATGATATTGTCGCCGGCCGAAAGACGGGCAACCGGCTCGCCCAGCCAGCGAACCAGACCATCGGAGCTCAAAGCGAGATCGCCATTTCCACTGGCGTGCAGACGCGCGGCACGCGCCTCGTATTCGAGCGCGAGCGCCTTCTGCGCCGCAGCCTGCACGGCCTTCTGATCCGGCCCTTCCATTCCCGGCACCGGCGTGAACCGGAACCCGGCCAATTGGCCGACGTGATGACCTTCTACGAAGACATCACCATTTACACTGATTTCAGCTTCAAGCATCGCATTCTCTCTCAGGCGCCTCATGAGCACAGATGTCCTGCGATCAACAAAGCGTTTCGTCAACCTTTCATGTAGCGCATCGGACAATCGATCCTCGATTTCCCGAGTCTTTTCTTGCCAGTGTGTCGGATCGGCAAGCCATCCTGGGCGGTTCGATACATAAGTCCATGTTCTGATCTGCGCAATCCTCGCAGACAAGGTATCGATCTCTCCATCCGTGCGGTCGGCGCGACGCACCTGTTCGGCCATGAAATCCTCGTTCACCGTCCCGCGCTTGACGAGGTCGAAATAGAGCGTGGAGATCAGATCCGCATGCTGCGCCGGGGCGATACGGCGATAGTCCGGAAGCGCGCAGGCCTCCCAGAGCTTTTCCACCCGTGCATCGGTCGTCGTCACGTCGATGATTTCGGGATAACGGGACAGATACTCCAGCGCCTGCTGGTCGATGGCCGGCAGGGCGCGCGAAAGCCCCTGGATCGCCGGCGCAGCGTCAAGGCTCGCACGCAGATTGGCGATAGAGGAAAAATCGAAGTTTTTCGTCCGCCACTGCAACACCTTCACCGCATCGAACTGATGCGTCTCGATCCGCTCCACCAGTTCGTCATCGAACGGGTCGACACGGCCTGTCACCCCGAAGGTGCCGTCACGAAGATGGCGGCCGGCGCGGCCGGCGATCTGGCCGATTTCGCCCGGATTGAGATTGCGGAATTGATAACCGTCGAATTTTCGGTCCTGCGCGAAAGCGACGTGATCGACATCGAGGTTAAGGCCCATGCCGATAGCGTCCGTCGCGACCAGATATTCGACATCGCCGGACTGATAGAGACCCACCTGCGCATTGCGCGTGCGGGGCGAAAGCGCGCCTAGCACAACGGCCGCGCCGCCCCGCTGGCGGCGCACCAGTTCGGCAATGGCATAGACCTCATCGGCGGAAAAAGCGACAATCGCCGTGCGCTGCGGCAGGCGGGTTATCTTCTTCTGGCCGGCATAAAAAAGCTGCGACAGACGCGGTCGCTCCACCACGGTAATTCCCGGCAGCAGCTTTTCGAGGATCGGGCGCATCGTGCCCGCCCCCAGCAGCAGCGTTTCCTCCCGACCGCGCAGATGCAGAACCCGGTCGGTAAAGATATGCCCGCGTTCGAGATCGCCTGCCAGCTGCACCTCATCGATTGCAACGAAGGCGGCCGTCGTTTCGCGCGGCATGGCTTCCACTGTGCAAACGGAATACTTGGCTTTTGGGGGTGAGATTTTTTCTTCGCCGGTTATCAGCGCCACATTGGGCGCCCCCACCTTTTCGACCAGACGGGTATAGACCTCGCGCGCCAAAAGGCGCAGCGGCAGGCCGATGACACCGCTGCCATGCGCCACCATACGCTCAATCGCGTAATGGGTCTTGCCGGTGTTGGTGGGGCCGAGAACGGCCGTGACACCGCGGCCGCTCAGGATCATGGGGCGAAAATTCAACGTACTATCCGCGAATCGACTTCATCTGCTTGGCGTGCCACCCACATCAACGGTATGGGCCGCACGCACCACACATGGCAACGCCTGCCGACAAAGGCAATAGGCCTCACCCGCAAAGTGCTACAAGGCGACCAGTCAACGAAATTTTCCATTTCGATTCAGATAGTTGAACAAGAAAAAAGAATCCGGCGAAAATGAAATCGATTCGGCTGCGGAACAGTCTGCGAACGAATCGAATACGAATCGCTGACTCCTCGTGATTCAGCTTTTGTTCTCCGCAATATCTGGTTGGCGAAGTCACGGCCTCTACCAGATTATGAATCCGGATAAGTCCTTGGCCGGATTCGGCATTACGGTAAAACCGCCGGTCGGAAAATCCGGGAATCGGCTGTCAAGCGCCAATCCCCGAAAAGCCGTTCCGAAGCCAGCACCACAAGCCGAGATCAGAGTGCCTCACCGGTGAGCAAACGCGGCGCATTTGCATCCGTGGTACCGGCGGCCTGGCCGATGAAATAGGATTTGAGACCCGGCAAACGATCCACCACGCCGAGACCGAAATCGCGCATGATGCGAATGGGACCGACATCATTGGAGAACAGCCGGTTCAGCACATCCGTGGTCACCCCCATCCGCAAGGTGTCGAACCGGCGCCAGGACTGATACCGCTCCAGAACATTGAGGGAGCCGATGTCGAGGCCGAGACGGTCAGCTTCAACCACGGTTTCGGCCAGAGCCGCCACATCCTTGAAACCCAGATTGAGGCCTTGACCCGAGATCGGGTGAATACCGTGGGCCGCATCACCGGCGAGCGCGAAACGCGACGCGACGAAGGACCGTGCCAAAGTGAGACCCAGCGGAAAGGCGCGCCGGGGACCGACAGGGCGGATCGTGCCGAGCTTGTGGCCGAACCGGCGCTCAAGCTCCTCCTCGAACACCAGGTCGTCGGCGGCCACAAGCCTGTCGGCATCGGCGGTGCGTTCGGTCCAGACAAGCGAAGACCGGTTTCCCTTCAACGGCAGAATGGCGAAGGGTCCGGATGGCAGGAAATGCTCCTCGGCGCAGCCTTCGTGCGGTCGCTCATGCTCAACGGTCGTCACGATGCCTGACTGATCGTAAGCCCAGTGCACCGTCTTGATGCCAGCCATATCCCGAAGAGCCGAGCGAACACCATCACAGGCAATCAGCAATCGCGCTTCGAGCGTCGATCCGTCGGAAAGGTGAATAGCCGTCGACTGCGGTCCTGCTGTAAAATCGGAAACACTGAGGCCGTGGCGGATTTCTATGCCCAGGCGTGCGCAAAGGCCCCGCAACGCGCCTACCAAAGCGACGTTTGGAACCATATGGGCAAAGGGCCGGCCCTCTTCCACCGCGCCGTCAAACGTCAGGAACACGGGACGTACCGGATCGGCGGTTTTCGAATCGGTAACGATCATCTTGTGGATCGGCTGGGCTTCCGGCTCGATCTCGTTCCAGATGCCGAAAACATCGAGCATGCGGGTAGCCGCTGCGATAATGGCGGACGCGCGAACATCCTTTGCCCAGACATCCTCAGGAGCGGCTTCAATTACCTGCACATTCAGATGCGGGGCCGCCTGCTTGATTGCCACAGCAACGGAAAGACCGACATATCCGCCGCCTGCCACCACAACGTCCAGCATCGCGCTTCTCCTCAAATCTTGTGCATGCATCATCGGCGCACTATAGACCATGTGACGTCTTCCTACAGCCGGAGCAGGCCGAAAAAATGTCGCATCCCTTGCAATCGTCAGACCCGATGGCAAATCTCATCGCCACGCTCGATCTTGAGAAGCTGGAAGAGAACCTTTACCGGGGCGAAAGCCCGCAGATCGGCTGGCAACGGGTTTTTGGTGGTCAGGTCATTGCACAGGCCCTGATCGCCGCGCAAAGAACCGTGGATGACGATCGCTTCGTGCATTCGTTGCACGCCTATTTCATGCGTCCCGGCGACCCGCTGGTGCCCATCGTCTACCAGGTCGAGCGTATCCGCGATGGCGCCAGTTTCTGCACCCGTCGCGTGGTCGCCATCCAGCACGGCAAAGCTATTTTTTCCATGTCGGCGTCGTTCCAGATATTCGAGGACGGTTTTACCCATCAGATCAGGATGCCTGATGTGACGCCGCCTGAAAAACTGATGAGCGAGGAACAGATGCAGGCGGCTTTCCTCGCAAAGGCGCCCGCTTCGATCCGAAACTACTGGAGCAACAAGCGGCCGATCGAGATCAGGCCGGTCTCGCTGACCCACTACATCTCAAAAGAAAAGCTGGAGCCGCAGCAGGATATCTGGGTCCGTGCCGTTGGAAGCGTACCTGACGATCCGCGCCTGCAATCCGCCATTCTCGCCTATCTCTCCGACATGACGCTGCTGGACACCTCGCTCTATGCCCATGGCACGACGATCTTCGATCCTTCGATCCAGGTGGCAAGCCTAGACCACGCCATGTGGTTTCATCGTCCCTGCCGGCTGGATGACTGGCTGCTCTATACACAGGACAGCCCCAGCGCCTCGGGCGCGCGTGGTTTGACCCGTGGCAATATTTTCACCAGACAGGGTGAACTGGTCGCCTCCGTGGCGCAGGAAGGTTTGATCCGCAAAAGGGCAAATGATTAAATAAAGTGCGTTTTCTAAAAATCGCACATTTTATAGACGCAAAATTCGCCGACAAATGCCCCTTTTTCAGACGTCCGTCATATAAACATTACATTTCAATAAGTTAGTTACACACTCAAAACTGGCACGCCCTTTGAATGTATGTCCGCAGTCGCTGTTACTGATCTGCCAGCGGCAGGAGAGTCGGCTCCGTGCGAGGACAAACAAAGGATGGGAAACCAGATGAAAATTGTGATGGCCATTATCAAGCCGTTCAAGCTGGATGAAGTGCGTGAAGCACTCACCGGCGTCGGCATCCAGGGCCTGACCGTGACCGAAGTAAAGGGTTACGGGCGCCAGAAGGGACATACCGAGATTTATCGCGGCACGGAATATGCGGTGAGCTTCCTTCCCAAGCTAAAGATCGAGATCGCTGTTCCATCCGACGTCGTGGACAAGGCCGTCGAAGCGATCGCATCTGCGGCAAAGACCGGGCAGATCGGCGACGGCAAGATCTTCGTTTACTCAATTGAACAGGCCGTGCGCATCCGTACCGGCGAAACCAACACAGAAGCGCTTTGAAGCACGGCTGACAGGGGAGTTTTCTAGCTATGCAACTCAACAAGTTTTTGACGCTCGGCAAGCTGGGCGCAACAGCGACGGCCCTGATGGCCCCGGCCATCGCCTTTGCCCAGGATGCAGCGCCGGCCGCAGCCGCAGCGCCTGTTCCGGAAAAGGCCGACACAGCCTTCATGTATGTCGCCACCATCCTCGTGCTCTTCATGATCCTTCCGGGCCTGGCGCTGTTTTACGGCGGTCTTGTCCGCACGAAGAACATGCTCTCCGTTCTCATGCAGTGCACGGTCATCACCGCCGTCATGATGCTCATCTGGGTCATCTACGGTTACTCTTTCGCCTTCGGCGGCGGCACCGGCCCTTATTTCGGCGGCTTCGGCAAGCTTTTCCTGTCGGGCGTTTCGCTTGACAGCACCTCGGCAACCTTCTCGCAGGGCGTCGTGATCTACGAATATACCTTCATCGCCTTCCAGATGACCTTTGCGGCCATCACCCCGGCGCTGATCATCGGTGCCTTCGCGGAACGCGTGAAGTTCTCCGCCGTCATCCTCTTCACCATCCTGTGGGCCACCTTCGTGTATTTCCCGGTCGCCCATATGGTCTGGGACGCAAACGGCCTGATCTTCGGCATGGGCGCTCTCGACTTCGCCGGCGGCACGGTCGTCCACATCAATGCCGGTATCGCAGGCCTGATCGGCGCGATCATGGTCGGCAAGCGCACCGGCTTCGGCAAGGACATGATGGCTCCTCACTCCATGACACTGACACTCGTCGGTGCAGCCATGCTGTGGTTCGGCTGGTTCGGCTTCAACGCCGGCTCCAACCTCGAAGCATCGGGTGGTGCGGTTCTCGCAACCATGAACACCTTCCTCGCAACCGCAGCCGCCATTGTTTCCTGGTCGCTGGTTGAAAGCTTCACCCGTGGCAAGGCATCCATGCTGGGCGCCGCGTCGGGCATGATCGCCGGCCTCGTTGCCGTCACACCTGCTGCAGGCTCGGTTGGCCCGATGGGTGCCATCGTTCTCGGCCTCATCGTCTCGCCGATCTGCTACTTCTTCGTCTCCGTGGTGAAGAACAAGTTCGGTTACGACGATACCGCTGACGTCTTCGGCGTTCACGGCATCGGCGGCATCATCGGCGCACTCGGCACCGGCATCTTCACCTCGCCGCTACTCGGCGGCACCGGCAAGCCCGAATTCTCCATCGCCTCGCAGCTCTGGACGCAGTTCGTGGCCGTCGCCATCACCATTGTCTGGTGCGCCATCGTCTCTGCAATCCTTTACAAGATCGTCGATGTGATCGTCGGGCTCCGCGTCCCGGTCGAAGCCGAGCGCGAAGGTCTGGACCTCGCCACCCACGGCGAAGCCGCTTACCACTCCTGATACCGGGAAAATGGGGTTCTCCATCCCCATTCCCAAAAGAAAGGCCCGTTTCGACGGGCCTTTTTCTTTGCCGCCAATCTGCCGTTGCGCAACCGCTTCAAAGCTGAAATCCGCTCAAACGCTCACCCTAAAACGCTCTGGCATCCTCAAAAAACCGCATGGTTAACACGACATTAACCAGCTGGCGGTTAGTTTTCCCTGTCAATCCGGGATCAGGCCGTGTGCCGGATCTCGCCGAAACCAAAAAATGACGGGTTCAGGGACATGGGCAGAATGCATTCTCCGACATTCGATGGTCGTCACACACGTTTTGTGCTGACGGCGTTTTTCGTGCGGCAGATTATGGCTCTGGCCGGTTTCGCTCTGCTTGCCACGATTGCACTCGGTATCGCCGCGCTCGCGACGTGGAATGTGGCGGATCCGAGCCTGTCCTATGCCACAGGAAACCAACCAACCAATCTCCTGGGCTACGGCGGCGCGATCTTCGCGGATATCGTTATGCAGTTCCTCGGGCTTTCGGCCATCATTTCCCTGCTGCCGGTCATTGCATGGGCGATCGCCCTGATCGCCGGCCGCAAGCTGCAGCGCATACCCGCCCGCCTCGTGGCCTGGATCGCGGGCGCGATCGTCTGCGCTGCGTCCCTCGGCTGCTTTCCGGCTCCCGTCACCTGGCCGCTGCCGAACGGTATCGGCGGCGTGATCGGCGACATGATCCTTCGTTTTCCCGCCCTATTCATCGGCGCTTATCCCACGGGCACCGTTGCGACGATACTTGGGGTAATATTCGCCGCGCCGGCTACCTGGCTCATGCTGTTTGCCGCCGGCATTGTCGGCGGTCTGGACGATGAACTGGAGCGTGAAGAACCCGGACCGGCCGTCAGCAAGGCCCGCGCCGTCCGCGAGGCGGAAGAGGACGACGAGGATGATGGCGAGGGTTTCTTCGCCAATATTCTCGCCTTCGGCGCACTGACGCACTACTGGTACATCACCCAGGCCCGTTTTCGTCGCCTGTTCGGCCTGAAGTCGAAATCGCTGCATGACGAATTCGAACATCCCTATGATTTCAACGAGTATGAATTCGGCACGCTAAACGAGCCGTCGCGCCTCAAGACGGCGATCAACCGTCTCGACCAGCGCGCGGAACCCTCTTTCGAAGAACGAACTGCATCGCGTCGCCAGATGTCTCCTCCCTCCATCGCGCCCAGTCATGAAGACGATGGGGACGGCGAGCCGTCCTTCGGTACTGACGAGGCCCGCCTGCCAAGTGGCATCCTTTCCGATGACGACATCGACCAGAAATTCACTGCCCGACAGGCGCCGGGACGCGGACAGACGAAAATAACCGCTCCTTCGGCACGCCCGAAGCCCAGTGAGCGTGTGGCACGCGAAGCACAGGCCTCTTTCATCGCCGCAGACGGTTTCCAGCTTCCTACCGTTCATCTTCTGGCGGAGCCCAAGAACATTGTTCGCGACAATACGCTAAGCGAAGAGGTGCTCGAGCAGAACGCCCGTCTTCTCGAGGGGGTTCTTGAAGACTTCGGCGTCAAGGGTGAAATCATTCATGTCCGCCCCGGCCCGGTCGTCACACTTTACGAGCTGGAACCGGCCCCCGGCATCAAATCGTCGCGTGTCATCGGCCTCGCGGATGATATCGCCCGCTCCATGAGCGCGATCGCCGCCCGCGTGGCCGTTGTTCCCGGCCGCAATGCCATCGGCATCGAACTGCCGAACCAGACCCGCGAAACCGTGTTCCTGCGCGAACTGATCGGCAGCCGCGATTTCGAAAACAGCAAAGCCAAGCTTGCCATGGCGCTCGGCAAGACCATCGGCGGCGAACCCGTCATCGCCGATCTCGCCAAGATGCCGCACCTGCTCGTTGCAGGCACCACCGGTTCGGGCAAGTCCGTTGCCATCAACACCATGATCCTGTCGCTGCTTTACCGCATGTCACCGGAACAGTGCCGCCTGATCATGATCGACCCGAAAATGCTGGAACTGTCGATCTATGACGGCATTCCGCACCTGCTTTCTCCCGTCGTCACGGATCCGAAAAAGGCGGTCGTCGCGCTCAAATGGACGGTGCGCGAGATGGAGGAACGCTACAAGAAGATGTCCAAGATCGGCGTGCGCAATATCGACGGCTTCAACAGCCGCGTGCAGCAGGCGCTCGACAAGGGCGAAATCCTCACCCGCACGGTGCAGACCGGTTTCGACCGCCAGACCGGCGAGGCAATCTACGAAACGGAAGAGTTCGATCTGAAGCCCCTGCCCTATATCGTCGTCATCATCGACGAGATGGCCGACCTGATGATGGTGGCCGGCAAGGATATCGAAGGCGCGGTGCAGCGTTTGGCGCAGATGGCGCGTGCTGCCGGCATCCATGTCATCATGGCCACCCAGCGTCCTTCGGTCGACGTCATCACCGGCACGATCAAGGCCAACTTCCCGACACGCATCTCATTCCAGGTCACCTCGAAGATCGACAGCCGCACGATCCTTGGAGAGCAGGGCGCCGAACAGCTGCTCGGCATGGGTGATATGCTTTACATGGCGGGCGGCGGACGCATCCAGCGTGTGCACGGGCCCTTCGTTTCCGACAATGAAGTGGAAGAGATCGTTTCCTATCTGAAGACACAAGGGTCGCCTGAGTATCTCGAAGAGATTACCGAAGAAGAAGACGAGGACGGCGCTGGCGCAAGCCCGGCCGGCGGCGCCAGCTTCTCGGATTCCGAGGACCCCTACGATCAGGCCGTGGCCGTCGTACTTCGCGATGGCAAAGCCTCCACATCCTATGTGCAGCGTCGTCTCGGCATCGGTTACAACCGCGCGGCATCGCTGATCGAACGCATGGAGCAGGAAGGCATTATCGGCCCCGCCAACCACGCCGGAAAACGCGAAATCCTCGTTCCCACGGAAGCAGATATCATCGAGCGATAATCCGCAACCAAGCGGCGTCGAGAAGCGTTATTACACGCTTTCACGTCATGAAGCCGCCGCGTTTTTCGCGGACAATCGCTGCGATGAAGGAGAACAGAATGAACGACCTGACCACCGGCGAAACGGCCAATGCAAGCGCAGCGCAAAATGGCGTGACGCGGCGTGGGGTGCTGACGGCATTTTCCATGGCTGCCGTGATCGCTGGCATCTCGCCGCTCGACGCCTTTGCCCAGGCAGCCGGCAATACCGCAACGGCACAGAAGATCGCGAACCACTTTTCGTCGGTAAAAACCATGATGGGTGAATTCGTGCAGTTCGGCCCGCGCGGGGAACAGACCGGCGGCAAGTTCTACATCGAACGGCCAGGCAAGCTCCGCTTCAATTATGAAGACCCCTCGCCGATGCGCGTCATCTCCGACGGCAAGAATGTCGTCATCGGCAATATGAAGCTGAAGACATGGGATCTTTATCCACTGTCGAAGACTCCGCTCAGCCTGCTTCTCTCCGACAAGATCGATCTCAGCAACCAGAAGGTCCGGGATGTGAAGGAAGAATCTGACCTGACCACCATCGTCCTCGGTGACAAGAGCGTGTTTGGCGATTCCACCATCACGCTGATGTTCGACCCGAAGACGTTCGATCTGCGGCAATGGACCACGACGGACGCCCAGAACAAGGACACGACCGTCATGATCTTCAACGTTCAGACCGGCGTGAACCTCGATGAACGCGTCTTCAACATCAATTATGAAGAAGTACGCAAGCGCGGCTGACGCTCCCTGTCGATGTATGCTGTGTGAAGGCGGCTCTCAGGCCGCCTTTTTCATTTTACCGCTAAAATACATTCCCGTTTTCGTCACGATGTTATAAGCCTGCGCCCCGGAAACATGTCCTGGGCCAAGCGGCTCGCGGCAGTAAAAGCGGAGCACATGCATGTCGTTTTCGATAACCACCTGGAACATCAACTCGGTCAGGCTCAGAATGCCGATCGTTGAGCAGTTTCTGGTACGTTACAAACCCGACATTCTTTGCCTGCAGGAAACGAAATGCCCGAATGGCGAGTTTCCGATGAAGCCGTTGAAGGCGCTGGGTTACGAGCACGTGATCATTCACGGCCAGAAGGGCTATCATGGTGTCGCCATCGCCTCGAAAATCCCGCTGACGGAAGATCATCGGCAGGATTACTGCGGAATTGGCGACGCGCGCCATATTTCCGCGATTGTCCAGGTGGGATCGCGCCGCATCCGGCTCCATAATTTTTATGTTCCGGCAGGCGGCGACGAACCCGATCGCTCAATCAATCCGAAATTCGGCCACAAGCTGGATTTCATTGAGGAAATGAAGGCATTGCGTGCCGATGGCGTGCCGGGCACTTCTTCCATCCTCGTCGGCGACCTCAATATAGCGCCGCTCGAGAACGATGTCTGGTCGCACAAGCAGCTTCTCAAGATCGTCAGCCACACGCCGGTGGAAACCGAGGGTATGCTGGACATCATGAAGAAGGGCAACTGGCTTGATCTGATGCGGCTGAATGTGCCGGCAACGGAAAAAATCTATACGTGGTGGAGTTACCGCGCCAAGGACTGGGAAGCGGCTGATCGCGGCCGCCGCCTCGATCACATCTGGTCGTCTCAGGATCTCGGCCCGTCGCTTGACAGGATCGAGATATTGCGGGAAGCCCGCGGCTGGAACCGACCATCCGATCACGTTCCAGTCACCGCCCATTTCCGGTTTTGAACCAATGCCGGACGCGGTGATCTGGCGCGCGGTCACATGAAGCGGTTCTGCAAACGGGCCGCACCGGCGGCCAGAGACGCGATATTGTCGCGAATGCGCGCCGAAACGATGTCGGCGACCTCAGGAAACTCTTCCACCAGGCGGTGAAAGAGAATGCGCGTTATCCGGATGACTTCGGAATCTTCCGCAGCCACGGCAGTAAATTTTCTTTCGCAAAGGGTAAAAAGCGCAAGTTCCGAAAGCAGGGCGCCCTTTCCGGGCGTAGCCTGCAGCACGGGCTTGCCGTCCCGTCCGGCTGAAAAAAGCTCGAAATGACCTGACGTCACCGCAAAGGCGCATTCGGCGGGGGAGTGTTCGCGAAACAAGGTCTGTCCCGCCGCGACACGCCGGCGCTCTGCGCCGAAGGCGATGAGCCGCAGCTGATCATCACTGAAGCCCGCAAACAACGGCACTTGCCCCAGCAGCATGATATCGTCGGTCAAGGCCATGTCGATTGTTACTCCGGAAAACCGCCTGCATTGCTATAGCGGTTTTCCAATATCGGCCTTCAAAACACAAGGTGCTAGAGCAATGCTCAACAACTCGGGGGGGACTCCCCCGGGGGGGCATGTCAGGGGACGATCTTGTAACCACCGTTCTCGGTTACGAGAATCTCCGCATTGGAAGGATCCCGCTCTATCTTCTGACGCAGGCGATAAACGTGCGTTTCGAGCGTGTGTGTCGTGACCCCGGAATTGTAACCCCAGACCTCTTCCAGCAGGACGTCACGCGTCACGACCGTGCTGCCTGCCCGGTAGAGATAACGAATGATCGCGGCCTCTTTTTCCGTCAGCCGGATTTTCTTGCCGTCTTCGGTCGTCAGGAGCTTCTGACTGGGCTTGAACTGATAAGGACCAACGGTGAAGACCGCATCCTCGCTCTGTTCATATTGACGCAACTGGGCCCGGATGCGCGCGAGAAGCACGGCGAAGCGGAAAGGCTTTGTCACATAGTCATTGGCGCCAGCCTCAAGGCCGAGGATCGTGTCGGAATCCGTATCGTGACCCGTGAGCATGATGATGGGCGCCTTGAAGCCGCCCTTGCGCAAAAGCTTCACGGCTTCGCGGCCATCCATGTCGGGAAGGCCGACATCCATGATGAGTAGATCGACCTGCGAAGTTTTGGCGGTCTGCATCGCCTGTGCGGCGTTTGCCCCGCTCAACAGCGAGAATTCCTCATAGGGAGACAATTGCTCGGTCAGCGTCTCCCGAAGATCGTCGTCATCGTCCACGAGAAGGATAGTGCGAGCCGTCATTCGGATTCTCAGCCTTTCTTACTTTAATCGTCAGCCAATTCAGCGGTTTGCCGGTAAAAGGTCAACCCATTGCCATCACATGATGAAGTGCTATGACTTCACGTTAAATAACCTGCAAAGCAAAATCTCGTGAAAAACATGAGCAAACGTCCCGTAGAACAACGTAAACGCGCATCAACGCTCATGGTTCGGCCAGCTCCTTTGAAAATCAACCGGGCCATCGTTCAGCTCGGCCATCTCACATTTCCGGCTGCCATCGGGCGCAATGGCCGGACTGCACGAAAACGGGAAGGTGACGGAAAGTCGCCGATTTCCGTGACCCGCCTGCTGCATGGCTTTTATCGCGGCGACCGCATGTCCGCCATCACGACTGCCCTGCCGATGCAACGCACGCGGAAATCGATGCTGTGGTGTGATGAGCCCGGCAACCCCAATTATAACAGGCTGGTCAAGGCACCTTTCGCGCCGAGCCACGAGGACATGATGCGCACAGATGGCCTTTACGATGTCTGTCTCGTGCTGGACTGGAACGTCACCTCAAGAAGCCGCAACCGCGGCTCGGCAATTTTCATGCATATTATTCGGCCGGGATATGAACCGACAGCAGGTTGCGTCGCACTGCATCCCCGCGACATGCGGCGCGTCCTGCCGCATCTGCGCGAAGGCACGAAAATCCGCATCTTGTGAATTAAGCCGGCACTTGGACAACAAAAAACCCGCCATAAAGGCGGGTTTTTTTAGAAGGAAGAGGCCGGCGATTACGCGGCTTCGTCCTGAGAATCGTCTTCTTCGACAGCCTTGCCGCGCTTGGGGCCCTTGGCAAGGTTGACTTCCACCAGGCGAACAGCCTCGGTTTCGGACATCTTGTTGACAGCGGCGATTTCGCGCGCCATGCGGTCGAGAGCGGCTTCGTAAAGCTGGCGCTCGGAATAGGACTGCTCAGGCTGGTTTTCCGCGCGGTAGAGATCGCGAACGACTTCCGCGATCGCGATGAGATCGCCGGAGTTGATCTTCGCATCATATTCCTGCGCACGGCGCGACCACATGGTACGCTTCACACGTGCCTTGCCCTGCACCACTTTCAGCGCCCGCTCGACAAAATCGCCTTCGGAAAGCTTGCGCATGCCGATGCTGACGGCTTTGGCGACGGGAACTTTAAGACGCATCTTGTCTTTTTCGAAATCAATGACAAAAAGCTCAAGCTTCATGCCGGCGACTTCTTGTTCCTCGATGGCAGAAATGGTACCGACACCATGAGCGGGATACACAATCGCTTCACCGGTTTTAAAGCCGTGATGTGCTGGAGATTTCTTCTGCTGGGTCGTCATTCGTTCTAAAAACTCCCTGTTACATACCCGGGGATGCCGGGGTTGGGTCGGTCAGGCCCTGATGAGACGGGGGAACCGTCAGGTGATTCCGCACTGGTCCAGCCGTGCACGCAAAAATACACCTTCCCGCCTCGCGGGGTTCGATAACGTAAACGCTCGATATGTCACGGAAACCGCGTGCAAAAGAGGTGTTGCTTTCGTGGTGTTTTTGGGCACACAAATGCCGCGCTGTGGATCAGTGTTGTTGGTGTACCACAAAAATAGGCGCAAATCAATAATTTGCTTCAACCGTGGCCGCAACATCACATTGCGGCTCAAGAACCGCTTAAAAATTAGCCGCAAAAATACTGTCGTATGCTTCTAAACTGAGCCTCGCGAGAAAAGAAGCAAAAAAATTTCACTTACCGCCTGAAGAAACACGATAGCCTCTTAAACTCTTCGTAATTCCACGCCAATATCCGATTCGACTGAAAAGGCAAAATCCGCAAATTGGCGATGCTTTTTTATATTAAAGTGTGATTTTTGGAGGAATCCACGTCAAATGGGCTACAGAAACAATCCAAAACGCGAAAAACAGATCGAAAAAGCGCGCCAGCAGGCAATTGCCGAAAATGTCGAATTTCTTGATCCTGGTATTCTTTATGGAAGGGCAAGTGTCGACGATATAGAATATTATTCCGCCGAGATGCTGGCGGCGAGTGCCGCCCACAGTTTCCAGGCGCTTTCGCGATGGACCGGGGACACCCCTCATATCAGCATTTCCCAAGTCGAGGGTGTTTCCCCGCGGGACGTGCCGGTAACGGTTCTGACCATTATCGGCCGCAACATGCCCTTCCTCTACGATTCTGTTATGGGCGAAGTCACCAGCAGTTATCGTGGTCTTTATCTTGCCGTGCACCCGATCCTCGTCCGAGACGATGATGCGAAGGGTGGTTACCGCCTTGCCGAGCCCGATGATGATCCGGCCGGCAATATAAGTCTTATCCAGCTGCACATAGCACCGCTTTCGCAGCAGGGAGCCTCGGCTCTGGAAGAGCGGCTTCGCTTCGTTCTGAAGCAGGTGGAATCGGCCTATCGCGACTGGCGGCCCATGCTGGCGAAGCTAGACGAGGCGTTGGATGAACTGTCGAAACGCGGCTCGTCGCGGCGCAAGGCCGAACGGACGGAGGCGGTCGAATTCCTCAACTGGCTTCGCAACGACAATTTCACCTTCCTGGGCATGCGTGACTACACCTATTCCGGCAAGGGGAAGAACGCGAAGATCGAGCGCGGTGACGGCGTCGGCCTCGGCAGCCTCAGCGACCCGGATGTCCGCGTGCTGCGCCTCGGCAAGAATGCCGTGACGACGACACCGGAAATCCTTGCCTTCCTCGATGGCCCGGATTTCCTCATCGTTACCAAGGCTAATGTGAAGTCCATCGTGCATCGTCGCGCCTATATGGACTATATCGGTATCAAGCGCTTCGACGAGGACGGCAATGTCGTTGGTGAGCTGCGCATCGTCGGCCTTTTCACTGCAACTGCTTATACGCGTTCGGTCAAGCAAATTCCCTTGCTGCGCGCCAAGGTCGCGGAAGTCGAGCGGCATTTCGGCTTCGATCCAAACAGCCATTCGGGCCGCATCCTGCAGAACACGCTGGAAGCCTATCCGCGTGACGATCTTTTCCAGATCGAAACCGACCTTCTGATCCGCTTCATCGAGCAGATCATGGAGCTCAGCGACCGTCCGCGTGTGCGCGTGCTCGCACGTATAGACCGTTTCGACCGCTTCGTTTCGGCCATCATCTTCGTTCCGCGCGAGGAGTATAATTCCTATGTGCGCGAGAAGATCGGCGATTATCTGAGCAGGGTCTATGACGGGCATATCTCCGCCTATTATCCCGCCTTCCCCGAAGGCGCCGTTGCCCGCGTCCATTTCATTGTTGGCCGCACGGAAGGCAAGACGCCCCGCATCGCCCAGGACAAGCTCGAAGATGCCGTCAGCGATATTGCGGCACGCTGGATAGATCACTTCGTCTCCCTGTCCGAACCGGGCGCACCGGTGCTGGAAGTGGATCAGGCCTATCAGGAAGCTTTCACGCCCGAAGAGGCGATCGGCGACATGCCTGATATTCTGGCCGCCGTGAAAGGCGACCCGGTCCGCATTGAATTCTATCAGCAGGAAGGCCAGCCGGCGGGAACGCTATCCCTGAAGATTTTCCACCGCGAAGGCCATCTTCCGCTTTCACGACGTGTTCCGCTGCTCGAAAATCTTGGTTTTAATGTCATCAGCGAGCGCACTTTCGATATCGGCGTCGTGGCGGATGGCGAAAAGCACGACATCGTGCTGCACGACATGGAACTGTCGGTCGCGGCCAGCACGACACTCGACCTGCCGCATTACGGACAGAAACTCGAAGAAGCTTTCCTTGCTGCTTTTTCAGGAAAGGTGGACAATGACAACTTCAACCGCCTGATCCTTGCCTGCGGTCTCACGGTGCGCGAAGTCTCGGTGCTGCGCGCCTACGCACGGTACCTGCGCCAGACCGGAATCGTCTATTCGCAGGAACATATCTCCGAAACGCTCTATAAATATCCTGACATCTCCAGGAATATTTTCGCGCTGTTCAAGGCCGGCTTCGATCCATCCATCGAAGAGAAGAAGCGGCTGAAGAAACTCGCGGAAATTCATAAGGCAATCGAAGCAGCCCTGAGCGGCGTTCCCAATCTCGATGAGGACCGCACCCTCCGGCGTTACGTCAACGCCATCGATGCAACCCTGCGCACCAATTACTTCCAGAAAAATGCCGACGGCACGCCGCGTGACATTCTGGCATTCAAATTCGATCCCAAACATCTGGACGGCCTGCCCGATCCGCGCCCCTTCCGCGAAATCTTCGTTTACGGAACCGAGGTCGAAGGCGTGCATCTGCGTTTCGGCAAGGTTGCACGCGGTGGTCTGCGCTGGTCGGATCGCGGCCAGGATTACCGCACGGAGGTGCTCGGTCTTGTCAAGGCGCAGCAGGTGAAGAACGCGGTCATCGTGCCCGTCGGCGCCAAGGGCGGTTTCTTCCCCAAGAACCTGCCCGCCGGCGGCTCCCGCGACGAGGTCTTCAATGCCGGCCGCGAGGCCTATAAGACCTATATCCGCACACTGCTGTCCATCACCGATAATATTGTCGACGACGCCATCGTGCCGCCGGCTGACACATTGCGGCTCGATGGTGACGACCCCTATTTCGTCGTCGCCGCCGACAAGGGAACGGCCACCTTCTCCGATACGGCAAACGGCCTTGCCCATGAAGCCGGCTTCTGGCTGGACGATGCTTTCGCATCGGGCGGTTCGGCCGGTTACGACCACAAGAAGATGGGCATCACCGCGCGTGGCGCATGGGAGACGGTGAAGCGCCATTTCCGGGAGATGAACACCGACATCCAGACCACACCCTTCACGGTGGCGGGTGTGGGCGATATGTCCGGCGACGTCTTCGGTAACGGCATGCTGCTGTCGGAGAAGATCAGGCTTATCGCCGCCTTCGACCACCGCGATATCTTCATTGATCCGGATCCCGATACCGACAAATCCTTCGCCGAGCGCAGGCGGCTGTTCGAATTGCCACGTTCCAGCTGGCAGGATTATGACCGTTCGGCTCTCTCTGCCGGCGCGATGATCATTTCGCGCTCAGAAAAATCGGTGACGCTGACTCCGGAAGCTGTGGCGGCCATCGGCATCGACAAATCAGTCGCCACACCGTTCGAAATCATGACCGCCATCCTGAAGGCCCCGGCCGATCTCCTCTGGTTCGGCGGCATCGGCACCTACATCAAGGCGGCGGTGGAAACGAATGCCGAGGTGGGCGACAGGGCAAACGACCCCATCCGCGTCAACGCCACGGAGGTGCGCGCCAAGGTCATCGGCGAAGGCGCCAATCTCGGTATCACCCAGAAGGGGCGCATCGCCTATGCGCTTTCGGGCGGGCGCTGCAATTCCGACGCCATCGACAACTCGGCAGGCGTGAACTCCTCCGACGTCGAGGTCAATATCAAGATCGCACTCGCCTCCGCCGTCAATAGCGGTCGCCTGACGATGCCGAAGCGTAACCAGCTTCTCGCCTCCATGACGCCTGAGGTGGCGCAGCTGGTATTGCGCAACAACTATCTGCAATCGCTGGCGATCTCGCTGACCGAGCGGCTGGGCCTTTCAAACCGGGAAGAACTCGGCCGCCTGATGAGCGCACTGGAGGCAACCGGGCAGTTGAACCGCAAGGTCGAAACCCTGCCCAACAATGCCGAGTTCAGCGAGAGATACGCCACCGGCAAACCGCTGACCCGGCCGGAGATCGGGGTGCTCTTGTCCTATGCCAAGCTCACTTTATTTGATGCACTGGTGGCAAGCACGCTTCCCGACGAACCCTATCTCCAGCATCTGCTGGTCGATTATTTTCCGGCCAAGATGCAGAAGAACTATGCCGATGATATCAAATCGCATCGCCTGCATCGCGAAATCGTCGCGACCGCACTTGCCAATGCCGTGGTCAATCGCGGCGGCCCCGGCTTCGTGCAGAAACTTGCCGATGCAAGTGGTCTGCTTGCGGCCGATGTCGTCAAGGCAGCGGTAATCGTTGAAGATGGCTTCGGTCTCAAACGACTGTGGAGCGAGGTCGATGCGCTTGACGGCCAGATCGGGGGCGAAGTTCAGAATGGGCTTTATGCCACGATCACGCGTATCTTCACGGATGCGAGCAGGCTCTATCTGCAAACCCGGAGCGCGGGTGCGACCCCGGGCGACATGGCGACGGAAATCGAGCGCCTGAAAACCGCGATCAAGACGCTGTCACCGGCAGCGGCGAAATATCGCCGCGAACTCGGCATCACGGAAATCGACGGGGTTCCTTCCGCTCTTCTGGAGGAACTCGATACGCTCTCGCTGCTCGTCTATGTGCCTGAAATCATGCGCATCGCCGAGAGTGCGGGCACAACGCTCGCGCGCGCCGCTGAAAGCTACGCCACCGTCTCCTCGACCTTCCGTGTCGCGCGCCTGCTGGATGCCAGCCAGCGCATCACACCGGCGGATCACTACGAGAGCCTGGCTCTCCTGCGCAGCCAGGACCAGATTTCCTCATCGAGACGCCGGATCGTTATCTCCGCCCTGACAGAATATGCCAGGGAAAAGGATCCGGTTCAGGCCTGGTATGCGGCGGATCGCGTGCGGGTCAATCGTATCGTCTCCGAACTCGGCGCACTCAGCGAGAGCGGCGATACAAACCTCGCGCGGCTCACCGTGGCGGCGGGCCTGCTTGGCGATATCGTTCAGGCACGCTGATTGGCCGCCTTTAAAAACGCCATCCGGGTCACCACCCGGATGGCGCCAGACAAGACGATGCACCGGCATCGCGCCGTATTTCCCAATTTCCGATAGGACGATGAATGACTAGCCCTGCCCCAAATGCGCAAGCAGTCGTTACCAAACGCGGCATCTGGGGCTGGGTGATGTTCGACTGGGCGGCGCAACCGTTTTTCACGGTTGTCACAACCTTCGTTTTCGGGCCCTATTTCGTCGCCCGCCTCACCGACGATCCCATTGCGGCCCAGGCGACATGGAGCAATGTGGCGACGGTCTCGTCGATCATCATCGCCCTCTTCTCCCCTATCCTCGGCTCCATTGCCGACCAGTCCGGCGCACGTAAGCCGTGGATCGCCTTTTTTGCCGTCATCAAGATCGTCAGCCTGTGTCTCCTTTGGTACGCGGCACCGGGATCGCCGGTCATTCTGCCCGTTATCTGCATGATCCTCGCCTCCATCGCGGCGGAATTCTCGATCGTCTTCAACGATTCCATGATGCCGCGGCTCACCAACCCGCAAAATGTGGGGCGCATTTCCAATCTCGCTTGGGGCCTCGGTTATCTCGGCGGCATGGTGGTGCTGATTGCGGTCGTCACCCTGCTGGCGGCAAACCCCAAGACCGGACTGACGCTCGTGGGAATCACGCCTCTTTTCGGCCTCGACCCCGCCTCCGGGCAGGACGCGAGAATAACCGGACCAATTGCTGCACTCTGGTACCTGATATTCATTCTGCCAATGTTCTTATTGACCCCGGACTCTAACAAGGGTCTGCCTTTCGGGGCCGCAATCCACTCCGGACTTCGGGAGTTAAAGACGACACTTCGCGAGCTTCGTCACCGCCCCATGCTGCTACGGTTTCTGATCGCGCGCATGCTGTATCAGGATGGCGTGAATGGCGTCGTAATCTTGGGAGGCGCATTCGCGGCGGGAATGTTCGGGTGGGAGACAATTGAAACTGGTCTCTTTGGCATCCTTCTGAATGTCGTCGCCATCGTCGGATGCTTTGCCGCAGGGCGTGTTGATCAAACCCTCGGGTCGCGCAACACCGTACTCATAAGTCTGGTGCTTCTTTTGCTTGCGACCATTGGCATCGTTTCCACACAAAAAGGTTCAACCCTATTCGGATTGCTTCAACTTTCCACGGATGACAATGACAGTTTCTTCGCGACAGCAGCCGAAAAGGCCTACCTGCTTTATGGGGTGCTGATCGGGCTTGCTTTCGGCCCTGTTCAAGCCTCATCGCGTTCCTATCTTGCCCGCAACATCAGCGTAGCGGAAGCCGGCCGCTATTTCGGCATCTATGCGCTTTCCGGTCGCGCCACGAGCTTCATGGCGACACTGTCATTTTCCATAGCTACCACTCTCAGCGGCTCCGCCCACATTGGCATGGCAACGCTGATCGTCTTTCTCGGAGCCGGTTTCATGATGCTACTGCGCGTGCCCGAACGAACGGCAGGCTGAAGGCGCAAGTGAGGCCGACGCCTTGTTAAAGTCGAGCATCGGCCAGTTGGCGCTGGCTCAGAGCTGGTCGAGCTTTTGCTGCAATGCGCGCAGCTGCGCCTTCAGCTCATCGATTTCGGATGCATTCGGCTTGCGGGCCTCTTTCGGCGCCTGTGGCATTGCAAAAGGCGTAAAACCCTGCATCGCCTGCCGGAACAGTTCCGTATTACGGCGGATCTGCTCTTCCATCATCTGCAATGGCGCCTGAAAATTGCGGGCGAGCGAGCCGTCACCGAAAGCCTTGGCCATATGCTCCTGCATCTGGCTCTGCTGGTCGGAAAAGGTCTTCATGGAATGTTCGAGAAATGTCGGCACGACCATCTGCATCTGGTCGCCATAATAGGAGATCAATTGACGCAGAAACGCCGTCGGCAACAGCGTATTGCCGGTTTTGGCCTCCTGTTCGACGATGATCTGCGTCAGCACGGCGTGCGTGATGTCTTCGGATGACTTCGCGTCCTGAACCTTGAAGTCTTCACCACGCTTGACCATCTGCGCCAGATCATCAAGCGTCACATAGGTGCTGGTTCCCGTATTGTAGAGCCGCCGATTGGCGTATTTTTTAATGATCGTTTCGCCGTCGTGTTTCGCCATGCCCGCCTCCTCGCGATGATGGTATTTTTTTGTTTTTTGGTGTTATTGCTCTTCCCGGCGCAAAGTGTATGCGCAAAATGCGCTGTCTGACAAATGTTTTGTGCATCGCAACAGTTTGTTTTTTGCGCAGCAATTTTTAGCAAGATTCCAACGTGATTTAGCAATATCTTTTAAAGCAACTTTCGTCATTTGACTTGGATTGAAAGCTTTGCCAGTCTCCGCCCGCAAGTGAGGAGAAAACAAATGACCCTGCCTTCAATCGTGATTGCCAGCGCTGCGCGCACCGCCGTCGGTTCTTTCAATGGCCACTTTGCCAATACGCCAGCCCACGAACTCGGCGCGACCGTTATCAGTGCCGTGCTTGAACGTGCCGGCGTTGCGGCGAAC
Organism: Agrobacterium sp. RC10-4-1; assembly: GCF_014138475.1. NCBI lineage: Bacteria > Pseudomonadati > Pseudomonadota > Alphaproteobacteria > Hyphomicrobiales > Rhizobiaceae > Agrobacterium > Agrobacterium sp. RC10-4-1. The sequence continues at coordinate 252,361 of NZ_JACJIT010000007.1, forward strand.
GAAATTGATGAAGTCATTCTCGGTCAGGTGCTCACCGCGGGCGAAGGGCAGAACCCGGCGCGGCAAGCGGCAATGAAGGCAGGCATTCCGCAGGAAGCGACCGCTTTCGGCCTCAACCAGCTCTGCGGCTCGGGACTGCGCGCCGTGGCCCTCGGCATGCAGCAAATCTTGACGGGTGATGCGGGCATTGTCATCGCCGGCGGTCAGGAATCCATGTCCATGGCACCTCACTGCGCCCATTTGCGTGGCGGCGTGAAAATGGGCGACTTCAAGATGATCGACACCATGCTGAAGGACGGCCTGACCGACGCCTTTTACGGCTATCACATGGGCATCACCGCTGAAAACATAGCCCGCCAGTGGCAACTCTCCCGGGATGAGCAGGACCAGTTTGCGGTCTCATCGCAAAACAAGGCTGAAGCCGCACAGGCTGCCGGACGTTTCGTGGACGAAATCGTCGCTTTCACCGTGAAGGGTCGCAAGGCCGATATCGTCATCGACGCCGATGAACATATCCGCGCCGGCGCCTCGCTGGAAACGATGGCCAAGTTGCGCCCTGCCTTCGACAAGGACGGCACCGTGACGGCGGGTAACGCCTCAGGTCTGAACGACGGCGCAGCCGCCACGCTTTTGATGTCGGAACAGGAAGCAGAAAAGCGCGGCATCAAGCCACTAGCCCGTATTGCCTCCTGGGCGACGGCGGGCGTCGATCCGCAGATCATGGGCACCGGCCCCATTCCCGCCTCCCGCAAGGCCTTGGCCAAGGCCGGCTGGTCGGTAGGCGATATCGGCCTCATCGAAGCCAACGAAGCGTTTGCAGCCCAGTCCTGTGCCGTCGTGCGCGAGCTTGGCCTTGATCCTGATATCGTCAACGTCAACGGCGGAGCGATTGCCATCGGCCATCCGATCGGCGCTTCGGGCGCCCGCGTCCTGAACACCCTGATTTACGAGATGCGCCGCCGTAACGTGTCCAAGGGTCTTGCGACACTCTGCATCGGCGGCGGCATGGGTGTAGCCATGTGCATCGAGGCGCTCTGACGCGCGGGCCGCCCTCGCTTGCCAAAAAGCAATTCCGGTTCAGCGGACAATAGGATAGAAGCGGCCTCCCATTGGCCGCATTTCTGTGGCGGTTGAGCACGACGAACAAGCACCTGCACAACTGCAGGCGCTTCAATGACAGGTCATGGAGGCCTAGATGAGCCGGGTTGCTTTGATTTCCGGCGGGACGAGCGGTATAGGTGCCGCCATCGCCCGCGCCCTGCAGGCAACCGGCTATCGGGTGGCCGTCAACTATGCCTTCACGACGGACCGGGCGGAGACATTCCAGACGGAGACAGGCATTCCTGCGTTCCAGTGGGACGTGCGCGACTACGACGCGTGCGTCAACGGTATCGCGAAGGTGGAGGAAACCCTCGGGCCGGTCGAAATCCTCGTCAACAATGCCGGCATCACCCGTGACGCCATGTTTCACAAGATGACACCGCAGCAGTGGCGTGATGTCATCGATACGAACCTCACCGGCGTCTTCAACATGACCCACCCCGTCTGGCCGGGCATGCGGGAGCGCGGTTTCGGCCGCATCGTCAATATTTCCTCCATCAATGGACAGAAGGGTCAGGCGGGCCAGGTCAATTACTCCGCGTCGAAAGCCGGCGATATCGGCTTCACCAAGGCGCTCGCGCAGGAGGGCGCAAGCCGCAATATCACCGTCAACGCCATCTGCCCCGGCTATATCGGCACGGAAATGGTGAGAGCGATCCCGGAGAAGGTTCTGGCCGAGCGGATCGTGCCACAAATCCCCATCGGACGGCTTGGGGAACCGGAGGAGATCGCGCGTTGTGTCCTGTTTCTCGTCTCGGACGAGGCTGGCTTTATCACCGGTTCCACAATGACGGCCAATGGCGGTCAATATTTCGCCTGACATTTACACGCCTGCTGCTCCGGCCGGCTCAGATCAGTAAACTTCTCGTGATATCGTGACAGCACATTTTGGCGCGCACGAAAACTTGAGCGGGACAGGACGTAAAAAAGAGACAGCTAAACCAATGAAAATGCGACATTTTTCGTATAGTTTAGAACGAGTCTAGAAAATCGTTATGAATTTGAAAAGAGGTTTTTCTTGACATTCGCTGTCCTGTTTTGGTTTAAGAACGAAAACAACGTGTTGCGTCATACAGGCAGTCCATCATGCTGGTTTGCAGCTGCAATTACATCACCGATCATGAGATCAAGGACGTTATCAACGAGCTCCTCGATGAGGACTGTTGGCAGCTTATCGTTCCCGCAAAAGTGTATCATGCCATGGAAAAGCGAGGTCGCTGCTGTGGCTGTTTTCCGACCGTTGTCGACCTGATTATCAAAACCACGGAAGAATATCACGCCCGTCGGCACTCGACTGAGGCCGATGTTTTTGATTTTATGTCCCGCCTGAAGCGATTCCACGAAGAGAACAGGAGAGCGGACATTGAAAGGCGACAAAAGAGTCATCGAGCGGCTTAACGAAGCCCTTTTTCTCGAACTCGGTGCAGTAAACCAGTATTGGCTTCATTACCGGCTTCTGAATGACTGGGGTTACACCAAGCTTGCCAAGAAGGAGCGTGCGGAATCCATCGAAGAGATGCAGCACGCAGACAAGCTTATCGACCGGATCATCTTCCTGGAGGGCCATCCCAACCTCCAGACCGTTGCTCCCCTGCGTATCGGACAGAATGTCAAGGAAGTGCTCGAAGCCGACCTTGCTGGTGAATATGATGCAAGAGCGTCTTATAAGAAATCCCGCGATATCTGTCATGAGGCCGGTGACTACGTTTCGATGAAGCTGTTCGAAACGCTGCTGATCGACGAGGAGGGTCATATCGACTTCCTCGAGACCCAGCTCGAACTGCTCGGCAAGATCGGCGAAGAAAAATACGGCCAGCTCAATGCGGATTCCGCCAACGAAGCGGAAGACCACTGAAATACGGAAAAGGCGGCCGGCGGCCGCCTTTTTTATTTGTCGGAAAGGTGCCGGAATTCGGCAACCACTTTCTCGTAGACGCCGCGCTTGAACGGAACGATGAGTTCAGGCAGGCTCTCCATCGGCTTCCAGTCCCAGGCATCGAATTCGGCTGCGTGCCCCGTCGGTGGCGGATCGATCTGGATTTCGCTTTCGTCGCCTTCGAACCGGAATGCGAACCAGCGCTGTGCCTGGCCGCGATATTTACCTCTCAATCCGACGCCGATCAGTTCCGGCGGAAGATCGTAGTGGATCCAGTCGCTCGCTTCCGCCAGCAGCCGCACCGTTTTCATTCCCGTCTCTTCGTGAAGCTCGCGAATGGCCGCGGCCAGAGGCCGCTCGCCCTCATCAATCCCCCCCTGTGGCATCTGCCACAAATGCGGCGAGCCATCATATTCGGAATTGCCTTCCTTGATGCGCCGGCCGGCCCACACCAGGCCTTCGGCGTTCAGAACCATCATCCCCGCACAGGGACGATAGGGCAAATCTTCTGCTTTGATTGTCATGGGTTTCCCGCATTGTCTGAGCGCCACAAGGGCGCGGAAATGGCCGCAGGCAAGGTTTACTGCCCCGCCGGCTCCGAAACAAGGGCGGAAACGCCGACGATCTCGATACCGCGGCCCGCCGCTTCCCGGGACCACCGCGAGATCGCCGCAATGCTTTCATCAAAAGCAGAAGCCACCCCGATCGCCTGACCATTGCGGCGCGCGACCCGCTCCAATTCGTCCAACTTCCGCAAGATGGAAGCTTCGGTCACTTCGCCGTCGAGCAGAATATCGGCAAAACCCTGGGGGGCAGAGATGGCCTTTGCAATCCCGCCACTCAGGGACTGCGCTGACGAACCATCGTCCAGAAATAGCAGACCACGTTTGCCGATATCACGCATCACCGGCTCCAGCGCCGCCTGCTCGGCGAGAAAGCGCCCGCCGAGATAATTCATGATGCCGGTATAATTGGTGATTTTGGCCATGGATCGATGCAGCCGGTCGAGGTTTACCTTGGCGGGATCGGCGGCAATCAATGTATCCGGGCCGGGATTGGTGCCGGGATAACCAAAGGGCTCCAGCGGTATCTGGAGAAGAATTTCGTGCCCCTCACGGCGTGCTTCCTGCATCCAGCGTTGAAGGCTGTTGCCGCTGGCGGCAAAGCCAAGCGTCACCTCCGGCGGCAGTTCCCGTATCGCCTTTTGCGAGCCTGTCTGGCTGAGGCCGAGACCACCGACCACGATCGCCACCCGCGTGCCCCGCGCTCCCGACCAGGGCCGCGCATATTGCTCCATCGGTCGCAATCCGTCGGCGCCCACCACTGGCAACCTGCCAAAGGCCGTATCCTCGAGCAATTCCTCGTTGGGCCGCGTGGCCATCCGCGGGTCCTGGCCATAGGTCTGGCCGCTCATCAACACGGGCCCGTCATTATCACGGGGCCGAGGAGAATAGACTGAGACAACATTACCATCGGGCATGGTCGCACGATTGATGTTCGCGCCAGATCGGCCACTTTCCGGTTGCAGACCAGCCGTTTCGGCCTCCCCGTCCGGTACGGATGGTTCAGCTTTGTTTTGCGCAGGCGTCAGTTCAAGGTCCGGCCCGGTCGCCGTCCTCTGCAGATTGGCGGGCGAGAGCGCCGTGTAGACGGACAGTCCGCCGATGGAAAGAACCGCAAGCGCCGCCAGAACCATAATGACGGAAAAGCGCCGGTTGATACCGGCGCTTTTTTTCTGACGACCCAGAAGCGGTTTTCGCAGGTCCGAAGGCAATGAACGATCCATCCAGAGGGTTTGTCAATCGAGATGGAGTGCCGGAAGCCGGCACAACGCTCTTATTGCTTGTTGACCACAGCCTTTTCCGGGTTGGGCGGGAAAGACGGATCCGTCTTGACGCCACGCAACAGGTCAAGCGCATAGTTAAGCTGGATGTCGTCCTTGGCCTCCGGCGGAACATAGGCCGAAGAACCCGAACCTTCGTCCGTTTCGCTCTGACCCTTGATGTGCCCGGAGAGACTGGATTCGCCCTCTGCCGTGACGCGACCCTGCAATTCCGGCGGCAAAGGCTGCTCTACCTTGATATCGGGCTCGATACCTGTTCCCTGGATCGATTTGCCAGACGGCGTGTAATAGAGCGCGGTGGTCAGACGCAGCGCACCGGCCTCGCCGAGCGGAATGATCGTCTGAACCGAACCCTTGCCGAAGGAGCGCGTGCCGACAACGGTCGCGCGACGCAAATCCTGCAGAGCGCCGGCAACGATCTCAGACGCCGAAGCCGAACCGCCGTTGACGAGCACGATCACCGGCTTGCCGTCGGTCAGATCGCCGGCCGTTGCGTTGAAGCGGCGGGTCTCGTCGGGGTTACGGCCACGGGTTGAAACGACCTCACCACGCTCAAGGAAGGCGTCGGAGACATTGATCGCCTGATCGAGCAGACCGCCCGGGTTGAGGCGCAGGTCGAGCACGTAACCCTTCAGCTTGTCGGCAGGAACATCCGCCTTGATCTTCTTGATCGCCTTTTCAAGATCGTCGTAGGTCTTCTCGGTAAAGGAGATGACGCGCAGATAACCGACATTGTCGCCCTCGACACGCGACTTGACCGCGCGAACGGCAATCACGTCGCGCACAACGGTAATTTCAAGCGGCTTGTCGGCGCCCTGGCGGATGACGGTCAGCTTGATGGGCGTCTTGACTGCGCCGCGCATCTTTTCGACCGCCTGCTCCAGCTTCAGTCCGCGAACCGGCGTACCATCGATTTCGGAGATGAAGTCGCCCGCAAGAATGCCCGCGCGGGATGCTGGCGTATCATCCATCGGAGAGATGACCTTGACCAGTTCGTTTTCCATCGTCACTTCAATGCCGAGGCCGCCGAACTCACCCTTGGTCTGGGTGCGCATGTCGTTAGCGTCCTTCGCATTCATGAAGCTTGAATGCGGGTCGAGCGAGCTGAGCATGCCATTAATGGCATTTTCCACCAGCTTCTCGTCATCCGGCGGCGTCACATATTGCGCACGCACGCGTTCGAACACGTCGCCAAAGATCGACAGCTCCTTATAGGTCGAAGGCCCGGCCGCCTGTGCCGGCATGCTCGCCGAATAAATCACGCTCATCGCCGTGGCGCCCATAAGCCCACCGATAAGGAGAAGCGAAACCTTACGAATCATTGTGCGCCCTTCCGGTATTTTTTGCGGTCCACCACGGTTGGGAATCAACCGGTACACCATCTTTCCTGAACTCAATGTAGAGCGTTGGCCTGTCGGTTTCCAGCGCCAATGCTGCTGCACTCGCTACTCTTTTTGCCCCCATGGAGGCGATCGGCTCTCCGGAGAACACGAACATGCCCTGCCGGGTTCTTACATTATCCATGCCCGTCATGACCACGTGATACCCATCGCCGGTATTGAGGATGACCATGCGACCGTAGCTGCGAAAATCGCCGGCAAATACCACGAAACCGTCCGCAGGCGCCGTCACGATGGCCTCCGGGCCGCTCGCGACGACAACTCCCTTGGAAAAATGGCCCGTACCATCCGCATCGCCGAAGCGCCGCAGCACTTCGCCCGCCACCGGAAACTCCAGCTTTCCCTTCAAACTCGCGAAGGGATATGCGGGCGCAATACGGTTTTTATCGGGCATTCCAGCCTCGGCCGCGGCGCGCTGCTTTTCGCGTTCCGCCTCCGAAAGACGGGCCAGACGCTGCTCTTCCGCACGCGCCTTTTCCATCGCCTCCCGTACCGAGGTAATTTCGCCTTCAAGCGAACTGACCAGCCCTTCGAGGCTCGTCGCCTTGCTCGCAAGTTCTTCGGACCGCTTGCGCTCCGCCTCCAGCTCCGCCGCCGTCTGGGAATTCTTGCGGTCGTTTTCGGCAATCAGCAGGTCGAGGCGTTTTTCCTCTTCAAGACTTGCCGTCATCATACCCGTAAGATCGTCTTTTTCGCGAGCGATTGCCTGTCTGAGATCGGTCAATTCTTTGAGAGCGGCGACCAGCTTGTCCGTTTCACCGCGAATGCCGGGCACAACGGCGCCAAGAAGAATGGCGCTGCGAACGGAAGCAAGCGCATCCTCCGGCGAAACGAGCAGGGCGGGCGGCGGATTTCTGCCCATGCGCTGCAACGCGGCCAGAACCTCAGCCAGTACACCGCGCCTCTCCCGTAGAGACGCCTTGACGCCGTCCTCGCGCACCGAAAGCTTGGCCAGGCGATCCTCACCATCGCTGATCTTGGTTTCCAGCGCCTTGCGTCTCGCAGCCGACGCAATCAACTCTTCCCGGATACGGGCGCTGTCCTGATTGAGGGATGCAATGCTCTCCTCGAGCTTCCTTGTTTTGTCCTCGGAAAGTCCGATACTGTCGACCAGCTCCTCCAGATCCTGACGGTTCTGGTCACGACGCTTCTCCAGCGACTGCAACTCATCTGGAGATAAATCGCCATTCTCGGTGGGAACGGCGCCTGCATCATCGCGCGAATAGGTCGGACCGATCCCCACAACGAAAGCAGCGAGAACCGCGCCCGCAAGGGCCGCGTGCCGTTTTCCTGGAGACTTCTTGTCCATCTGAACTTTCTTTGATGCCGAAGCAGGGAGCGCCGATATTAGGGATTTTACCGCGATCTTCCAAGAGGCCTGTAAGGGGCGGCCGACGACCATGCCCATGTCAGCCGTGTCGCCGAGCTTCATGTTGAAATTGCGACGGCACCCGCATCCGTCCACGCGTCATACCCGGTGATAGGGGTGACCGGATAGGATGGTAACGGCGCGGTAAAGCTGCTCGGCAATCAGGATGCGGACAATCTGATGCGGCCATGTCAGTTTGCCGAGATTGAGAACGGCTGTCGCCCTGTCATAAAGGCCGGGATCGAGACCATCGGCCCCGCCGATGGCGATAACAAGTTCGCGCTTGCCGCTGTCGCGCAGATCACCGAAAAAGGACGCAAAGGCCGGGCTGTCGAGCGCCTTGCCACGCTCATCGAGTAAGATGAGCACTGCGCCATCGGAAAGATGCTTTTCCAGCATCGCCGCCTCTTCGCGCTTGCGGGTTTCTGCGTTTGATGCACGACTTTCCGCGACTTCGATTACCCGCGAAAATTCCAGCCCGACCGCCGGGCCAGTCTTGGCGAGGCGCTCGATATAACGGGTCGCAAGATCCTTTTCGGGGCCGGATTTCAGCCGTCCCACCGCAAAAATTGAAATCCGCATCGCAAACCTGCACGTGTCGTAGCCCAACGGGCCACGCTCTTAACAGCATAGCGCGCGGATTCCTATGCGGCCGACCTGATTTCCGGCCAGAAGCATCGCTCCGAAGTCACAGGCGATCTTCGGCAAAAACGATGCCTTCGCTCAAAAGGCTCACCGCATCAATGCAGTGTCTCTTCCGGCATGTCCGGCGTCGCCCACATTTTTTCGATGTTGTAGAAAGCGCGGATTTCCGGTCGGAACACATGAACGATGATATCGCCGGTATCGATGAGCACCCAGTCGCCGGTCTCAAGACCTTCGACGCGGGCGTTTCCGAACCCTTCATCCTTCATGTCTTTCAGAAGATGCTCGCAAATCGCCGAGACATGCCTGTTCGACCGCCCGGAAACCACAACCATGTAGTCCGCAAGCGCCGATTTTCCGGCAATGTTGAGAGAGACGATATCTTCAGCCTTGGAGTCCTCGAGGCTCGCGAGGACGGTGTCGAGGGCATGGCCGGCGGCATCGGCGCCACTGTCCTGGCCCTTCGGGATAGCAACGAATGCTCTTCCCTTGGCGTGTACTGTTGTCAGAGTTTTTCCTTTCCAAGAATGACAAAACAGGCACTGCGCGACGCGATTCTCTGCGTCACACAATGAAGGTGGCATCAAAGCATTAACTTTTCAAGATATGGAGCCTTAGACGGCCGTCACATACATCATTTGTGATCGGCCGTGTCATTTGCGGCCGTTACGTAGCGCGGTGGAGCTGAGCGTGGAACGCGGTCCATGAATGAAAACCCAGGCGGGCGCTGGTTTTTTCCATAAAACACCGGCATCGTCCTCATCGATCCGCGCCTGGCTGAAGGCCTGGGCCATGGTGGAGGAGAGGTAGGAAAGCGTCGAACCCGGCCTGTCGATCACCGCAATCGGGAAAGTCTCAGCAATCGTGCGCCATTTCTGCCAGTGATGGAAACTCTTGAGATTATCGGCACCCATAACCCAGATGAAGCGCACGTGCGGATTTTTCGCCTTCACCTTGGCGAGCGTATTAGCGGTATAGCTTATGCCCAGCGATTTTTCGAAAGCCGTGACCTTGATGCGAGGATCGTGAACGAGCTTTTCGCAGGCAGCGATGCGATCTTCGAGAGAGGCCAGCTCTGAGCGGCTTTTCAACGGATTGCCTGGCGTCACCATCCACCACAGCTGATCGAGACCGAGCCTGCGCAGCGCAATCTCTGCAACAAGCGCGTGACCGGCATGCGGCGGATTAAAAGAACCGCCGAACAGCCCGACAACCATGCCGCGCTCCACATGCGGCATGGTGAGATAACGTCTGTCGAGGCGCTTATCGGCCGGCAAATATCAGATCCGTGTCTGGCCGGTGCCATGCACACGGTATTTGAACGAGGTAAGCTGCTCGACGCCGACGGGGCCTCGCGCATGCATCTTGCCGGTGGCGATGCCGATTTCAGCGCCCATGCCGAATTCACCGCCATCGGCAAATTGGGTCGAGGCATTGTGCAGCAGAATGGCCGAATCAAGTTCGTTGAAGAATCGCGCCACCACCTCGGCATCCTCGGCGATAACGGCCTCGGTATGGTTGGAAGAGTAGGTGCCGATATGTTCGATCGCACCGGAAATGCCATCCACCACGGCGACCGAAATGATTGCATCGAGATATTCGGTGCGCCAGTCCTCTTCCGTTGCCGGCGCGAGACCCGCCATCACTTCGCGTACGGCCTGCGAACCGCGCACTTCACAACCGACTTCCATCAGAGCCTTGACGAGCGGCTGCAAATGCGTGGAAACGGCAGCAGCATCCACCAGCAGCGTTTCGGCCGCCCCGCAAATGCCGGTACGGCGCATTTTGGCGTTGACAACGATGCGTTTCGCCATGTCGAGATCAGCGGATTTATCGACATAGATGTGGCAGATCCCCTCAAGATGCGCGAAAACCGGCACGCGGGCCTCCGACTGTACCCGGGCCACGAGGCTCTTGCCGCCGCGCGGCACGATAACGTCAACCGTGCCATTCAGGCCGCTGAGAAGCGCGCCGACGGCGGCGCGGTCGGTCACCGGTACCAGTTGAATGGCATGCTCGGGAAGACCCGCGATCTTCAGACCTTCCACGAGGCAGGCATGGATAGCACGCGATGAATGTTGCGAATCCGAGCCGCCGCGCAGGATCACGGCATTACCCGCCTTGAGACATAGCGCGCCGGCATCCGCCGTCACGTTCGGGCGGCTTTCGTAAATCACACCGATGACGCCAAGCGGCGTGCGCACGCGCTCGATCTTCAGGCCATTGGGCCTGTCCCATGCGGCGATGACTTCGCCGACCGGATCGGGCAGCGCCGCGACGGAACGAATGCCTTCCGCGATACCGGCAATCCGGTCATCATTGAGCGTCAGCCTGTCAATGAAGGAGGGCGCAAGACCAGCCTGATCCGCCGCGGCTAGATCTTTGCGGTTAGCACCAAGGATCGCCTCTTTCGAGGCTTCAATGGCGGAGGCCATGGCAAGCAGCGCACGGTTCTTCTGGTCCGCGCCAGCGATGGACAACGGTCGTGAAGCAGCTTTCGCCTGAGCGCCAATGGTCATCATCAGCGCGTCAATATCATGGCTCTGCTTCACGGCCTGTTCAGGCATGGACCTCATCCTTCTCTGCACTCTTAACTTTCACGGCGGCCCCGGTCATGACGAGGTCGTCGCGATGGATCATCGCCGCCCGTCCGACATAACCGAGGATCGCCTCGATCTCATTGGACTTGTGGCCGATGATGAGACGTGCCTCTTCCGCATCGTAACCCGCGAGACCGCGCGCGACCTCACGGCCTTCCGAGCCGATGATGGCAACGGCATCGCCGCGCCCGAAATTGCCCTTGACCTGCCGCACGCCAGCGGGAAGCAGGCTTTTACCGGCATAAAGGGCCTTTTCCGCGCCGGCATCCACATGGATTTCGCCAGCGGGCTGCAATTGCCCGGCAATCCAGGTCTTGCGTGCCGTCACCGGAGTCCCGGATGGCGCGAACCATGAGGAGCGCGCACCGTTTTCGATGGCCTTGAGCGGATTGAGCGTCTTGCCTGACGCGATGATCATGCCACAGCCGGCAGCGGTGGCAATCTTGCCCGCATCGATCTTGGTGCGCATGCCGCCGCGCGAAAGCTCGGAAGCTGCACCGCCCGCCATGGCTTCGATTTCGGGGGTGATGTCCGCAATCGTGTCAAGGAATTTGGCGTCCGGATCGAGATGCGGCGGAGCTGTGTACAAGCCGTCAATATCCGACAGCAGAACCAGCAAATCGGCGCCCGTCATGGTCGCCACGCGCGCCGCCAGACGATCATTATCGCCATAACGAATTTCGGTAGTCGCAACCGTGTCGTTTTCATTGATGATCGGAATAGCGCCGATCTTCAGAAGCTGGTTGATGGTGGCGCGCGCATTGAGATAACGGCGACGCTCTTCGGTGTCGGAGAGCGTCAGCAAAATCTGGCCGGCAACAATGTCATGCCGCGACAGGCTTTCCGACCATGCCCGCGCCAGCGCAATCTGGCCGACAGCCGCCGCCGCCTGGCTTTCTTCCAGCTTCAACGCGCCCGAAGGCAGGCCGAGCACGGTGCGGCCAAGAGCGATAGCGCCCGAAGACACCACCTGAACATCCGCACCGTTTTTCTTCAGCGCCGCGATGTCCTCGCAGATGGCATCCAACCAGTCTTTCTTCAGGCCGCTTTTGCGGTCCACCAGAAGCGCCGATCCGATCTTGATGACGATCCGGTGGTGGCTGCCCAGCGGCTTGCGCGTCAGGCTCATAGGCGGTCGTCCTCTTCCTCGACCTCGCTCTCATGCGGCATGGACCGATCGGGAAGGGCGGTTTCGCCGCCATTGCTTGCCGACACGATGATGTCGCGAAGGGCGCGAAGGGCTTCCGTCATGCCGATATGCGCGGCAGCGGACAGAAGAAGCGGCGGACGGCCGCAGGCCTTTTCCAGTTCCTTGGCCTTCTTTTTCAGTTCCTTTTCATCCAGCACGTCGATCTGTGACAGCGCGACGATTTCCGGCTTGTCTGTCAGTCCGCCACCATAGGCATCGAGTTCAGCTTTGACGGTCTTGTAGGCCTTGCCGACCTTCTCTTCCTGCGCGGAAACGAGATGCAGAAGCACGCGGGTGCGCTCGACATGGCCGAGGAAACGGTCACCGATGCCGACCCCCTCATGCGCACCTTCAATCAATCCGGGAATATCGGCCAGCACGAATTCACGGCCATCGATGGTCGCGACACCAAGGTTCGGATGCAGCGTGGTGAACGGATAGTTGGCAATCTTTGGCCGCGCGCGCGTCACGGTTGCAAGGAATGTAGACTTGCCCGCATTAGGCAGGCCAACGAGACCAGCGTCGGCAATCAGCTTCAAACGAAGCCAGACCGTCTTTTCTTCACCCGGAAGACCCGGATTGGCGTGCGTCGGTGCCTGATTGGTGGACGATTTGAAATAGGCATTGCCGAAACCGCCATTGCCGCCCGCGGCCAGGCGAAAGCGCTGGCCCTCCTTGGTGAGGTCGACGATCAGCGTCTCGTTGTCTTCCTCAAAAATCTGCGTGCCAACAGGCACCCGCAGCACCACGTCGGAACCTTTGGCGCCGGTGCGGGTCTTGCCCATGCCGTGCTGGCCGATCGAGGCCTTGAAATGCTGCTGGAAACGGAAGTCGATCAGCGTGTTGAGACCGTTGACCACCTCAACCCAGACGTCGCCGCCGCGTCCGCCATCACCACCATCAGGGCCGCCGAATTCGATGAATTTTTCACGCCGGAACGACACGGCACCCGCGCCGCCATCACCGGACTTGATATAGACTTTTGCTTCATCGAGAAATTTCATCGGACTGCCGTTCTGTCGGTTTGCGGGCACAACAACCAATCGTGCTGCGCCAAACAAAAATATCGTCGTTTCGAATACAAGCGCTTCTTCACAAGGTCAAAGACTATCGTGCGGGAAGCTCATGCGCGAGACAAGGCCGGTCTGGATCAAACCGGCCTTGTAATGCTCCTCAAATGCGATGCGGCTTAATGAAATCTTCAGCCGTGACCATCGTGTCGATATGCGCCACCATGGCGGCACGCGCCGTGGCGTAAATCTGGTGACAACCGGTCACCCGGAAGCCGAGCTTCTCCTGCACACGCAGCGAGGCGGGGTTATCCGCAAACACGCCGGAGTGAAGGGTCACTCCCGGCATGCGGCGAAAGAACCGCTCGACGACGGCGGCCACCGCCTCGGTCATGTAACCCTTGCCCCAGTAGAAGCGGTTGAGCCAGTAGCCCAAATGCCACTCGCCATGCCGCAATTCCACCGAGACGACGCCAATCAGCGTGTCGTCACCGCTGGTGATGGCGAAATCCCAGTCAGGCAGGGTGCCGGAGGTGCGCAACACCAGCCACTCCAGCGCATCCTGCTTGTGGTAAGGCGCGGGAACGCGGGCCAGCATTTTCGTTACCGCAAAATCGCCAAGCGATTCCGCAATGCTGCCGGCATCGGAAAGGCGCTGTGGGCGCAGCACCAGACGCGATGTCTCGATCACGGGGCAGGGGCCTGGCGGCGCTATCGCAGGGGCCGCCCGGCGGCGGCTCAGTTCGAGCGTGCTCATCCCATGTCCCCCCAGCTCTTCAGCGAAACCCAGGTCTTGCGGTCCAGCCTGTACCATTCGACCGGCACCATGCCACCGAGCGCCAGCGAACCGACCATGCCGGAGCCCTGGAACTGGAAACCGCACTTCTGGATGACACGGCGCGACGGGATGTTGGTGACCCGGCAACGGGCATCGATCTGGTCGATCTCACGCGTACGAAAGGCCATGTCGATCAGCGCATGCGCCGCTTCGGTCATGTATCCCCGGTTCCAGTAGGGTTCCCCCAGCCAGTAACCGATCTCCAGCGTCTTTTCGTCTTCCTGGGGTTCGAGCGCGCAGCAGCCCAGAAACTCGCCATTGTCCATGCGGGTAATCGCATAGACGCACTTGCCAATCTCGCCAGCTTTGGAGCGTCGCACAAAATCCGCGGCGTCTTTGGCCGTGTAGGGGTGCGGCATACGCGATACCATGGTCGCGATATTGGCATTGTTGGCAAGATGGGCAAGGGCGTCGATGTCTTCTTCGTGAGGCTTGCGCAAAACCAGCCTCTGCGACAGTAAAACGGGGCAATCGCTCCTCGACCGATCGGGCCTCGGCCGTTCCTCGGGTGACCGTGATTGGTCAACCCTCAACAATTCAGCTTGCATGGTTCAGTCCCTCCTTGGGGTTAAAGAAAAAGGGGAGTTGGGTGGTGCCCCATCTCCCCTGTTTTCTTGACTGAACCTGATACGCCTCAGCCGGGTCGATGGGACACCGGCTGCATATGACGCTTACCGGCTTATTCTGCGGCTTCCGCTTTCGGTGCCACGGATACGAATACGCGGCCATTGGCCTTCGTACGGAAGTTCACGTTACCTGCGGTCAGTGCGAAAATCGTGTGGTCCTTGCCCATGCCAACATTGGCGCCGGGATGCCACTGCGTGCCGCGCTGACGCAGAATAATGTTGCCTGGAATGACAGCTTCGCCGCCGAACTTCTTTACGCCAAGGCGCTTGGATTCGGAATCGCGACCGTTACGCGAGGAACCGCCAGCTTTTTTGTGTGCCATTGGAGTTCTCCTTTAAACCTTGTTTCCCGTGTCGCGCCGATCAGGCAGCAACGATGTCCGTGATGCGGACGACAGTGTGATGCTGACGATGGCCGCGCGAACGCTTGGAGTTCTGACGACGACGCTTCTTGAAGGCGATGACCTTCTTGCCGCGGTTGTGCTCGACAACTTCCGCCTTGACGATGGCACCCTTGACGAAGGGAGCACCGAACTTGGCGTCGGCACCTTCGCCAACAACGAGAACTTCGGTGAATTCTACAGTTGCGCCTGCCTCTGCTTCCAGCTTTTCGATGGTCAGCACGGCGTCGGCCGCTACGCGGTACTGCTTACCGCCGGTCTTGATGACTGCGAACATTTTTTATCCTTTCATGTTCGTTCCGGCTCTGCCCGCCTAAGCAAGCTGGCCGTCTTTTTATCAGTCGGAATTTGGTAGAAACCCGTCGGGACAGGATGTCCCTTTGAATGTCTGCCGGTGAAGCCGCCTTTTTGAGGGCGGTATTTAAAAGAAGGCGCACTACGCCATCAATTTGGGTGCCGATTACGCGAGACGCCGGTTTATGTCAAGATGAAGACGGCTTGAAAAGTAACTGTAACGCCAAGAATTTCATGCTTTTTCGGCAGGCGCGGCAGTCAGGTCTCGAAATTTGTCCAGCAAGTGTTTATATGGGCCTTCCAACAAGGAGCAGAAATGGCCCGCATAGACCAGACCGACGATTGGCGGGACCGCCATGCGCCGACACTTTCCGCCTTCGAATCGCTTGCGATCGAGGCCTATGGCCACCTGCCGGAAGAATTTCGCGCACTGACGAAAGATCTCATCATCGAGATCGCCGATTTCCCGACCGACGATGTCTTCGAAGACATGGCGCTCGAAACCCCTTTCGATCTCCTGGGGCTTTTCGAGGGCCGGGGCATCTCCGAACGTTTCACCATGGAAACGGGCGAGATGGTAAACCGTATCACGCTTTATCGACGTCCCATTCTAGACTACTGGGCCGAGAACGAGGAAACACTGGGTGATATCATCACTCATGTCCTCATCCACGAGATTGGCCATCATTTCGGCCTGTCTGATGACGACATGGAGCGGATTGAAGAAAGCGCCGACGAGGCCGCCGCCGATCGCTGATCGGGGCGGCCATGACTGCTTACTGCTCGCCGAGCTTCATGTCGGGATGGTATTCCTTGCCCTCGACCACCTTGGTCACGGCCTGGCCGCAATGCATGACGCCACTTGCCGCATTAAAGGCATAGCTTGGCGAACCCGCGAGTTCCCAGCCTTTGTTCAGCGCCTCGGTAACCCGGTGACAGAATTTCGCGTCGTCCGGTCCGGTGATGAAACGATAGACCTTCACGTCGTTTTTACCTTTCTTTGTGCGATGATATCGGCCATGGCGACCAGCCTTTCGGCCTGGTTTACATGCAGCCGTTCTGTCATCCGACCATTCATGTTGATGACATTCAATTTCGCATATTCCGGTTTTGCGAAAGCCGCAATGATCTCACGCGCTTCCGCGACCGCAGTCTCGTCCGGGGCGAAACGCCGGTTAGCCGGCTCGATCTGAGCAGGATGGATCAACATCTTGCCATCGAACCCCATGGCGCGCCCCTGTTCGCATTCAGCTTCGAAGGCCTCGATGTCACGAAAGTCGTTTGAAACGCTGTCGATGACTTCCAGACGGTACGCACGGGCGGCAAGCACAACCTGCATCATCCAGGGTACGAGATACATGCGGTCTGTCAGCGCTGGAACGCGCGTTTCCTTGCGGAGGTCGTTCAGTCCGATGACAAAAGCCGCCAGCCGTGCATCCGGCGTGTGGGCCGCGTCTGCAATCGAGGCGGCGTTCAGGACACCGAGCGGCGTCTCGATCATCGCCCAGATTTTCAGGGCTTCGGGCGCATCTGCTTCGGCCAGAAGATCAGCCACGTCATTGATATCCGCCGGCTGTTCCACCTTCGGCAGCAAGACTGCGTTCGGCCGACAGGAAAGAACAAGCTGCAGATCCGCCCTCCCCTCAGACGTGGAGAGGGGATTGATGCGAATAATGGTCTCGCCGCCGAAAAAAGGGGCTTCCGAAAACAAGGTTTTCAGATTCTCCCGCGCCTTGCCCTTCATGTCGGGCGCTACCGAATCTTCCAGATCGAGGATCACCCCGTCACAATCGAGATCGCGAATTTTCTCCAGTGCCCGGACGTTGATCGCGGGGACGGACAGCAGCGAACGGCGCGGTCGGACAGGAATATTTTCGGAAAAACTGACCATGCCGCACTTGTGTCAAGCTTTTGTGACATCTGCAAGCCGACAATCCACTGAATCCTCTTGCAAGCCGGAAGAAGAAGGCCCACATTCGTCTGGAAAGAAAGGTTTGGATCATGCAAGGCATACGTTCGTTTTTCATCGCCGCATCCGGCATTGCAATTCTGGCCATGGCCGCTCTTTTCACGGCGTCGCTTACGGTCGCTTTCATTGGCGTGCTCGCGGTTCTCAGCGCATCCCGCCTCCTGTCCGCGCGTCTGAAGCCGGCTCCGATCCCTGTGAAGCCCCGCGGTCAGCGCGACATGCGCGTCTGGAACGATGGTAAGGGTACGATTATCGATCTCTGAGGTCGATGAATTCGGAAAAAGCACCGGCGGTGCGCGCAAGGCGTACCGATGAATGCGGGTTTGCGCTTCTAAAGCGACCATTTTTGCAGTATTTCCCAAGTTAACTCCGGCCGGCTTTAGCCAGAGCCAGATTTTGTTCAGGGAAACACGGGAAGCGACAGATGGAAAAATTCACCAAGCTGACAGGCGTTGCCGCGCCCATGCCGGTCGTCAATATCGACACCGATATGATCATTCCGAAAGATTATCTGAAGACCATCAAGCGCACCGGTCTCGGCAAGGGCCTTTTCGCTGAATCCCGGTATCTCGAAGACGGTTCGCCCAGTCCCGATTTCGTGCTGAACAAGCCCGCCTACCAGAACGCCCAGATCCTCGTCGCCGGCGATAATTTCGGCTGCGGCTCATCGCGCGAACACGCACCCTGGGCGCTGCTCGATTTTGGCATCCGCTGCGTGATCTCCACCAGCTTTGCGGATATTTTTTACAATAACTGTTTCAAGAACGGCATTCTTCCGGTTGTCGTCAGCCCGGAGAACCTGGAAAAGCTGCTGGACGACGCATCGCGCGGATCAAACGCCGTTCTTTCCATCGATCTTGAACGTCAGGAGATCAGCGGTCCCGACGGCGGTACGATCAGTTTTGAGATCGATGAGTTCAAGCGTCACTGCATGCTGAATGGCCTCGACGATATTGGCCTGACGCTGGAACATCGCGGCGCAATCGATACCTTCGAAAAGACCAACGCCTCCGCGCGGCCCTGGGCCTGATCCCACTTTCTACGTCGGGCATTCGCACAAGCGGGCCCGTCAGGAAAATGCGTCAAGGTAAAAGACTAAAAAGCCGATCCCGTACAAAACCGTACCGGATCGGCTTTTGCTTTGCTTGAAAAGCCCCTGAGGCAGAGATAAGAAGCCCCCGATCCCGTCTGGCTGCAATAAGACCTTGCAGATGCAGGACGGAACGAGTTTGACGCCGTGCTCGCCGCCATCGAAAACCCTTCTGGATGTTTTCCGGCGCGCCGCCCAAGGAGGGTTCCTATGACAGTTCGTTCGCTTTTCCTTCTGCCCGGTGATGGTATCGGCCCTGAGGCCATGGCCGAAGTCCGCAAGCTGATCGACTATATGAACAGCGCTGAAGGTGCCGGTTTCACAGTCTCCGAAGGCTTGGTCGGGGGTTCCGCCTATGACGCCCATGGCGTTGCGATTTCCGATGCGGACATGGAAAAGGCGCTCGCCGCCGATGCTATCCTTTTCGGCGCCGTCGGCGGCCCGAAATGGGATGGCGTTCCCTATGAGCATCGCCCGGAAGCCGGCCTTCTTCGCCTGCGCAAGGATCTTGAACTTTTCGCCAATCTGCGTCCCGCCATCTGCTACCCGGCACTCGCCGCCGCTTCCTCCCTGAAGCCGGAACTTGTCGAAGGTCTCGATATCCTCATCGTTCGCGAGCTGACGGGCGGCGTTTATTTCGGTGAACCAAAGCAGATCATCGACCTCGGCAACGGCCAGAAGCGCGGTATCGACACCCAGATCTATGACACCTTCGAGATCGAGCGGATCGCCAGTGTCGCTTTCGAGCTGGCCCGCACCCGCGACAACCGCGTCTGCTCGATGGAAAAGCGCAACGTGATGAAGTCGGGCGTGCTGTGGAACCAGGTGGTCACCGAAACCCATGCCGCAAAGTACAGGGATGTTCAGCTGGAGCATATGCTGGCGGATGCCGGCGGCATGCAGCTGGTGCGCAAACCCAAGCAGTTCGACGTTATCGTCACCGACAATCTCTTCGGCGACATGCTTTCCGACGTCGCCGCCATGCTCACCGGCTCGCTTGGCATGCTGCCTTCCGCCTCGCTTGGCGCACCGGACGCCAAGACCGGCAAACGCAAGGCGATGTACGAGCCGGTCCACGGCTCGGCGCCTGACATTGCCGGCAAGGGCATCGCCAACCCCATCGCCATGATCGCGTCCTTCGCCATGTGCCTTCGCTACTCGTTCAACATGGTGGATGAGGCAACGAAACTCGAGACAGCGATTGCAAACGTGCTCGACAAGGGCATCCGAACCGCCGACATCATGGCAGAAGGCAGCCGCCAAGTCGGCACGTCCGAAATGGGTGATGCGGTTCTTGTCGAATTCAAGGCGCTTTCGGCGTAAGGCTTGATACAGGCTGGGCAGGCGGCATAGCCGTCTGCCCGTTTTCCTTCGTAAGAAGATGCTCGTAGCGCCTGTCGGTCAGTGTCTTCAGAAACGCGACAATGGCGTCGACCCGCTTGTCGTCCAGCGCCGGCGCTGATGTCAGTTCCGCCATGGCGATATTCTCAGGCACCTCAGGCGCGTCCCAGGCCCTGCCGGTTTCAGGATTGATCTGACGGCTCGGCTTCTTGCTCTTATATTTCACGTAAAACAGCACGACCGTGCGCAGATCCTTGAACACGCCATTGTGCATGTAAGGGCCGGTCACGGCGACGTTGCGCAGCGTCGGCACCTTGAATTTGCCGCGCTCAGCCGGATCACCGGCGACGATCGGATTCTGCGCAAGACCAAGATCGACTGCGCCCGGCTTCGAGCCATTTACGGCCCGGACAGGTGTATTGGC
Source organism: Agrobacterium sp. RC10-4-1 (assembly GCF_014138475.1). Lineage (NCBI taxonomy): Bacteria > Pseudomonadati > Pseudomonadota > Alphaproteobacteria > Hyphomicrobiales > Rhizobiaceae > Agrobacterium > Agrobacterium sp. RC10-4-1. Next base: position 272,377 of record NZ_JACJIT010000007.1, read on the forward strand.
GGGCACACCGATGTTGAAATATTTGTGGTTGGTGAAGAGGCCGTCTTCCAGACCCTTGGCGCCCCGGATTTCGTGGCAGGTATTGCAATTGGTGAATTGCGTCGAGGAGATAAGAACCCGCCCCAGCTCTTCCTGATCAGTCAGCTTTTCCTCGCCACGCAGGAAGCGGTCATATCTGGAATCGAAGGTCGAGAACTCGTCCGATCGCTCAAAGCTCGCCAGCGCCTTCGTCATTGCGGCATAGGCGGTGTCGTCGTTCTCAAAAACATCCTTGCCAAACTGCGTGCCGAACGCCGCGACATAATCCGGATTCTCCTTGAGTCGCTTCACGACCGAGGGCTTGTTCGGCATACCCATTTCGACGGGGTTGAGCGGCGGTCCACCTGCCTGATCCTCCAGCAGCGAGGCGCGGCCGTCCCAGAACTGGCCACCCACATACTCTCCCGCCGCATTCCTGCCGAAAGGCGGTGAGAACCGGGCGTAGGCCGCGGTCGGCGCGTTGCGGTCGCCCAGTGAGAAACCGTCATCGCCGAGCGAAACATCGCGCCCAACCTTGTCGTTTTCCCGTCCATCGGAAAAACCGGCTGACTGCATATGGCAGGTGGAACAGGCCATCGTCCTGTTCATGGAAAGATTGGGATCGTCAAAGAGCGCCGCGCCGAGCTTTTCCAGCGTCGCATAATCTTCGCCGCCATGAGCAGCCACGCCATCGAACCCGACACCGAAAGGAGCGAGCAGAACGGATGCAGCCATAGCGGCGGAGAGAAAAAATCCGGGTTTCGTCATCGGTAGGCACGCTCGAGATAAATGCGCGATAGCAGATCCGGGCCGCGGCAGACAGAACGGCTTCCGGCCGGACTTCACGGAACATGGAGCGCCGGAAGTATTTCCGTCTTTCCATGCCCTCTGAGAGGACCCTATAACACTTTCTCACGGTCGGAGCCTACAAACTTTCACAGCTTGCTCCACTTTGCCGCACCGGGATCAAACGCCCCGGGCAATGGCGTGGAAAAACGTGCCCGAAACGAGGCCTCGCCTGCCGCCCGAAGGCCCGAGCGGGCGACCCTGCCCGTCGGCTATCTCAGCAAAAGGCGCGTCTTGGCCGGGATCGATGACCCGCGCATAATGGAATTCATGGCCGCGCAGAACTTCCCCTGCCGATCCGAGCGGACCATTCACCGCAATTGTTGCCTGCCGGTAGCCGAGATTCATCTTGCGCGTGGCAAAGCTGGTGGCATGCGACAACAGACCTGTCATGGCATGGGTCACCCCATCGGCATCCTCCAGCGCCGCCCCCATCACCATGTAACCGCCGCACTCGCCATGCACGGGCTTTGTCGCGGCAAAGCGGGTGATGCCGGCCTTGAAAACAGCGGCATTCGCGAGTTTTCCGGCAAAAAGCTCGGGATACCCGCCGGGCAGCCAGCAGATATCACAGCGCCCATCCGGAGCCTCATCGGCGAGCGGAGAAAAACGCACGATTTCGGCGCCGGATGCATGCCAGTGCTTCTTGAGATGCGGGTAAAGGAAGGTAAAAGCTGCATCTTCCGCCAGCGCAATGCGCTGGCCGGGCGGCGCGATGGCTGCTGCTTTCGAACCCGGAGGCAGCTCGACCGGTGCAGCAAGAGACAACACGGCATCGAGATCGATGGATTTTTCCATCGCGTCCGCGAGCCTTTCGATATGTGCATCGATTTCCGGATGTTCGCTCGCCTGCACGAGACCCAGGTGACGTTCCGGCAGGATGAGGGAGGGGTCGCGCAGCACGCATCCGGCAACCCGCAATCCGATTTTTTCGATGGCTTCCGTACACAGGAGCCTGTGCCTTTCGCTGCCGGCCCGGTTCAGCACCACCGCCGCCATGGTTACGGCGGGATCGTAATGGGCAAAACCGTGAGCAACGGCGGCGGCGGTCTGCGACTGACCGGACACATCGAGGACCAGCAGCACGGGAATGCCGAATAGCCGTGCCAGATCCGCAGCCGAACCGGTACGGTTTTCCGCCACCGGAATGCCGTCGAACAGGCCCATCGCGCTCTCGATCAGAATGAGATCGGCGTCTTGCGTGTGCTGTGAAAACAGGTGCAGCAGCAGCTCTGGCCTCATTGCCCAGCTATCCAGATTAAGACCTGACGAGCCGGTGGCGAAGGCATGGAAACCCGGGTCTATGTAATCGGGTCCCGTCTTGATGCCGCGTACCTTGATGCCGCGTCGGGCAAAAGCCCGCAGCAGGCCGATGGTCACGCTGGTCTTGCCGGATCCCGAGCGCGCTGCGCCGATGATGATCGCCCGCGCCGTCATGCCTGCGAAACTCCCAGCCGCTCGCGCATCGACACAATCTCTCCGATGACGATCAAGGCCGGCGCTTCGAAATTTTCCCGCATTGCATCGCCAGCTATGCTTTCCAGCTTGCTAATAAAGATGCGCTCTTGTTCAGTTGTCGCCGACATGATGACAGCGACCGGCGTCGTTGCCGCACGTCCGCCCTGCATCAGAAGCTTTGCAATTGCGCCGATATTCTTCAGACCCATATAAACGACGACGGGCTCCTGTGTTTTTGCCAGCGCCAGCCAGTCCAGGTCCTCCTCCGTGCCCGCCGCATGACCGGTGGCGAGCGTCACGGCGCGACTGATCCCACGCATCGTGGCTGGAATACGCGCAGAAGCCAGCGCCGCCAGCGAAGATGTCATGCCCGGCAATATGCGAAACGGAACGCCGGCACGAACCAGCGCCTCCGCTTCTTCGCCGCCACGGCCAAAAATAAAGGGATCGCCGCCCTTCAGCCGCAGCACCTTTTTTCCCTGCCGGGCGAAATCGATCAGCGAGGCGGTAATATCGTCCTGCGTCGCAGAGGGCTTGCCACCGCGCTTGCCGGCAAAGACGATCTCCGCCTGGGGACCGAGCGCCACTACATCGTCACTCACCAGCGCATCACGCACGATGATCTCGGCCTGGGAGAGTGCCAGCACCACTTCGAGCGTCAGATAACGCACATCGCCCGGCCCTGCGCCCGCGAGCCAGACGTGCCCCGCTTCGAAGGCCGGACTTTTTGCGGCAATACTGTTCAAAATCTGCGGTATCGACATTCTCTTGGCTGCTTTTTAACGATGACGGAAAAAGCCGTCCCGGCTATAGGAATTCATATGGAAACGGATGGAAAGACCCTTCGCCGCGGCTGGACCACGGGCACCTGCGCGGCAGCCGCCACGAAGGCGGCCTGCGCCGCCCTTCTGACCGGCGAGTTTCCTTACCCTGTCGAGGTCGAACTTCCAAGCGGCGCGAGGCCCGCATTTTCCCTCGCGACCGAGGAAAAGGGTGAAAACTTCGCCCGCGCAGGTGTCATCAAGGATGCAGGCGATGACCCTGATGTTACCCACGGCGCGCTGATCGAAAGCACGGTGCGGCGCGGTCAACCGGGAAGCGGTATCACCTTTAAGGCCGGCATGGGCGTCGGCACCGTCACGCGGCCCGGACTGCCCCTGCCGCCAGGAGAACCCGCCATCAATCCCGTGCCACGCAAGATGATCGAAACCGCCATTCACGAGGTGGCTGGTGCGGAGACTGATTTCGAAGTTGAAATTTCCGTTCGGGACGGCGAGAAACTTGCGGAAAAAACCCTCAACGGCAGACTCGGCATTCTCGGAGGTATCTCCATTCTCGGCACCACGGGCGTCGTTATCCCTTTTTCCTGCTCGGCCTGGATCCACTCCATCTGGCGAGGCATTGACGTGGCGCGTGCGACCGGCTGCACTCATGTGCTCGGCGCTACCGGGAACTCCTCTGAAAAAGCGGGACAGGCGCTGTATGAACTGCCCGAGACCGCGTTGATCGACATGGGGGATTTCATCGGCGGCATGTTGAAATATCTGCGCAGCCACCCGGTCGAACGGGTAACGATTGCTGGTGGCGTCGCCAAGATGACGAAGCTCGCCCAGGGGATGCTCGACGTGCACTCCAAAAAAGGTCTTGCCGATCTCGATGCGCTGGCGGCGCTGGCAGGGGAGGCAGGTGGCGATGGGGAACTCGCTGACGCCATTCGCAGCGCCAACACCGTCGCCCATGCTTTCCAGCTGGCCGATCGCAACGCTATCGATCTTGGCGCGATCGTTGCGGAAAAAGCCTGGGTGACCGCGGCGGCGGCGCTGAGGACGCCGACCATAGCACTGGATATCCTGGTTTTCGATCGCCAGGGCGCGTTGAAGGGACGCACCGCCTCCACCCCGTCGCATCAGCCCGCCGCATCCTCCTTTGGAGACCGGAAGCGGCGTACATAGTCTGCACTGTAGAGTGCGCTTTCACGAAAATCCGTCGAGGCCAAACCACGGCCGACAAAGATCAGCGCCGTGCGCTCGACAGGCTCGGCCGCAAGCTTGCCTTCGATATCGAACAGGCTACCGCGAATGACCCGCTCATCCGGCCAGGACGCCCGCACGACAATGGCGACGGGGCAATCGGAACCATAAAGCGGCGTCAATTCTTCCACGACCCTGCCGATGGCATGAATGGCAAGATGGATGGCAAGCGTCGCGCCCGTCGCGCCGAAAGCCTGCAGCGTCTCACCATCGGGCATCTTCGATGCACGCCCGGAAATCCGCGTCAGCACAAGGCTCTGCGCCACTTCCGGCACCGTCAGTTCGCGTTGCAAGGCTGCCGCGGCGGCGGCGAAGGAAGGAACCCCGGGCGTCACGCTGTAATCGAGCCCCAGCTGCTCCAGCCGGCGGATCTGTTCGCCCATTGCGCTCCAGACGGAAAGGTCGCCGGAGTGCAACCGTGCAACGTCCTTGCCTTCCCTTGCTGCCGCGATGAATTCCGCCTCGATCTCATCCAGCGAAAGTGCGGCCGTATCGACAATACGCGCGCCCGGCGGGCAATAGTCGATCAGCGCCTTCGGAACCAGCGAGCCGGCATAAAGGCAGACCGGGCACGCCGCGATAAGATCGCGCCCGCGCACCGTAATGAGATCGGCGGCGCCCGGACCGGCACCGATGAAATGAACCGTCATTCGTGTTCTCCATGTTCGATCGCGCAGCCGCCATCCTCTGGGGCGGCACCGTCAGCGGTTGCGATGGCCACCGTCACATCGCCGTGTACGAGCCGCGGCGCGACCAGTCTTGCATTCTCTCCCGCTGCCGCAAGCGCCGCGGTTTCGCTCACGCTCGGCAAACCGGACCGCTCGAAACTTGCGCGTGAAAACGTCAGCGTTTTCGAGATAACCGCGTCAAGCCGGTGCTGCGCGACGATTTCGAGCGACAGGGAAAGGGTTTTCGCCGCTTCCGCAAGGCCGGCTTCCCGCGATTTAAGTGGCGCAGTTGCCAGACGGTCGGCCTTGACGCCAAAATCCTGCTCGGCAGCGCGCAAGGCAGCGATGATCATCCCCGCCGTCGCTCCCTTACGGCAGCCTATGCCAGCCACGATCACCATGGCTTCACCCAGCTCCACTGGGTCACCGGCATAGCCGGACGCCACCCCGACATTGAACCGACAGCAGCCGCCCGCGACACATCCAGTCTTACGATCGAACCGCCGAGCCTCGCATGCGCGGCCAGCAGAACTGCCTCCATTTCCAACGTCACGGCATTGGCGACCAGACGTCCCCCGGATTTCAATGCCTCCACGGCCCCATCGAATACACCCGCTTCACTGCCGCCGCCGCCAATGAAGATTGCGTCCGGACGGGGTAACCCTTCAAAAGCGTCGGGAGCGGAACCGATCATGACCTCAAGCCCGGGAACACCGCAGACGTCGGCATTAAACGTTATGCGTTCCGCCCTTGCTGGATGCTGCTCTATGGCAATGGCACGGAGCGAGGGGTGCGACAGCATCCATTCAATGCCGATCGAGCCGGAACCCGCACCGATATCCCAAAGCAGTTCGCCGCGGCGTGGCGCCAGCGACGACAGGGTCACAGCCCGGATTTCGCGTTTGGTGATCTGCCCGTCATGTTCGAACAGGCCATCGTCAAGTCCGTGCGCAAAGGGCAGGATACGTGCGCCTTGATCCGCAACAACGTCAATTGCCACGACATTCAGAGCATTGACGTCCTTAACGGCGAAATCGCTCGCCGGGAGGCGGCGCGATCTTTCCCGTTCTCCTCCCAAAGCCTCGAGCAGAGTGAATTCCGACCGGCCGAAACCGGAGGCAGACAGCAATTTTGCGATCAAAACCGGGTCGCGCTCGTCCGACGTCAGCGCTATGATGCGGGTGCCGGGATGGAGATGCGGCCGCAAAAGGTCGATGGGTCGGCCGTGCAGCGAAACGCACTCGACCGATTGCAGCGGCCAGCCGAGCCGGGAAGCCGCGAGAGAAAAGGCCGAAGGCGAAGGATACGATGCAACCTCTCGGACAGGGACGTTTCTCAGAAGCGTGACGCCCACACCGTAGAAGAATGGATCACCGGATGCCAGCACGCAAATCCTCCTGCCGCGCAGCGCCAGAACGTCCCTCATCTCCACGTCGAATGGCACGGGCCAGGCCCGCGCCTCGCCCTGAATGGCCGCAGCGGCCAGGTCCAGATGACGTTTGCCGCCAAAGACAATTTCGGCGGCCTCGATTGCCCGCAGCGCATTTTTACCGAGCCCGTCAAGCCCGTCCTCGCCGATGCCGACGATGGAAAGCCAGCGCGTTGCTTCCTTTTCGGTGGAAGCCTTGCCCGTTCCGGAATATTCAGAGGTCATGACACGCTCCATACTCATTCTTGGCGGCACGACCGATGCCCGCCTCCTGGCCGGCCGGCTGGGCGAAGATTCCAGCTATCGTATCCTGCTCTCCATGGCAGGGCGCACGATCTCCCCGGTGGAACAGCCCGTACCCATGCGCAGTGGCGGCTTCGGCGGTGCGGCGGGGCTGGCGGATTTCATCCGCGCCGGGAATTTCGATATTCTGGTGGATGCGACCCATCCCTATGCCGCCAGAATTTCCGCCAATGCCGTGGAGGCGTCGAAGCGAGCAGGCGTTCCGCTCATCAGGCTTTCGCGTCCTGCCTGGCAGCTTCAGCCGGGCGATAACTGGCAAAGTGTCGAGAGCATCTATCAGGCGATCGTCGCGCTTGGCGGCCAAGGCAGATGCGTGTTTCTGGCGCTCGGTCGACAGGAGCTTCTTCCTTTTGAGGCCGCGCCCCAGCACAACTATCTCATCCGCAGCGTCGATCCCGTGGAACCGCCGCTGAAGTTGCCGGATGCGCGTTACATCACTGCACGCGGTCCTTTCGCAACGGAGGACGAAATCCGTATGCTGGAAGAAAACCGCATTGAGGTCGTGATATCGAAAAACTCGGGTGGCGCAGCAAGTTACGGCAAGATCGAAGCGGCCAGACAACTCCATCTGCCGGTTATCATGATCGAGCGGCCGAGGCAGTCGCACGACACGGCCGCCACAAGCGTAACGGTGCCGGATATAGCGACTGCGCTCACCGCCATCCACCATCAGTTTTCTCTTTTCGAAAAACGAGGCGAATAAACGATCGGTTCTTTTCCGGGACGTTCGATCAAACGCGTTTCTTCCGAACCGACAATGACACAGGTCGCCATGTCTGCCATGTCGCTCGACGCCTCCGATAGCGGCACGACCCGTATGCGCTCATCCAGGCGGCCTGCCGCCCTGCCGAAGATCACCGGCACCGATCCGGGCAGATGCACCCGCAGCAGGTCAAACGCCGTGCCGAGCTGATGCGGCCGCGCCTTGCTGACAGGATTATAGAAGGCCATCACGAAACCCGCCTGCGCCGCCGCGATCAGTCGTTTCTCGATGATTCCCCAGGGTTTGAGATTGTCCGACAGTGAAATGGCGCAAAAATCATGCCCGAGCGGCGCACCCGCTCTTGCCGCCACCGCCAGCATCGCCGTCACGCCCGGCACGACGGAAACATCGATATCGCGCCATTCGGATGGACCATTTTCGATTGCCTCGCAGATGGCCGCCGCCATGGCGAAAACACCGGGATCACCACCGGAAACCACGCAGACCCTGCCACCTTCGGCCGCAAGCCGAAGGGCCTGTTCAGCGCGGGAGATTTCCTCACGATTGTCGGAGGCATGGCGGCGCTGGTGGGGACCAAGCGACAGCCGGTCGAGATAAGGAATATAGCCGAAAAAATCGTCGGATGCCGCGACAGCCGCAAGCGCCTCCGGCGTCACCTGTGCAGCATTACCGGGACCCAGTCCGACGACGACGAGCTTGCCGGTCATGGTGCTTCACCCGCGCCGGGCCTCGTTTTCCAGCCAGGTACAAGAACCAGCGAAAAGTAAGGCGCAGGCGAAGCATCCCGCTCGATGAGCCGCACTGCATGGCTGTTGGCCATGGTGCCGCGCTCGACATAAAGCGCCTGTTCGAGCTTGCCGGCCTTTTCCAGTGCACGGCGGATTTTGGGCAGGTTGCGCCCGACTTTCATGATGACCGCCCCGTCCGTGCCGGAAAGACGGTCAGAAAGAACATCTTCTGCAAGCGTTCCAGGAAGCACGCTCAGAATATCGTCTCCCTGCACCAGCGGCAGCCCAGCCATGGACCAGCAGCCGGACATGGCGGTGATGCCGGCTACGACTTCCGCCTGATAGGACGGCGCAAGCCGCAGATGCAGATGCATATAGGAGCCATAGAACAGCGGATCGCCCTCCGAGAGCACGGCAACATTCCTGCCGGCTTCGAGATGTGCTGCAATGTCCTTCGCCGACTGATCGAAAAATCGGGCGATCGCATCGCGATAATTCTCACCGTTCTTGTCGCTTTCGACCGTGACGGGGTAAACCAACGGCATTTCAAGCGTGCCCGGACGGATAAAGGCCTCGACGATACCACGGCCGTTGCCGCTACTGCCCTTTTTGCAGAAGAAAGCCAGAACGTCGGCTGCCTCGATGGCGCGCACCGCTTTCAGCGTCAGCAGTTCAGGATCGCCGGGACCGGTGCCGACGCCGACGAGTTTCCCCTTACGATGTTCAAAAAGAGCCGCGCTCACAGGCCCGCCCTCGCAACAGCGTTGACGGCGGCAGCCGTCATGGCCGAGCCGCCCATGCGTCCCTTGACGATGGCGTAGGGAATGCCGAGCGTACTGACTTCCAACGCATCCTTCGATTCCGCTGCGCCGACGAAACCGACCGGCATGCCGATGATGGCGGCGGGGCGAGGCGCGCCCTTTTCGAGCATCTCCAGAAGATAGAACAGGGCTGTTGGCGCGTTGCCGATCGCCACCAGAGCACCGTCCATGTGCTCCGCCCAGAGATCAAGCGCGGCGGCCGAACGTGTATTGCCGATGGACCTCGCAATGTCGGGCGTGCGCGGATCACGAAGTGTGCAGATGACCGCATTGGCGGCTGGCAGGCGCGCGCGCGTCACACCATGGGCGACCATTTCCGCATCGCAAAGGATGGGCTTGCCCGCAAGGAGTGCGCCACGCGCGGCAGAGACAAAATCCGGGGAGAAACGGAAATGGGCGGCGGCCTCAACCAGCCCGCAGGCATGAATCATGCGAATGGCGATGTCCGCCTGATCCTCGGCAAAAGCGGACAAATCCGCTTCCTCGCGTATTATGGCGAAGGAGCGCTCATAGATCGCATTGCCATCGCGAATATAGTCATAGTCGGTCATCGGTCATCCTGTCGAAGCGCCGCGACAATTGCCTGCCTGCCCAGACGGGCAAACAGGCCAGCGGCGTTTTCCCCGGGCTTATGTTCTTTTTCATAAAGACGGGCAAGCCGCGAAAGCGCCGCTCTTTGTTGTGCAAAGGGTAAAATGCCGTCCGGCGAATCACCGGCGCGGCCAAAAATCGAAAAAGCCATGCCATTATCGGAACCTGAAAAGGTCAGAAGCGACGGCGCGGGATGGGCGCAGCCTTTGCCGCATCCGGAAATATGCAGGGTCACGGAACCGTCGAGCAGCGGGGCGCAAGCGCCTGCCGCAAAGGAAGCCAGTTCGTGAGTAGGATAAAAGGCCGACGCGCAACCGGGAGCGCCGGGACAGACTGCTATGGAAGATCGCCCGTCGCCGGCAGCCGTGACGAAACCCGATGTTCCGGCACTTGCAAGTAGTGCGCCGCACGCGCGCTGGGAACCGAAAAACAGCAGGCTATGATTTATCGCTGGCCGAAGAGACTGAATACCGAGCATGGCGGCCGTTTCGCAGAGACGCGCTATATCAGCGGCTTTGATCTGACTGAAGGCAGGCGCGACGCCTGCAGCAAAACCGGCCCCGCCTGCGGCCATCAAACCCAAAGGCACGAAGGACGGGGATGCCTCGCTTCCGGCCCAATCCACCAGATGATCACCGCAGATCGCTTCAATCATCTTCCGATCCAGATCGCGACCGCGGGCGAGCGGACCTTTTTTTGCCAGAAGCGCGAGTAATTCAAGGACGACACCAGCTGCGGCGCCGGCGCCAACCAGCCCCGCATCCACCGAGCTGCTTTCCGGACCGCCCACAAACAGGCGCCAGAAGACCTGCCCTTCCAGACGCTGTGCTTTCAGGCGGATGTCAGCGAGCAAATCTCCCATGGAGACATATCCGCCACCGTCGATCACCACAGACATTTTGGCGGCGAGTTTTTCAGCAAGCCCCAGCGCTTTTGCCTCCCGGCGAATCTCGTCTGCAAGAGAACGGCCATCGGCAATTTCCGTCTCGTCGCGACCGGATAAGGGCGAAACCTCAACCGCCAGCCCATCGCGAAGCGGTAGACCAAGCGCCAGAACCTCTTTTTCCAGAAAGCGCGCGCTCTCGGGCGACAGACCGCGAAATTGCAGGCTGCCCCGGGCGGTAATGTCCATCAAGCCATTGCCATGGAAATCCGAAAGATCGCAAAGCCTCTTCATCTCAAGGGGCGTGATATCCTCTTCGAATGCGATCCGTGACAGGAGACCATCGCCGGTGGGCATGGGTGCAGAGAGAGCCGGGCATGCACCGCGGCGGCTGACTGGCTGAACGGGATTGAATAAGGCCGTCATCACGCGCCGACCCTTTCCGGACGGGGCAAAAGCAGCATTTCAAGCTCCGCATCCACCGCGTTTCGGCGACTGTGCCACAGGCCGCGGCGGCGGGCGGACAAGAAACGTTCCGCCATCACCCGCGCTGCCTTCGGGTTTTCGCGCAGGATGAAATCGCGCACCGCTTCATTGCCGAAATAGGCATCGTAAAGGGCTTCGATCAACGATGACGACACCGCATTGGTGGTTTCGGCAAAGCCGACCAGCCGGTCCACCGCCTCGGCAAACTCCGCCGCACCGCGTGGACCATGTCGCATCTGGCCTTCGATGAAGCGCGGATTGACGGCCCGGGCCCGCACCACCCGCGTCAGGGCCTGTGTCATCGATCTTGCCCGTGGGCGCGCCGGATCGGTCGTATCCAGCGCCACGATATCGGCAACGCCTCCAAGTGCAGCCTTGGCAGCGGAAAAGCCGCCAATGAAAGCGACATCGGAAGAACCGTCCAGAAGATCGCGGCCGGGATCATCGCCGGTGTGAACCAGAAGATCAGCCCGGCGCACCGCCTGCGCAAATCCGGCATCCTCGAAAATCTCCAGCCCGTCCGCACCCCCGAATGCGTGACTTGCCGCATCTAAGTAGGCTTTACCCAGCTCCTCGCGTTCGTCCCATTTGCCGCTGGCGAGCTTCTCCTCAATACCGGCACCATAGGTGCCGGGCGCAGAGCCGAAAATCCGCGGTGGTATATGACCGAGCAGAGCCGCCTCTTCCGCAAGCGGATTGTCGCCCGGCGCTTCTTCACGCCGCGCCACGGCCTTGGCGGCAGCATCGAGAAGCGCGATCAGCGCAGGAAACATATCCCGAAACAGGCCGGAAATGCGGAACGTCACATCAACGCGTGGACGGCCGAGGCTGGCCGGCGGCAGCACCTCGATGCCGGTCACGCGGCCGGTGCCGGCGTCGTAAATCGGCCGCGCTCCCATCAGGTGCAGCGCCTGCGCCACATCCTCGCCGCCGTTGCGAAGACTGGCACTTCCCCAGAGATCGAACACCAGATGTTTCGGCCAATCCCCGTGGCTCTGCAGATGATGACGGAGCACCTCTTCGCCGGCCATGCGCCCGAGTTCAAAAGCGGTGGGCGTCGGCATCGTGCGCGGATCCGCTGCATAAAGATTGCGGCCCGTGGGAAGTACATCGATCCGGCCCCGTGCCGGTGCGCCGGAAGGACCGGGAGCAACGTGCCGGCCATCGAGTGCGGCAAGCAAGGCCGCCTTCTCGGCCCGGGCGCTTTGAAGTCTCAGAGGATCAGCCTCACCTTCGGCGCATCGGCCGAAAATGTGTTGGCCGTCCTTGATCGCAAAATCCTTGAGATCACAGAGAAAGGCGTCGATGCGTGAGAGGGCGGCGTCGGCATCGTCCTTCGTATTCACGCCGGCCTCGGTTGCAAGCCCGGTTTCCTGCGCTTTTTCAATGATCAGCTTCGCCAGCCGGTCGCGCCGTCGCCGATCGAGCCCATCGGCCTGCGCATATTCGTCGACCAGCTGTTCAAGCGCCAGTTGTTCCGGCGAAAGCCCGGCATTAACCAGCACCGGCGGAATATGGCCGATGGTGACGGCTGCAATGCGCCGTTTCGCCACCGCCGCCTCACCGGGATTGGAAACGATAAACGGATAAATCACCGGCAGCGGACCAGTGACAATTTCCGGAAAGCACTTGCGGGAAAGCGCCACTGTCTTGCCCGGCAGCCATTCCAGCGTACCGTGCGCGCCCACATGCACGATGGCATGGGCGGATGCCACGCGCTGCATCCATGCGCCGAAGGCAACAAGCGCGTGGCGCGGAGGCAGGGCGGGATCGTGATAGTCAACCCGGCGGTCCTCATTGCGCCCCCTGTCCGGCGCAAGCGCCACGAAGACCTGGCCGAAACGCGCGACGCGAAAACGAAACCCGCCATCGGCGAAAGCTTCATCACTTTCCGCAGCTCCCCATGTCGCACTCAAGGAGGCCGCGGCATCGTCAGGCAAACCCGAAAGAAAACCTCGATAGTCCGCAAGATCGATCGTCGCTTTCTGCTGCTCAAGGCGATCGAGCAGCGCCCTTGCCGTTTCAGGAATATCTTCGACGCAATAGCCGGCATCAGCAAGATCTCGCAGCATTTCGAGCACGCTTTGCGGCACATCCAGACCAACGGCATAACCGGTTCGACCCGGGGCTGCACCCGGATAATCCGGCATCAGAACGACAATGCGCCGCTCCTCCGGCGAGGTATTTTTCAAACGCAGGAAGGCCGCGATGCGGCTTGCCACCTGTTCGACACAATCCGCCTCCGGCATGTTTACGAGACTGATACCGCCATCGGTCCGAGGCTGCTTGAAGGAAATCACGCCTGCGAAAATCCGGCCATCCAGTTCAGGCAGCACAATATGCATGGCAAGATCGGACGGGTTTAGTCCACGCGCATTCGCCGCCCAGCCGTCGCGGCGGGTCGTCGCCATGGCGACCTGGAAAACGGGAACGCCAAGCCGATCGAACAGCGTATGGCCATCGGCATCGCTCTGACTGGCAAAGGCCGTCGCAGCAAGGATGGCAGCCGGCTGAATATCCCTCAGCGCCTTTTCGAGAAAGCGAAGGGCGTCGCCATCCTTCAGGCCGCTGACAAAAATCGGCACCGGGGAGAAACCGCGCTCGCAAAGCGCGTGAAAGAGCGCATCCACCGGCGCTGCATCCGCAGCCAGCAACATGGAGCGATAAAAGACAATAGGCAGAACGGGCGCGGCAGCCGGGAAGCCAGAGCAGGCCTCCATTTGCCCCAACACCCCCACCCCCGGCCGATAAAAGCCGGCTTTCGGCAATGGCTCAGCTTCTATCATCGGCCATGCGTCATCTCTTGCCAGAGCGGCGAGGCCACCGGCAAGGCGACCCATATTCTCTCTTCCACCTTCGCGGAAAAAGGAAAGGACGGATGCCAGGATGTGTGTGTCCACGGTCGACGCCGCTTCGAGCTTTTCGTCCCTTTCACTGCATTCGCCGGGCAGAAGCAGAAGCTTTATCCCACGTCGGCGCGCCATGCTGGAAAGCTGATCAACTCCATAACGCCAGCGTTCCGCTCCACCGAGGATTCGGACAAGGATGACCGTGGCATGCTCCGCCGTCTTTTCGATCCACAGGTCAACCGACATGGGATGGCGAAGCTCGGCGAGGTTTGCGGCGGACAGGCTGGGGAGCACACTGTCCGCCTGTCGCCACGCCTGCTCAAGCCCGGCAAGATCGCTTGTCGAAAACGACAGCATCACCACATCCGATCGAGGCTGGTTGAGGTCAACCGGCTCGATCAGATCGTCAAGAGACGAGGATGTGGTGGCAAGAATATGCATCGTCAGGCGGCCAGCATCTGTTCGATCTTTTCGCGATTGATGCCCTTTTCGCCGATAATGACCAGTCGGCTGCGGCGCTGCTCGCCCGCTGCCCAGGGGCGGTCGTAATAATGATTGACCCGGCTTCCGACCGCCTGCACCTGCAGACGCATGGGCTTGGCGGAAACTTCGACAAAGCCCTTGATGCGCAGGACGTTTTCAGCCGCAGCCGTTTCGGCAATGCGCGCCGCCAGTGCTTCCGGATCGGCTACGGCCGGCAGGTCGATGACGAAGCTGTCGAAATCGTCGTGCTCATGGTCCAGTTCACCGTCATGGTGGGTGCGGCGGTTTTCGATATCCTCTTCAACGGCAAGACCAAGACCGATCAGCACGGCGGGGTCGATGGCGCCATTGGAGGCCACAACGATCTTCGCCGCCTTCGGCAGATGTTCGAGCACATGCGCCCTCGCCTTGTCGAGGCCGGCTTCATCAAGGAGATCGGCCTTGGTGAGAACGATGAGATCGGCGCAGGCGACCTGGTCCTCGAAAACTTCCTCAACCGGATCATCGTGATCAAGCGCCTCGTCATTGGCCCGCTGAGCAGCGAGCGCCTCCATGTCGTGCGCGACCTTTCCTTCAGCAAGGGCGGCGCCATCCACCACGGCCACGACGGCGTCCACGGTCACGCGGCTCTTGATGGCCGGCCATTGGAAAGCCTGGACCAGCGGCTTAGGCAGGGCAAGACCAGAGGTCTCGATCAGGATATGCTCCACCTTCGGCTGGCGGCTGAGAATTTGTTCGATCGCGGGCTGGAAATCGTCAGCCACCGTGCAGCAGATACAGCCGTTGGCCAGTTCGACGATGTTTTCTTCGGGGCAGCTTTCAATGCCGCAGCCTTTCAGGATTTCGCCGTCGATACCGATATCGCCGAATTCATTGACGATGATTGCGAGCCGCTTGCCGTCCAGCTTTTCCAGAAGACCACGCAACAGCGTCGTTTTTCCCGCCCCCAGAAAACCGGTGACGATGGTGCAGGGAACGCGGTCCAGATGGTTGTTCATGATCTCTCCTCGGTAAAATCGAATGGGGGAATGCGCGCCACCATGCCGCGCTTTAATGGTTCGGGGCGGCCGCGCCAGGGCATCAGGCCATCTGAAGACGCAGAAAGAAGCCGCGCGCCGGTCAGCAGGTCCCCTGCATCGTCGGGTGTCAGCCCGCCAAACACATAGGACCAGCCATTGGCGCTGCGCAGCACGGCACTGAGGCCACGTTTGCAGTTGGCGAGACAATTGACGGAACGGACCGCGATGCCGGACGCTTCCGCCTCTGCGGTGACGGCCTCGGCAAGACGTGAGCCGGCACGTGGCTCGGCACTGGGATCAGCTTCGTCGCGACAGCTTCGGCAAACGAAAACGACCACACCGGACGCCGTTTCATCCTGCGCGTTTCCACCAGCAAATGAAGATGTCGCTGAAATATCCAAACCGTATCGTTCTCGCGCCGAGTCAAATTCTTCGGGGTGCGGATATCGAAAACGGTATGCGCACAGGCACAGACCGGCTGTTCGACGTCATCGACTGACCGGAGCACCCCGCCCGGTAGACGTTTTTCCTGAAGCGGCAGGTCTCCTGGCTTGCGGCTCGATGAGCGCCCGGACACCGCCTTCCCGAACCGTCTCTCTGGTCCAGTGGCTTTACGGTGCGGGCTTGCCGCTTACAGTTGCGGGGGCAGCCACGGAATGACCCGTTTCAGGGTGGAACCGTGTTCCCTCTTAGCTTTTCCCGTTGCCGGGGAAAGACCGTCAGTTCCTTACCCTTAGGCCGAACGGGCTTTGGGGTCAATGCCGCCCCCCGTGGCTCGCGCATTGCCGGGTGCGGCAAATTGGGTATAGTCGCCGCTCCGAAGGGCAGGGATAAGTTCCCGGCTGCTGGAGTGAAGAAGGAATATGCGATGACACGCGACATCAGCGACAACGAAGCCGAGCGCCATCGGCAGAAAATGGTCAACCGCAAGACGGTGCAGGATGCCGAAGTCGCGGCAAAGACCATCGAAAAAGGTCTGCTGATGATCAATACCGGCCCCGGCAAGGGCAAGTCCACGGCCGCCTTCGGCCTTGCGTTGCGTATGCTCGGCATCGGGCGCAGGGTCGGCGTCGTGCAATTCATCAAGGGTGCATGGTCGACCGGCGAACAGCAGGCGCTGGCTCTGTTCGGTGACAAGGTGGTGTGGCGTACCATGGGGGAAGGCTTCACCTGGGATACGCAGGATCTGAAGCGCGATGTTGCCGCTGCCGCGAAGGCGTGGGAAGAAGCCGTGACACTGATGGCTGACCAGACGATCGGCCTGCTGATACTCGACGAACTGAATATCGCATTGCGTTATGATTACCTGCCGCTTGACGAGGTCGTGACGACGCTGGCCAGCCGCCGGCCCGATCTGCACATCATCGTCACCGGCCGCAATGCCAAGCAACCGCTGATCGACGCCGCCGACATGGTGACGGAGATGACGCTGGTAAAGCATCATTTCAAGGCGGGCGTGAAAGCACAGCCAGGGATAGAATTCTGACATGGCCGCACGGGTTCTGATGTTTCAGGGAACCGGCTCGGATGTCGGCAAATCGCTGATGGTGGCCGGTCTAGCCCGCGCCTTCGTCAGGCGCGGCCTATCCGTCATGCCGTTCAAACCACAGAACATGTCGAATAATGCGGCCGTTACCGCCGACGGCGGCGAGATCGGCCGAGCACAGGCGCTGCAGGCGCGGGCCGCTGGCGTACCCCTCTCTGTCCACATGAATCCGGTTCTTCTGAAACCGCAGAGCGAGACCGGGGCACAGGTGGTGGTTCAGGGCAAAATCGCCGGCAATGCCAGGGCAGCCGATTACCAGCACCTGAAAGCCGGGTTGATGCCGCGCGTGCTGGATAGCTTCAACCGCCTGAAACAACAGGCCGATCTGGTGCTGGTGGAGGGGGCGGGCAGCGCATCCGAAATCAATCTGCGTGCCAATGATATCGCCAATATGGGGTTTGCGAGAGCTGCTGACGCGCCTGTGATCCTCATCGGCGATATTGACCGCGGCGGCGTCATCGCCAGCCTTGTCGGTACCAAAGCCGTCCTCGAACCTGACGATGCGGCGATGATCGAAGGTTTCATCGTCAACCGATTTCGCGGTGATCCCGCGTTGTTTTCGGACGGCATGCGGATAATTCAGAAAAGGACAGGCTGGGCCTCGATAGGCCTTCTGCCGCATTTCTCCGATGCCACGAAACTGCCGGCTGAGGACGCGCTCGGTCTTTCCGGCCCGGCTGAGCGAAAACCCGGCGCAAAGATCCGCATCGCCGTGCCGATCCTGCCGCACATTTCCAATTTCGATGATCTCGACCCTCTGGACATGGAGCCGGACGTGGAACTGATCCGCGTGCGGCCGGGCGAGACCATTCCCGCCGATTGCCGGCTGGTTTTGCTGTGCGGTTCAAAATCCACCATTGCCGATCTCGCCGTGCTGAAAGATGCGGGTCTGGACATCGACATAAAGGCGCATGTGCGCCGCGGCGGCTACGTTCTCGGCCTTTGCGGTGGCTACCAGATGCTCGGAAAAACCGTTGCGGATCCTGACGGTATCGAGGGATCACCTGCGACTGTGGACGGGCTCGGCCTGCTTGATGTCGAGACGGTTTTGACGGGTGACAAGCGACTCGTTTCCGTTCAAGGCGTGAGCTTTGATGGTGTTGGTTTATCCGGCTACGAAATGCATGTCGGGGAGACCACGGGAGCAGCAGGCAATCTGGTGTTTTCGACGATCGACGGGCATTACGATGGAAGCATCTCACCCGACGGCCGTGTCTTCGGCACCTATATTCACGGCCTCTTTGCTCATGATAGCCAGCGCGGCGCATGGTTGGAGCGTCTCGGCGGGTGCGGCACCGACCTGAACTATGATGCGCAGGTGGATGCGGTTCTCGACCGTCTGGCTGCGCATATGGAACAGCACCTCGATCTCGACGGGCTGCTGGCTATAGCGCGATAAGGATCGCCAGAAGCCCGAATAGGCCGATCAGCAACAGGTCCGCAATCCGAGCCAGCCGCAACGCCGTGCGAATATCGCCGGCGACCAGCGCAGACCTTCCGCCGTCCCCCATGAAACGCGCTTCGATCATCTGTCCGCCGTAAGAACGCGGTCCGGCAAGCGCAAAACCCAGCGCGCCGGCCAGCGCCGCCTCCGGCCAGCCTGCATTGGGAGAGCGGTGGTGGTGCGCATCGCGACGGATCGCGGCAATGGCCGCTTTTGGCGACGCGCCCTCGACAAAAAATGCGGCGACGACAAACAGGCTGCCGCTCAATCTCGAAGCGGGCAGATTGATGAGATCGTCAAGCCGGGCCGAAGCCCAGCCGAACGCTTCATGGCGAGGCGAACGATGACCGATCATGCTGTCGGCCGTATTGACCGCCTTATAAGCCGCGCCACCTGGCAGGCCCAGAAGCCCCATCCAGACGGCAGGGGCGACGATGCCATCGGAAAAGTTCTCGGCGAGACTTTCGATCGCCGCCCGGCAGATCGCCGCCTCATCCAGCTTTTGCGGGTCGCGGCCGACGATCATCGAGACAGCCTTGCGGCCACCCTCAACTCCTTCACGCTCCAGCGCAGTCGCAACCGCCTCCACATGCTGTTCCAGACTTTTCTGCGCCGGAAGCGAAGCACCGAGGATGGCGACCACCAGAAGTCCGAAGGGCAGGAAAAGCAGAACAGATTGCGCAAACCATGCAAGGATCACCGTCAGCCCGACAAAAACAACCAGCGCCACAACACCCGCGGCCTTGCGCCGTGAAAATGACGCGCTGTCCCGGTTCCATTTTTGGTCCAGCAGCGCGATAAGCGAACCGACCCAGGTGACAGGATGGCCGATATGTTTGAACAGCCAGTCCGGATAACCGGTCAGGCGTTCGATCACGAGCGACAGGAAAGCGAGAGCGAGGAACATGGGCGAGACAATATCAGAAATGGCACAGGCTGCGATCCGCCACGGCGGCAATCTCGGCAGAGCGCGCCTGATGTTTCCAGACGCGTCTGAACCGTGGATCGACCTTTCGACCGGAATCAACCCGCATCCCTATCCGTATTCTGCCATTCCCGCCAGCGCATTCGCTCGCCTGCCGGAGCCCGAGACGGCCGACTATCTGAAACGGCTGGCCGCACTCCATTTCGGCGCACCCTCCGCCCGACATGTCACGCTATCGCCCGGCACCCAGATGCTCATGCCGCTGCTGGCTCAAACCGCACTTGTCCGGGGCGCCAAGAGCGGCGCGGTGCTGTCACCTGCCTACGCGGAACATGCCCGCACCGCACGCATGGCCGGGCTGACCATGAGGGAAGTGGAGCATGTCAGCGACCTGATCGCTCACGACTACGTGGTGGTGGTCAATCCCAACAACCCCGACGGACGGATCATCGATCGCGAAACTCTTTTGCGGCTCGCCGATTCAATACATCGAAACGGCGGCCTGCTGGTGGTGGATGAAGCCTTCATCGAAACCGGAGGCGCCGAGAGCCTTGCGGATAGCGTTGATCGGCACGCTCTGGTCGTCCTTCGTTCCTTCGGCAAATTTTATGGCCTGGCGGGAATCCGGCTTGGTTTTGCAATTGCGCACCCTGATATCGCTGCGGGGTTGGAGGCGAGGCTCGGCCCATGGGCGGTTTCCGGCCCGGCGCTGCACATTGCAACGGAAGCCCTGGCGGATGGAACGTGGCAATCTGCGATGCGGCTGCGTCTCGCGGATGAAGCACGGCGCATGAATTGCCTTTTGGAAAAAGCGGGGCTGAACGGGGTTGGCGGCACGCCTCTGTTCACACTGGTGCGGGACGAGCGTTCCAAGGCCCTGTTCGATCATCTCGGCCGTCTCGGAATACTCGTGCGCATTTTCGATGAAAGGCCGCACGACATCCGTTTCGGCCTTCCGGGTAACGACGCTGAGTGGCAGCGCCTTCAAGCGGCGCTGCTCTCTTTCGATCATCCCTCGAAAGTGTAGGTTTCAATCGACTCCGGCTTCATTTCGATGGAGAAACCCGGCAGTTTCGGCGGCATATAAGCGGCGTTTCTGATATCGCAGGGCTCGATGAAATGCTCGTGTAGGTGATCCACATATTCGATGACGCGACCTTCCTTGGTGCCTGAAACCACCAGATAGTCGATCATCGACAGGTGCTGCACATATTCGCAAAGCCCGACGCCGCCGGCATGCGGCCAGACCGGCAGATTGTATTTGGCGGCAATCAGCAGCACCGCCAGCACTTCGTTGAGGCCACCCATACGGCAGCTGTCGATCTGCACCACATCGATCGCGCCTTCAGCGATGAACTGCTTGAACATGATGCGGTTCTGGCACATTTCGCCCGTCGCCACCTTCACGGAACCAATGGCTGCGCGAATCTTGCGATGGCCGGCGACATCATCCGGGCTGGTCGGTTCTTCGATGAAGAAGGGCTTGGAAAAGGCGAGCTTATTCACCCACTCGATTGCCTGGTCCACTTCCCACACCTGATTGGCATCGATCATCAGATAACGGTCGGGGCCGATCACTTCGCGGGCAATGGCGAGACGGCGAATGTCATCCTCCAGATCACGTCCAACCTTCATCTTCACATGGTTGAAACCGGCATCGATGGCTTCCTGGCAAAGACGGCGCAGCTTGTCGTCGTCATAACCGAGCCAGCCTGCAGAGGTCGTATAGCAGGCGTAACCTTCGCTCTTCAGCGTCTCGATGCGTTCCTTTTTGCCGCTTTCGGCTTTCTTGAGAATTGCGAGCGCCTCGTCCCGGGTCAGCACGTCAGTGAGATAACGGTAATCAACGATATCGGCGATTTCTTCTGCGCTCATATCAGCCACCAGCTGCCACACCGGCTTGCCGGCTTTCTTGGCCAGCAAATCCCACACCGCGTTGACAACGGCGCCGGTGGCGAGATGCATTGCACCCTTGTCGGGGCCGATCCAGCGCAGCTGGCTGTCGCTGGTCAGATGCCGCCAATATTTGCCCGGGTTCTCAGTGACCGTGGCAAGATCGGTGCCGACGACGAGGTGACGCATCGCTTCGATGGCCATGCAGCAAATATCGTTGCCCCGGCCGATGGTGAAGGTCAGCCCGTGGCCTTTAAGACCCGGCTCATCCGTGTCGAGAATGACATAAGCCGCCGAATAATCCGGGTCGGGGTTCATCGCATCGGAGCCGTCCAGGCTCTGGGATGTGGGGAAACGCAGGTCGAAAACACGCAGATCAGTAATTTTTGTCATGGCCGTTTACTCGCGGTCAGTGCCTATGGAATCGTTCAGTCGTGGTGGAAGGTCTCTTCCATCATAGCCCACCACTCGCCGTCCCTGCGGGTTTCGAGCGGTTTCTGGCAGGGAATGGTAAAAGACCACCATTCTTGGTTCTTGGGGCTTGCCGCCATCTTCGCCATATCGGCGCTGAAACCGGTGCCATGATACTCCCAATAGCCAAACAGCAGGTTTTCCGGCTCCCGCAGGAAAATCGTGTAGTTACGGATATTGCAATCGCTGATCAGCGCCAGAATTTCCGGCCAGACGGCGGCATGCAGCCTTTTATACTCCGCGATCATCTCCGGCTTGACGCCTATCACCATTCCCATACGCTGCATGAAAAACTCCGTTACTTTCTGATGGTGGCAAGCGCCGCGCGCAGCTTTGATTGCGGCAGGCTCAATCCCAGCCGGTCCGCTGCGGCAATGACCGGAGCAAAGCGTCGGCGCTTCTTCTCATCGTGATTACCGGCGATATCGGCCAGTCGATGGGCAAGGAAGGGATTGCGTAAACGCTCCCGCAGCACGCCGATATAGGCCTGCGCATCATTTCCCATGCCTTCAGCAATAAAGACCGGCAGAACCTCGTCGCGCCATAACGTTTCCAGATCCGCGACGAGTGCACTGTCGTCCATTGCCTGGCGCACCGTCTCGTCCTTCGCCCGCGCATCCTGCAGCCAGCGTTCCGCCAGATAGGAATGGCCGAGATTGAGCAGGAAAAGCTTCAGCTTTTCATAGTGATCGAGATCGTCCGTCAGCACCACGGCAGGGTGAGTGCAGGGCAGAACAAGCCCGTCCTGCTTTTCGATCGCCCAGAGCGCGTAAGGCTCCGCCACTGCACCTACCGGATCGATAGGCTCGGAAACGATGCGATCGACCAGGCTATTGGCGAAACGGCACTTTTCGTTCAGGTAAAAGGCAAAACCCGCCGGCAATTGCCATTCATCGGCAAGCCGGCGAATGACCTCTTTCAGCTTTTCGCCATTACGCGGCACAAGTTCACAAGGAAAGATGGACACGGGCGCTTCCGGATTGCGCTGAAAACGTTCGAGCAGCAAAATGCAGAGTTTCGCCGGAAAACTCCTCGGGACGGCCGTAAAATCCTCCGTGAGATCTGCGCCATCCGCAGAATCAAGCTCATAACCGCGGTCTCCGGTATTGGACAAGATGACAGCAGCTTCGCAGGCGAGGCGGCGTACTTCCTCCCATTCGGTTGCCGAGGTCAGGGCCCGCGCGACAGCCTTGCCCTCAATTTCCTCATCCACGTTCCGCCCGTCACGGATGCCGCGAATGCGCACGGGGTAGGGCGCGCCACTATTTAGCGCCGCGACACGCTTCAGGCTTTCCGCATTGCCGGTTGTCTGGACAATCGCGATGCGACCAATAGCCTCGTCCTTGTCCAGTGCTTGCGAGACAAAGAGGTCCGCATGCGCAAGAAGAAAGCGGCTGGTACCGAATTGCAGGATGGGCGTCTCGGGCGTCATGCGACCTCCACCATGCCTTTGATGACTCCGGCTTTCGGATCTGTCAGCCCTGCGAACTGCGATGGAACGTCGGCAAGCGCCATACGGTGCGTAATCAGCGCCTCAGGTACTTTCCCTTCCCGCAATGCCTGCAACACGCGTTCGAAATCCTCCGGCGTCGCATTGCGGCTGCCGAGCAGCGTCGTTTCACGTTTGTGGAACTCCGGATCGTTGAAGCTGATATCGCTCGCGACGATGGAAACAAGCACATACGAACCGCCATGGCCGACGAAGGAAAAGCCGCGCTCCATGGCTTTAGGATTACCGGTCGCATCGAAGACCGCATCGAAGAAATCACCGTTGGTAATCTCGGAAAGACGATCTTTGTCGCCGTCCCCAAGCGACACTGTATGGGCGACGCCGAGATGCTCCTTGCAAAAATCCAGCCGGTCGGTACGGCCATCGATCATCGTGACTTCGCCGCCATCGAGAACCGCGAAAACCGCTACCGCCATGCCGATCGGTCCGGCGCCGACGATCAGAACCTTCTGTCCTTTTTCGACGTTGCCACGGCGCACCGCATGCGCGCCGATAGCCAGAAATTCGGTCATCGCCGCCTGGTCGAGGCTCAGCCCTTCAGCCTTCAACACGAATTGCTGCGGCACGTTCAGATATTCCACCATTCCGCCGTCACGATGAACGCCGAGCACGCCGATATTGCGGCAGCAATTGCTCTTGACCTTAAGGCAGGCGCTACATTTTCCGCAAGAAATATACGGAATGATGGTAACAACGTCGCCGACGGACAGATGGCTGCCCTGCGGCGCCTCTTCAACCGTACCGGAGAGCTCATGGCCCATGATCCGCGGATAAGAGAGGTAGGGCTGATTGCCGGTGAAGATGTGGAGATCCGTACCGCAAACCCCGATGCGACGGACGCGCACCAGCACCTCACCTTCGCCACGCACAGGTTTAGGCAGATCCTTGGCGCTGAGTTGACCGGGAGTGTCGCAGAAAATCGCCAGCATGGATCACCTGTGGGAAAGGGAGTAAAAACGAATGGCGTTACCGCCGAAGACTGCCGCATGGTCCGCTGCCGGCACGATATCGCGACAGAAGTCCAGCCATTCCTGATAATCGCCCGCCAGTCGCAAAACCGGCCAGTCGCTGCCGAAAATCACCCGGTCTGCGCCGAACAGCTCCAGAATGGTTTCGGCATAGGGCCGCACTGCTTCCGGTCGCTGATCGCCGCGCTCGGTCAGGAGGCCGGAGAGCTTGCAATGGACATTGGGAAGAGCCGCCAAAGCGCCCATATCCTTGCGCCAGGCGCTGTAGTGGCCGGTCGCAATCAGCGGCTTGGCACCATGGTCGATGACAACAGGCAATTGCGGGTGACGCCGGGCAAACGCGAGGAGATGCGGCAGATTGGGCGGCAGGACCAGCGCATCGAACGCCAGGCCGTGGTTCACCAACGCCGCCACGGCGGGATCGAGCAGCGGATCATCGATCCATGCCACGTCTTCCATGCCCTGCAGCATCGGGCGCACGGCTTTGAACGCCCGATGTTTTGCCCGGCGGGCGATTTCCGTTGCAGCATCGGGAGACTTCATGTCCACCCAGCCGACCACACCTTTGATGAAATCTGTTTCTTCCGCCAGCGCCAGCATGAAATCCGTATCAGCAGCCGTCTCCATCGTCTGAACCAGCACGGTGCCGGAAATTCCGGCCGCGGCCAGCAATGGCGATAGATCCGCTGGAAGAAAATCCCGGTAGATGGCGGCGAGCGACGGCGGCGGCCACTGGCCGGCACGGTCCTTCATTAACCAGAAATGCTGGTGGGCGTCGATAAGCATTGCCTCAGGCCTTTCCGCCCGGCACCGGCGCACCTTCGGCGATCAGACCGCGTCTGTGCAGTTCCGCCCAGAACTCATCCGGAATAGATTGTTCGAACCATTCGATATTGGAAGCGAGCTGCTGCGCATTCCGCGCGCCCGAGACGACGGTGACCGAAGCCGGATGGGCCAGCGGAAATTGCAATGCAGCCGCCTGCAGCGACACACCGACTTCTTCGCAGACACCCTGCAGCGCATCAACCCGCGTAAGGATATCGGCAGGCGCATCGGCATAATTGAATTTGCGGTTGCCCGCGAGAATGCCGGAATTGAAAGCACCGGCGACAACGATGCCGACACCGCTTTCGGCGCAGCGGTTCATGAAAGCAAGGCTCTGCTGCTCCAGCAGCGTATAGCGGCCGGCAAGCATGGCGACGTCGATGTCAAAGACATCCATGGCGTCGTTGACAATTTCCCACTCGTTGACGCCAAGGCCGATAGCGCCAGTTGAACCTTCCTCACGCAGCTTGCCAAGCGCCCGGAAGCCGCCGCCAGCGGTCAGCTGCTCCCAGTAATGCTGGTGCTTTTCGCCATGTGTGTAGGAGCCGATATCGTGCACATAAAGAATATCCGGCTTCAGAACGCCGAGCCTCTGCTGGCTGGCCTCGAAAGAGCGTAGAATGCCATCATAGGAATAATCATAGAACGGGCGGAAGGGTAGCGGCGCAATATAGGCATCCTCTTTGGGGCCGACGGTCTCATCGGGAACCATGACGCGACCGACCTTGGTGCTCAGCGAATATTCGCTCCGGTCATGCTCCGTCACCATGGTCCCCAGGCGACGCTCCGACCGCGTATATCCATAAAACGGCGCGGTATCGAAATAACGCATGCCGCTTTCCCATGCCTTGTCAAACGCACCCTTGGACTCTTCATAGGGCGTAACGCGGTAGAGATTGCCCATCTGGGCGCAACCGAGACCCATGACGGTAACGTCGACGGCGCGGCGCGGCAATTTACGTGTATCGGAGACTTTCATCGCGGAGACTTTCCAGCTTGCCTTTGGAAAGACGCGCCGCCGGTGAAGCGGCGCGTCATCGCTTGATCAGTAAAGAACGTTCTTTGCTTCCGGCTTTTCGATATTGTCCTTGG
The DNA here is from genome assembly GCF_014138475.1 of Agrobacterium sp. RC10-4-1. Classification (NCBI taxonomy): domain Bacteria; kingdom Pseudomonadati; phylum Pseudomonadota; class Alphaproteobacteria; order Hyphomicrobiales; family Rhizobiaceae; genus Agrobacterium; species Agrobacterium sp. RC10-4-1. The sequence goes on from NZ_JACJIT010000007.1 coordinate 298,387, forward strand.
TGACAACAACGACGCCGGTGTCGACGAACTTCTCGACCTTTTCCTTGTTGATGAGCTTGGTGACGGTTTCGACGCCCTTTTCACCCATCTGATAGGAGCCCTGAACCACGATTCCGGCGAGCGTGCCGTCCTTCACGAAGTTCTGCAGATCCTGGTTGCCGTCGAAGCCGATGGCGACGACCTTGCCGGCCTTGCCTGACTGGGCGAGCGCACGGCCAACGCCGATGGCCGTCGGCTCATTGGCGCCGAAAATGCCCTTCAGGTCCGAATTGGCGGCCAGAACGTCGGTCGTCTGGTTCAGCGCGGTCGCCATCTGCGACTGCGAGTAGAACGGGCCGACGATCTTCAGGTTTGAGTTCATCTGGATGTAATCGGTGAAACCGCCGACACGGCCGATTTCAGAACCAGCCCCGGCGACATAGGACATGACGGCGATCTTGCCTTCCTTGCCCACCTTGTCGATCAACGCCTGCGCTGCCAGTTCGCCGGCTTTCTTGTTATCGGTCGCGAGGAACGACTGGTAATATTGCTCAGAGCCCTTGGCGAGCTGCGAGTCGATGAGAACGACGGGGATACGGGCTTCCCAGGCCTTCTTGACAGCAGGCACCAGCGCGTCCGGATCGGAAGGTGCAAGCACGATGCCGGCGACCTTACGGTTGATGGCGTTCTCAACCATGTTAACCTGGTCGGCAATGGCCGATTCCGCAGCCGGACCCTGGAAGGTCATGGTGTTGCCTGAAGAATTCTTCATGGCCGCATCGGCGCCCTTCTGGACGTTCTGCCAGAAAGTCGAATTGACGGTCTTGACGATGACGGCGATTTCACCGGCCTGCACGGTGGAAACGCTCCACAGCGCGATTGCGGATGTCAGAAGGGCAGTCGCAATTTTTTTCATTTCTTCCTCCGTGATGTCGGCATACCGGGCCTCCCCTGCCGATCTTTTTTGCGGAAAGGGTCCGCAGCCCTTTGATCAGCGGCGGTTGCGCAACTGGTCTATCCAGACGGTGACCAGAATGACGAGGCCGATGATGATCTGTTGCGTGAAGGCAGAGACGCCATTCATATTAAGACCGTTGCGCAGGATGCCGATGACGAAGGCGCCGATGGCCGTGCCTGAAATCGTGCCCACGCCGCCGATCAGCGATGTGCCGCCGATAACCGCGCTGGCAATGGCATCCAGCTCATACATCACACCTTCGTTAGGCTGGGCGGTAACGAGGCGCGACATCAAAACGCAGCCCGTCAACCCGGCAAGCGTACCGGAGAGGATGTATGTGAAGTTGGTGACGCGGGCGACGTTGACGCCGGAAAGACGTGCGGCGTCTGCATTGGAACCCACGGCATAGATGTGGCGGCCGAGGATCGAGCGGTTGAGCATGAAGGACACCGCAAGCGCAATCACCACCATCAGGATGACAGGGTAGGGAATGCCTGGAAATACGACATTCGGAAAGCCGTCATCACCGATATTGACGATGCGGAAAAGGGCGCCGTTGCCAAGTTCGCCGAAGGATTCGCCAAGGCCGGACACGGCGCGCGCACCGGTGATCTGCAATGCCACACCGCGGGCAATCAGCATCATGCCGAGCGTGGCGATGAAGGGCGGCAGCTTGAAGCGCGTGACCAGCAGCCCGTTGATCAGCCCGCAGAGCGAACCCGTCAGAATGCCGAGCAACATGCCGACCGGCACCGGCATGCCGAGTTCCTTCACCGCAAGAGCGGCAACGACCCCTGCAAGAGCCAGCACCGAACCGACGGAAAGGTCGATGCCGCCGGTGATGATGACACAGGTGGCGCCAATGCCGAGCAGAGCGATGGACGTGACCTGCAACGCGATCGTCATGCCGTTATTGACGGTAAAAAAGGCGCTGCTGGTGGCGGAGAACACCGCGACAAGGGCGAACAGGCTGCCGAGCGCGGCAAATTTCTGGATGATGTCCTTCTGGCGATCGCTGACAGCGAAGCCCTTTTTGGGTTCTGCAATATTGGCCATGTCGTTCCTCACTGCGCGGCCCGGCCGTAACCGGACGCATACCGCATGATTTCTTCCTGATTGGTCTTGGCGGTTTCGAGCACGCCCGTGATCCGGCCCTGGTGGAAAACCGCGATGCGGTCCGTCAGCCCCAGAATTTCCGGCAGTTCCGAACTGATGAGAATGACACCGATGCCCTGAGCGGCCAGCTCATCCATGATCTTGTAGATCGCGAATTTCGCACCGACATCGATGCCACGTGTAGGCTCATCGAAGAACAGGATACGGGATTGGCGGAACAACCACTTGCCGATGATGATCTTTTGCTGATTCCCCCCCGATAGCAGGCGCACCGTCTGCTCGATGGAAGGCGTGCGGATATTCAAGAGGTCGACGTATCGCTTGGTGACCTCGTCGTGTTTCCTGAAGTCGATCAGCCCAAAACGGTTGGAAAGTTCGCCGAGATTGGCGAGCGTCGTATTGGCCGCTACCGACATCTTGATGGCGAGGCCGTCGCTTTTCCGGTCTTCCGAGAGATAGGCGATGCCTTCTTCAATCGCATCCTGCGGTGAGCTGATCGAAAGCTCGCGCCCATTGAAGGTGATCTTGCCGGCATCGAGCGGGTCCGCCCCAAAAATCGCCCGCGCGACTTCCGTTCGACCTGCGCCCATAAGGCCGGCAAAACCCAGGATTTCGCCGCGCCGAAGCGAAAAACTGACATCGCTGAACACGCCGTTGCGGGTCAGCCCATCGACGGAGAAGATGATATCGTCCGTCGGGCGCGACGTGCGCTCGGGAAATTTATCCTCCAGCGGACGCCCGACCATACGCGTGACGATGTCATCAACGGTGATGGAGGCGAAGTCGTCGGTCGAAATATAACGTCCGTCGCGCAAGACCGTCACACGATCGACGATCTCGGCCATTTCGTCGAGACGGTGAGAAATATAGACGATACCGACACCGGAAGCCTTGAGGTCTCTGATGACCTTGAAGAGAAGGCGGGTTTCCTGCTCAGTCAGAGAAGAAGTCGGCTCATCCATGATGAGCACTTCAGCATCAAGAGAGAGCGCCTTGGCGATTTCCACCATCTGGCATTGGGCGACGGAGAGGCCGCGCACGATCTGATCCGGATCGATATCGACACCCAGCCGGTCGAGACAGCGCTTGGCATCGAGGCGTAGCTTCTTGCGGTCAACCAGGAAACCGCGACGCGGTTCGCGCGCAAGATAGATGTTTTCGGCGACAGAAAGATGCGGAACGAGATTGAGTTCCTGGTGGATGATGGCGATGCCGGCAGCTTCGGACTCGAGCGGGGAGGCGTATTGCACCTTCACGCCCTTGTGCAGGATGGTGCCATCACTTGGCTGGTACACACCGCTGATGATTTTCATCAGCGTCGATTTTCCCGCCCCGTTCTCACCACAGACAGCATGCACCTCGCCGCTGCGCAGATCGAAATGCACATTCGACAAGGCTTTGACGCCCGGGAATTCCTTGCTGATATTTTCGAGACGCAGAAGGGCCGAACGCTCCGCGCGCGCCATCTCCTCAGGCGAGTACTCGCCCCGAATTGTCGATGCGCCCTGCGACATCTGGAAACCTCCCACCCGTATCCCCGCTCCACCGGGGTCATGAACAGGTCAAATGGTTAGGCCGGTTTTTTAAAATGGTCAAGCCAATTAGCTGACAATTTGCGAATCCGGACTCATAGCGAAAATTTCATATCTAAACTGCTTCGGTAAAAAACATGTAATTTCAAGTATTTAAGTAATTTCTTGCGTATTGATACGCTTGGCGCTACGGTAAGGCCAAATATGAACTTCGGACAGGACTTGTCGTAAAACTCATGAGTGGTCAGGCCAAAATAGCGGAGCCGCGCAGGCTTTATCAGCAGATTGCGGACCAGATACGCGAACTCATCGATCTGGGTGAATTCCTGCCCGGTACGCGGCTTCCCGCTGAGCGGGAACTGGCTCAGAAGCTCGGTGTATCGAGGCCTTCGTTGCGCGAGGCTCTGATTGCGCTTGAAATCGACAACACAGTGGAAATTCGTATGGGTTCCGGCGTCTATGTTTCGGCGGAAGCGCTGCAGACGACCCACCATACCAAATCGCTTGGCGACAGCCCCTCCGAACTGATGCAGGCGCGCGCCGCATTGGAGGGTGCCACCATCGTGCTGGCGGCAAGCCGGATGACCGATGAAGCGATCGCGACCCTGCGCCAGATACTCAATACCATGCAGAGGGAAATAGAGGCCGGTCGCAAGCCGCTGGATCAGGACCGGCTGTTTCACGTCACAATAGCCGAGCAATCCGGTAACAGCGTTTTAGCCCGAATGGTGGCCAACCTTTTCGATGAGCGCCATAGCCCCATTTCGGCCCAGCTCCGCGTGAAGTTTGAAGACCGCGATACCTGGACCCATGCTCTTCAGGAACACGAGGCCATTCTCGCCGCGCTTGAACTGAAAGACCCGCTGTTGGCGCAGGCCGCCATGCATACCCATCTGGAAGGTTCTAAGAGACGCTGGGTCGAAAACTGACCCAGGAACATAGCAGACAATATACCGGGAGGAGGAACATCCGTGAGTGAGAATTCCGAGGCAACCATTTTGCTGAACGCCAACGACAACGTTGCGGTGGCGCGTCGGTCCATCCCGGCGGGCGGCGCGACGGGCAGGGGCGATCTGGCGGCGCTGGAGTTGATTGGGCGCGGGCACAAGGTGGCCCTTAAATTCATCAGATCCGGAGATGAGGTGCTGAAATACGGGCAGGTGATTGGCATCGCCACCCAGGACATCGAACCTGGCCGGCACGTGCACCTGCACAATCTTGCCATGGTGCCTTCCGAACACGCGCATCAGTTCAGCGTCGACATTGAGGAGAAGGGCATGGTGCCGGAAGCCGAGCGCCGTACCTTCATGGGATATGACCGTGGCCTCGGCGGTGTCGGAACGAGAAACTATATCGGCGTCATCGCTTCTGTGAACTGTTCCGCCACGGTGTCGCGCTATATCGCCGATTATTTCAACAAGCAGGGCGGCCTTGATGGTTTCGACAACGTCGATGGCGTCGTGGCGCTGACCCACGGCGGCGGCTGCGCGCTGAATACAAAATCGGAAGGCTACCGTCTGCTGATCCGCACCATTCAGGGCTATGCCCGCCATCCCAATTTTGGTGGCATCCTGTTGATCGGCTTGGGCTGTGAGACCAACCAGATCGCGCCTATCCTCGAACATTACAAAATGGAGGAGGGCGACCGGCTGCGCACCATGACAATCCAGCAGCATGGCGGCACCCGCAAAACGATCGACGCGGCAATTGCCGAGATTAAGGCCATGCTGCCGATGGTCAATGCCGCACGCCGTACGGAACAGCCTCTTTCAAAGCTGAAAGTGGCGCTGGAATGCGGCGGTTCCGACGGATACTCCGGCATTTCCGCCAACCCGGCCCTCGGATATGCCTCCGACCTCATCGTCCGCAATGGCGGCACCACAGTTCTCTCCGAAACGCCGGAGATTTACGGCGCCGAACATCTTTTGACCAAGCGCGCCATCACCCCTGCCGTCGCCGAAAAGCTTTTGCAGCGTATCGACTGGTGGCGGGATTACACGGCTCGTAACGGCGATGAACTCAACAACAACCCCTCTCACGGCAACAAGCTTGGCGGCCTGACAACCATTCTGGAGAAATCGCTGGGCGCGGTCGCTAAGGGCGGATCCATGCCGTTGAAGGCGGTGTACGAATTTGCGGAGACAGTAACGGAGCAGGGTTTCGTCTTCATGGACACACCCGGTTACGACCCTGTCGCCGTGACAGGGCAGGTTGCTGGCGGCTGTAACGTCATCTGTTTCACCACCGGCCGCGGCTCGGTTTCCGGCTTCAAGCCTGCACCATGCATCAAGATCGCCACAAATTCCGAAATGTATGAACACATGAAGGAAGATATGGATTTGAACTGCGGCGAGATCGTTACCGGGAACGAAACAATCGAACAATCCGGCGAAAGAATTTTCGAACACATCATAGCGGTGGCCTCCGGCAACAAGACTGTCAGCGAGATCTACGACTATGGCGATAATGAATTCGTGCCCTGGCAGGTCGGCGCAGTGACCTGAGCCCTCACGCCACTGTCCCACGTGAAACAAAAAAGGCCCGAAGAGCGATTCTTCGGGCCTTGTTCATTTCTGATCATATTGCGCTTAATGGCGGAAGTGACGCATGCCAGTAAAGACCATCGCAACATCGTGCTCATTGGCAGCGTCGATCACTTCCTGATCGCGCATGGAACCGCCGGGCTGAATAACGGCAGTCGCGCCAGCGGCAATCGCCGCAAGCAGGCCATCGGCAAAGGGATAAAAGGCTTCCGAGGCGACGGCAGAGCCACGGGTCAGCGGTTCAGCCAGACCGAGAGCCCTGGCGGCATCTTCGGCCTTCTGAGCCGCGATACGGGCTGAGTCGACACGGCTCATCTGGCCGGCGCCGATACCCGCTGTCTGGCCGTCCTTGGCGTAGATGACGGCGTTGGATTTCACGTGCTTGGCGATCTTGAAGGCAAACTTCATGTCTTCAAGTTCCTGCGCCGTCGGCGCGCGCTTGGTGACGACCTTGAGATCCAGATCTTCGACCATGCCATTATCGCGACTTTGGACCAGAAGGCCGCCCGAAACCGTCTTTGCGGTAATGCCGGCCGCGCGCGGGTCAGGCAGGCTGCCGGCTGCCAGAAGTCGCAGGTTAGGTTTGCGGGCAATGATCGATTTTGCTTCTTCTGTAACATCAGGTGCGATGATGACTTCAGTGAAAAGCTTGACGATCTCTTCCGCCGTTTCCGCATCAAGCGTGCGGTTGAGAGCGATGACGCCGCCGAAGGCCGAGACGGAATCGCATGCCAGCGCTCGCCGGTAGGCTTCTGCAAGCGTCGGACCGGTCGCGACGCCACAGGGATTGGCGTGCTTGATGATTGCAACGGCCGGCGCATTTTCCGGCAGGAACTCCGCAACCAGTTCGTAGGCGGCGTCGGTGTCGTTGATATTATTGTAGGACAGTTGCTTGCCCTGAAGAAGCGTCGCTGTTGCCACGCCAGGCCGCTTTTCTCCGGTCAGATAAAAACCGGCGCTCTGGTGCGGGTTTTCGCCATAACGCATCTTTTCCTTCAGCACGCCGCCAATGGCGCGGTAGTCAGGGGTTTCGATAGCGAGCGCCTCGGCAAACCAGTTGGAAATCATTGCGTCATAAGCAGCCGTGCGGGCATAGGCCTTGGCGGCGAAGCGCTGGCGCAGCGCATAGCTTGTCTGTCCGTCATCGGCCTGCAGGGCTTCAACCAGATCAGGATAATCGGACGGATCGGTCACCACGGTCACATAGGCATGATTCTTCGCCGATGCCCGGATCATGGCCGGACCACCAATATCAATGTTTTCCACCGTGGTCGGATAATCGCCGCCCTTGGCGCGAACGTCCTCGAACGGATAAAGATTGATGACAGAAAGATCGATGGCCTCAATACCGTGAGCCTTCATCGCATCCACATGTTCGGCATCATCCCGGATTGCCAGAAGCCCACCATGCACGTTGGGATGCAGGGTCTTGACGCGGCCATCCATGATCTCGGGAAAATTGGTGACCTCGGAGACATCCGTCACCGGCAGACCGGCATCGGCAATAGCCTTTGCCGTTCCGCCCGTCGAGAGCAGCTTGACGCCGAGTTTGGACAGAACTGTCGCCAGCTCGATAATGTCGGTCTTGTCGGACACGGAGAGCAGCGCCGTGCGAATTTTGACCTTGTCGGGAGCGGGAATTTTTTTGGATACGACGGCCATCGAATATACTCCGTTAAACGGGGAGGACAGGCTGGAACGGGTTTTCCAGCGATTGCCGCCGCGTTAACACAGCTTACCGCAAGAATAAACAGCGGGGACGTCGAAGGATAAAAACTAGGGTATTTTTGCCGAATCCAGGGGGAAAGGCTCAGGCCTGCCGCTCGATAAGCCAACGAATCTCCCGCGTGTTGGCGAGATTGAACGGTAGCTCGATCTGCTGCGATGGCCGCATGCCGGACGCATCGGCCATGAACACGTCCTCGGTCACGAAAAGCTCCAACCCCGGTGCCGTCAACAGCCAGGTGGTTCCGTCCGCGGCCTCAAGATAAATTGACTCATCATCCCGCTGGTGCAGCTGGATATGGGGGTGGATGTGGAAACGCGAAACCGCCGAGACCGACTGGGTCTGCGCGTTTGCGGCATTATGATCGGCCCTTAGCAGGTCACGACCCTTTATCTTGGTGCCAGCGGCATTCAGCTCCATCTCCCGTTCGTGATAACAGCCGAAGTTGTGAAGATATCCGTCATGCGCCGCCCACAGGACATCATTGCCGTTTGCGCCCGTTTCGCGCCGGCTATCGACCTGGCTGACACCGGAAACCATGATCGGTCCGAGCAATCTGGATCGCGACAGTCTGCATGAAGACGTGTCGGCGAGCGTGACGGTGGAATGAGCAGCGGTCGATCGGCTAGCCCGTTGATATTCAGGCGCCGCGTTTCGCGGAAACCCGGAATTGACGATGAAGCGGTTTTTTCCGCATGACATCTCGAAAGAGAGGCAGCCCGAATGCGCGTTACGTGAAAGCTCGGCCGAGCCAGGATAGCCCGTATCCACGATAACCACCGTCTCGCCCGCGGCAAGGCGGTGATAATTCACATCCGGCAACACCTTTGAAGGCCGGCCCGCTGTCTCATCATAACGGAGCACCGAAACAAGCTCATTGGCAAGCGTGGCCGTCGCGCCGTTGAACAAGGCGAGATCGCCGCCCTGGTGCCGAAAAAACCGTATCGCCGGAAACATGCGGTCTATCGCAGGAACCAGCCCGGACGGCAGGTCATGGCCGAGATTGATATAGCTTTGTCGGAGGGGCAGAAGGTCGAGCAGCAGATCCAGCATCACGCGCGGATTGCGGGAGACATGCCCGCCATCAGGCAGGATCTGCCGCTCCATTTCCTGAGCCAGCTTCATTCCGTGCCGCGCGATCCGCGACATCCGGGTGGGCATGGCGATAGAAGCCATGGCAAGCGCGATCCTGATCCGCAGTCTCACCTCCCCATCCGGCGCGTGCCTGACGATTTTCTCGAGGTAGCGCACGTGAAAGACCAGGCTTTTCAGAAACCGGCGATAAAACCCCGCATCTGCTTCGTACAGGACCACGGGCGAGTGGGAAAGCCAGGCGATCAATCTCTGCGCCGCGATTTCCGGAGCCCACGCAACCCCCGCAAGCTTTTTGCCATGGATGGCCATCCACTCGGCGACGATACGGCGGGCCTTCCTGCATGCCTCGCTCGATCTGTCGGAACGGATGTGGCGCAGCCAGCTAAACGCATGCAGCCGCTCTTCAAAAACAAGCGAAGGATATTCCACCTGAAAAGGCGAGTGGCCACCGGTTTCCATGACACGGCCGGCAAGCGCGATACGGCCGCGCAGCAACTCCTCGGCAAAATAGGGATCGATTGCCCGAAGATCCGTCGGTGCCGCAACCAGCCCCTCCGGCGCACGATTAGCAAAACGTGAAACATGCAGACGTAGCGGCGTGAGGCCGACACACAGATGGCGATACGCCATCCGCGAAAGAAGACCGGCGGCATTCATGCTGCCTGCAAAGGACCCTAACAAGCTGTGTTTCCCGTTTCACATGTTTTGTTTTTATCAGTGAACCGTGATGACCGGAACGTTATCGACAATTATCCAATGATTCGCGAAAGCTTGGCTTTTTTCTACTTCTTACGCAAGACACTGCTAAAAAACCCATCGACCCCCCCGAACATGTCGGGCGTGGTGCGAAAGTCACCCTCGGCGTTGATCGCCGCTTCCATTCCCGGCCAATCCTCACGGTGGACGGCGAGACGTTCTACATCGGGATTTTCCGCCAGGACTTCGGCAATCATCGCCTCACCTTCGGAAGGATCGAGCGAGCAATTGGAAAACACCACAATACCGCCTGGTGCAACCAGCGTCAGCGCGTGCCGCAACATCTGGCCCTGCAGGGCAGCCAGCTTGGCAATATCGGCCTCGTCCTTCGTCCAGCAAACATCGGGATGTTTGCGCAATGTCCCGGTTGAAGAGCAGGGTGCGTCGAGAAGAACAGCGTCAAAAAGCTGCTCCGGCTGATACTTCAACATATTGACCTCAACCGTTTCAGCCTGAAGGCCAAGCCGGTCGAGATTTTCCCTCAGGCGACGAAGACGATTGCCAGACTGATCCAGCGCCGTCACTTTCGCACCCGCAAGTGCAAGCTGGGCCGTCTTGCCGCCCGGAGCGGCGCAGAGATCGGCAACACGCTTGCCTGAGATATCTCCGAGTAATCGCACGGGCATGCTGGCCGCAAGATCCTGCACCCACCAGGCACCTTCCGCAAAACCTTCAAGAGAAGGTATCTGGCCTTCAAATTCACCCAGGCGCACGCTGCCATTCGGCATGACGGTTCCGCCCAGCTTCTCAGCCCAGAGGGCAGGATCGGCCTTGACGGTGAGGTCGATGGAAGAAGGTGTGAGCTGCGCGTCAGAGATGCGTTGCGCCACCTCATGCCCATAGGCCGAAACCAGCCTTGCGTAGAACCAGTCCGGCAGGACCGACACACCGGCGACGGCCTTTTCGATTTCGGCCTTCTCACGACCCAGCCGTCGCAGAACCGCGTTGACCAGCTTTACGAAGCGCCGGTTGCGTGGATCACGATGCGCCTGCTCGACAGCGAGATCGACGGCCGAGTGATCCGGGACATCAAGGTAGAGCATCTGCGCTGCGCCAACGACGAGAATGTGGTGCAATGACCGCGCACCCTGTGGCAACGGGCCATCCAGCAGCATTGACAGCGCCGTTTCAATCCGAGGGAGGTGACGAAGCGCGCTATTGACGATGGCTCTCACCAGCGCTCTGTCCGCGGGCGACAGCGCACGATAAACGGAATTGCCATTTTCGCTGTCCAGCATACCGTCCAGCGAGGTTTTCTTTTCCAGAACGGCGGCCAATATGCGGGCGGCAGCTATGCGCGCAGGAAGACCGGGTTTGTCTTGGAAAGACGAAGGGCCGTCTTCACGGCCCCTGCCTTGCGCCAACCTCGGTTTTTTGGACCGTGACGGCTTATTTTGAATATCTGATGTCAAGACCAAGGTCCCTTGCGCTCATTTTCATTGCCCCGTCCCCAGCCTGTCTTGGGAACCGAACCCGATTTGCGCTGAGGTCTATCACCCGATGGCGGCGGCGTCGATCCTCGCGGGGAAAACTCCTGTGCCATCGCATGCAATGCCGCCACCCGGTTTTCCGTATTCGGGTGCGTGGAGAAAAGATTGTCCATACGTTCACCCGAGAGCGGGTTGATGATGAACATATGCGCTGTTGCGGGATTGCGCTCCGCGTCGTCATTGTGGATACGCTGCGCCATGCCGGAAATTTTTTGCAACGCCGATGCAAGCCAGAGAGGATTGCCACAGATTTCAGCGCCACGCCGGTCGGCGGAATATTCGCGTGTCCGGCTGATCGCCATCTGGACCAGCATTGCGGCAAGCGGTGCGACGATCATCGCAACCAGGACGCCGATGAATCCGAGAGGGTTATTATTGTTTTCCCGATTGCCGCCAAAGAAGAACGCGAAATTGCCGAGCATGGAAATCGCACCCGCCAGCGTAGCGGTAATTGTCATTGTCAGCGTATCCCGGTTTTGCACATGCGCCAGTTCATGTGCCATCACACCTGCCACTTCCTCGGGCGTCAAACGCTCCAGCAGACCCGTTGAAGCAGCAACAGCGGCGTTTTGCGGGTTCCTTCCCGTCGCAAAGGCGTTTGGCTGCGGGCTGTCATAAATATAGACTTTCGGCATGGGCAGGCCGGCATTATGTGAGAGATCGCGGATCATGTGGAAGAACTCAGGCGCATTCGCCTCATCGATTTCCCGGGCATGATAGGCCGAGAGAACCATCTTATCTGAATTCCAGTAGGAAAAAAGATTCATGCCGGCAGCCATGACGAGAGCAATCATCATGCCGCCCTTGCCCCCGATCAGAAAACCGACGCCCATGAACAATGCCGTCATGAAGGCCAGAAGCATTGCCGTGCGCATCATGTTCATCCGCTGAAATCTCCCTGTCGTGGCCGGAATTCTCATCGCCGGATTATTCCGGGGTTTAAAAAATCCCTATGGGTATATAATCTGGGAAACGGCAAACATATTTCAATATCCCGTTATAGGGAGGGTTTCTCATGCAGGATGCGGATAACGACAACGGCGCGGAGCAGCGGAGGCGGCTATCGCCCGCGGCTGAGCGGGCCCTGAAAGAAGCAGAAGAACGGCGCAAACAACAGGCAGATCTACAGTTACCGCCGGAAACCGGTGGCCGCGGCGGCGCCGAACCGGTTCGTTTCGGCGACTACGAAATAAAGGGCCGCGCAATAGATTTTTAGCCGGTCGCCATAACGATAATACCCGCCAACGGCGGGTATTTTTCAATTAAAACAAGTACTTATTGTTTATTTTCCAACAAGCGACACACTGCCTCTAGTTGCTCGAGCGTCCGGTAAGCGATACGGATTTGCCCCGATCCCCCCTTGTGGTTAATCTTTACGTCAAGACCGAGGGCATCAGAAAGACTGCGCTCCAGTGCGACCGTATCTGAATCTTTTTCCGCGGCAGGGCGCTTTTCCGTAGCTTCGCCCTGCGATTTGATGTCGTTCTGAGCCAATCGCTCGGCATCACGGACCGACAAGCCCTTGGAAACGATCATGCGTGCGAGATTCGCCGGATCGGAAGTGGAAACGAGCGCCCGCGCGTGACCTGCGGAAAGCGAACCATCCGCGAGCATGTCGCGTACCGGGTCCGGAAGTTTCAATAGCCGAAGGCTGTTGGCGACGTGGCTTCGGCTCTTGCCGATAATCTCACCGAGATCGTTCTGAGTGTAACCGTGTTCCGCGATCAGCTGCTCATAACCCATCGCCTCTTCCAGCGGATTGAGGTCTGAGCGCTGGACGTTCTCGACGATGGCCAACTCGAGCGCCGTCCGATCATCCACATCACGAACGATAACAGGCACGTCGGTGAAGCCGGCCAGCTGCGCAGCGCGCCAGCGCCTTTCACCGGCAATAATCTCGTATCGATTGACTCCGACCGTCCGTACCACCACAGGCTGAACAATGCCATGCTGCCGGATGGACGCGGCCAAATCCTGCAGCTCATTTTCATCGAAATGACGACGTGGGTTCCGTTGGCTACGAGCAATGAACTCTATCGGAATGGTGCGATCAGCGCTGACAGTACGCTGGGGTTCACCCACGGGCACAGGCTGGTCCATTTCACCGATCAAGGCCGCGAGACCACGTCCCAGCCGGCGCTTGGAAAGATCATCACTCATAGGATATCACTCCGTAGATTGCGGCAGACGTCAGGCGGCTTTACGCAAACGCTCTCTCTGGATCACTTCCGATGCGAGCTGCAGATAGGCCTGACTACCAGCACATTTCAAATCATAAAGAATTGCCGGCTTACCATAAGATGGGGCCTCGGAAACGCGAACATTGCGCGGAATGAGCGTATGGTAAACCTTTTCTCCGAGATGCGTTCTGACATCCGAGACAACCTGTTGCGCCAGATTATTGCGTGCATCGAACATCGTTAGAACAATCCCTTGGATATCGAGCTGCGGATTGACCGACCCTCTTATCTGGCTGACCGTATCGAGCAACTGGCTAAGGCCTTCCAGCGCAAAAAACTCGCATTGCAATGGCACCAGCACGGAATGCGCGGCCGTCATTGCGTTCATCGTCAGGAGGTTGAAGGACGGGGGGCAGTCGACAAGTATATAGGAGTAGCCTCTAGCCTCTGTCGTCTCCATCGCTTCACGCAGAAGAAAGACTCGATTGGCAACGGTAGCAACTTGCATCTCGAAACCAAGCAGATCCATCGTCGATGGCACAATATCGAGATTTGGAACAGCGGTTGGGACAGCGACTTCCGCAATATTGTGATCACCGATTAGGAGATCATAAGAGGAGAGCTTCCGCTCTCGTCGGTCAATCCCCAGCCCGGTACTGGCGTTACCCTGCGGGTCCAGATCAACTATCAATACCCGCTCACCGATGGCTGCCAGCGCTGTGGCCAGATTGATAGCAGTCGTTGTTTTGCCGACCCCACCCTTCTGGTTTGCTACTGCGATAATCCGGTTTTTTTCCAAAGTCATGCCGCACCTGGCCAGCTTGTCAGCGCCTCAGAGCGAGGTTGCTGATTTCAAGAACAACAGAATCTGCCTCAATGGCACTCCGATGTTTTACCAGATCAAATTGCCAGCGACCATGTGCTTTCTGCACTTCGGATTCATAATCCCGGCCTTTATTGAAATATGCCTTGAGATCCGGATTTTTTGTGGCCCAGGGATGAATATAGTCGAAAAGCAAATCCAGCTCCGCCAGTGCGCGGGCCGACACAGAATCGCACGTATTGAGAATGGCAGGTGCTTTCTCAATTCGCACGGGATGAACCGCTCCACGCGCGCCAGTTTCCTTTAACGCTATCCGGAGAAATGCGGCCTTCTTATTGTTACTTTCCACCAGATCGACCCAGCCGCCGCCAATTTCAGAGAGGAATATGGCAGTGACGACACCGGGAAAACCCCCACCGCTGCCCAGATCAACCCATCTTTGCGGATAAGGAGAGAGATGAAATATCTGGGCACTGTCGGCAATGTGACGGCTCCAGAGTTCTGTAAGAGTGGAGGGGGCCACCAGATTGGTGGTCTTATTCCACTTCTTGAAGAGCTCGACAAAATGCTCGAGCTTCTCCTGTGTTTCACGTGAAACACTCTGGCCGTTTATCTTCATAATCCGACTCGCTATTGGTGCAGACGCAATTTTTCATCTGCGAAGGAGAGCTTTTCCGCAGAAGGGCGAGAAGCAGCGATATCGCAGCCGGCGTCATACCGTCAACACGTGCGGCTTGGGCAATGTTTTCTGGACGGGCCATTTCCAACTTTTGTTTCAACTCATTGGAAAGGCCGGACAGGCTTTGAAAATCGAAATCGTCAGGAATCTTTCGCTCTTCGTCGCGTTTGATGTCCACGATGTCGGCGCTCTGGCGCTGCATATACACAGCGTAACCAGCCTCGATTTGCAGCACATCCGCAATTTTCTCGGGAAGCCCACCCAACTCGGGCCAGTGCTGTTTGAGGACATCAAGCGACATATCAGGATAGGCAAGCAATTCATAAACGGAGCGGCGTTGTCCGTCCTGATTGAGCTTTAATCCCTGTTTTGCTGCCTGCGAAGGGCTGATCGTGAGGGTCTTCAGCAAGTCACGACCCCGACCAAGTTCTTCTATAAAATTATCGAATCGCTTTTGACGGTGATAACCGATGATTCCCGCCCGCTGACCGACTGGCGTTAGCCGCAGATCGGCATTATCGACTCGTAACGACAGCCTATATTCCGCTCTTGACGTAAACATTCGGTAGGGTTCGCTGACACCCTTGGATGTCAGATCATCGATCATGACGCCGATGTAGGATTCCGTCCGGCTGAAATAATGCGGATCGCTGTTGCTTGCATAAAGAGAGGCATTGAGGCCGGCGACGAGCCCCTGAGCAGCTGCTTCTTCATAACCGGTTGTGCCGTTGATCTGCCCCGCGAGGAATAGTCCCGCAATCTTGCGACACTCGAGGGAGGGCTTTAGTTCTCGCGGGTCGACATAGTCATATTCGATCGCGTAACCTGGCTGCAAGATCGCAACCCGCTCGAGACCGGGTATGGTGTGGATGAACTGTTCCTGAACAGACGCCGGAAGTGACGTGGAAATTCCGTTAGGGTAGATCGTATGATCATCCAGTCCCTCGGGCTCCAGAAATATCTGATGACCATCACGCTCGCCAAACCGAGTGATCTTATCTTCAATCGACGGACAATAACGTGGACCGACGCCTTCGATCTGACCCGAATACATTGCTGAAAGATGGATATTCTCTTGAATGACCCTGTGTCCGGCTGATGTGGTTCTGGTAACTCCACATTCGATTTGCGGATTCACGATATTGTCGGTCATGAAGGAGAAGGGCACAGGATCTTCGTCTGCGCCTTGTCGATCAACACCGCTCCAGTCGATTGTTCGCCCGTCCAGACGGGCAGGCGTGCCGGTCTTAAGTCTGCCCATGCGAAGACCAAGCCGCGATAGAGTGTTGGAAAGGCCGATTGACGGTTCTTCACCCACACGGCCGGCCGGTACCTTTTCGGAGCCGATATGAATAAGGCCACGCAAGAAAGTACCACTTGTCAGTACCACGGCACCGCAGGGAATCCGGCTACCATTCGCCATGACGACAGCAGCCACTCGCTCATTCGTCATCTCAATATCAAAAGCGTCGCCCTCAATAATGGTAAGATTCTCGATATTTGCAATTTCACCTTGCATCGCTTCACGATAAAGACGGCGATCCGCCTGGGTGCGGGGACCGCGCACTGCCGGGCCCTTTTTGCGATTGAGCATGCGAAACTGAATACCGGCAGCGTCAGCTACCCTACCCATCAAACCATCCAGGGCGTCGATCTCGCGAACGAGATGGCCCTTTCCAAGCCCGCCAATTGCTGGATTGCAGGACATGACACCGATGGTGTCGCGTTTATGGGTCACGAGCGCGGTTTTTGCACCATGGCGAGCCGCAGCCGCGGCCGCTTCACTGCCGGCATGTCCCCCACCGATAATAACGACATCAAATGACTGGTGCATCTATCTGCGCCCTGTTCTGATCTAACCGCGCGTCCACGGCCCATGTTTCACGTGAATCATTTTCCTATGCAGAATTCTGAAAAGATGACGCCCAGCAAATCTTCAACATCGACGCGTCCTGTAATACGACCAAGCGATGTCGCTGCGAGCCGCAAAAATTCCGACCTTATAGCAAGGTCCATGGCTTCAGAATCGAGCGCATCACTAACATAATTAAGCGTCTCTTCAAGTCGTTTTTTATGGCGCGCCCGGGCGGGCATCAAAGTCTGGACCCCTTGCAATCGCGATTCAATCTCCCGCTTTATCAAGAACCGCAATTCATCGAGACCAATCCCTTCTTTCGCCGAGATCGCCAGATCGAACTCAGCTCTAGGCGTCGACGATGACAACGCCGCCTTGGTCCTGACGCGCAGATGCGTCTTTGCAGACAGTGATGCGATGGTTTGTTTCGGAAACGAATCGTTATCTTGCAGCACCAGAATGAGATCCGCAGTCTCCGCTGTCAAAACAGCGCGCCGCACCCCCTCCTGTTCCACCACATCATACGTTTCCCTCAGGCCTGCCGTGTCGAATATTCGTACCAGATAGCCCTCAAGGTTAATGTCCACGCTCAATACGTCCCTGGTCGTACCGGCAATGTCGGTGACGATGGCGATATCCCGGCCAGCTAACGAATTCAGCAGCGTGGATTTCCCGGCATTGGGTTCTCCGATGAGCGCCACCTTGAAACCGTCCCGGATAATCTCGCCGTTTCCGCCGGCCTCCAGATGGGAGGCGATTTCCGCTTTCAGCTGTCTCATCGCCTCCCATACCTGTCCAGATACGGAATCCGGGACATCCTCCTCGTCGGCGAAGTCGAGCTCCGCCTCAATCAGCGCACGCGCACGCGTCAGGCGCTGAGCCCATCCATCATAAAGAGCCGAAAGATTGCCTGTACTCTGTTCAACCGCCAGACGACGCTGCATCTCTGTTTCAGCCTGAAGCAGGTCGGCCAAACCTTCGACTTCAAGCAGGTCCATCTTGCCATTCTCGAAGGCTCTGCGCGAGAACTCCCCGGCCTCCGCGGGACGTACATCCGGGAACCGCTCGAACTGAGCAAAAATCGAGGCAATGACTGCGCGGCTTCCATGGCATTGGATTTCAACGCAGTCCTCGCCTGTGAAGGAATGCGGTGCCGGGAAAGACATTACGAGCGCCTGGTCGATGGTCTCATTGTTTCGATTCCGAATCAAACTCAGCCTGGCTTTTCGTGGTGCCGGAAGCTCTCGTCCGGTCAATTCTGTCAGCATGGCGAAACACATGGGTCCGCTGATCCTCACGACGGCCACCCCCGCCGGGAGGGCGCCGCTCGAAAGTGCATATATCGTATCAGGGGAAGGCATGGCGCACCTCGATCAAAACAGTCAAGCCGCATTCGAATAAACGAATGCGGCTTTAACGACCTCAGATGAATCCGGCTAATTTCCGGTTCAGGTGTTCATCGATTCGAAGAAATCCGAATTGTTTTTAGTCTGCTTCAGCTTATCGATGAGGAACTCGATGGCGTCCATCGTTCCCATCGGCGCGAGAATACGGCGAAGAACAAAAATCTTCTGCAAATCCTGGCGCGGCACCAGAAGGTCTTCCTTACGGGTACCAGATTTCAGAATATCCAGCGCCGGGAAGATACGCTTGTCTGCTACCTTCCGGTCAAGCACGATTTCCGAGTTACCCGTACCCTTGAACTCTTCGAAGATGACTTCATCCATACGGCTGCCAGTGTCGATCAGCGCGGTCGCAATGATCGTCAGCGAGCCGCCTTCTTCGATATTACGGGCGGCGCCAAAGAAGCGCTTCGGCCGCTGCAGCGCGTTGGCGTCCACACCACCGGTCAGAACCTTGCCGGAAGAGGGAACGACGGTGTTATAAGCGCGACCAAGACGGGTTATGGAATCGAGCAGAATGACGACGTCGCGGCCATGTTCAACGAGGCGCTTCGCCTTTTCGATGACCATTTCAGCGACCTGTACGTGGCGTACCGCTGGTTCATCGAAGGTGGAGGATACAACCTCTCCCTTGACCGAACGCTGCATGTCGGTGACTTCTTCCGGACGCTCGTCGATCAAAAGAACGATGAGATAACATTCCGGGTGATTTGCCGTGATCGAATGGGCAATGTTCTGTAGCAGAACCGTTTTACCGGTACGTGGCGGTGCAACGATCAAGCCACGCTGGCCCTTGCCGAGCGGTGCGACGAGATCGATAACCCGCGACGACAGATCCTTGGATGTCGGAACATCAAGCTCCATCTTGAACCGCTCGTTCGGATAGAGCGGCGTCAGATTATCGAAATGGACCTTGTGGCGGATCTTTTCGGGATCGTCGAAATTGATCGTGTTGACCTTCAGAAGGGCGAAGTAGCGCTCACCTTCCTTGGGACCGCGGATCGGTCCTTCAACCGTATCGCCGGTCTTCAGCGAAAACCGACGGATCTGCGAGGGAGAGATGTAAATATCGTCCGGACCCGGCAGATAGTTTGCGTTTGCGGATCGCAGGAACCCGAAACCGTCCTGCAGAACTTCAACGACGCCTTCGCCGATGATTTCGATGTCCTGGCTCGCGAGAACCTTGAGGATTGCGAACATGAGCTCCTGCTTGCGCATGGTGCTCGCATTTTCAACTTCCAGGGATTCGGCAAAAGTCAGCAAGTCGGTAGGCGATTTGCTCTTAAGTTCCTGAAGCTTCATTTCAGCCATGAAGAGAAGACCGTTTAATAATGTAATGTCGGGGGAGGGCGTGTTCGCGAATCAGATGCTGTGGGAAAGACCGCAGATGACTGAATAATTCACATGCCACGAAGATGAGTGGCCCGAAAATAGCGATTGAACATCGCTGCTGCAAGAGGAAAGCACGAATTCCGCGAAATTTATCGTTACACCGCTCTAACCGAAGGGTTTCACAACCACAAGTATGACGATGAAGATCATCAGCAACGTTGGAACCTCATTCATCAACCGCCAGTGACGGGCAGGCCTGGTATTTTCATCCCGGGCGAACCGTTTCGCACTACGCGTGAAATAAACATGGGTCGCAGTCAGAAGCACGACCATAGCGATTTTTGCGTGCAGCCAGCCACCAGAAAAACCGAAGGCCGACCAGGCGAGATAAAGTCCGAGCACCCAGCTTATCATCATCGCCGGGTTCATGATGACCTTGATCAGCCGCTGCTCCATCACCTTGAAAGTTTCGGATTGCTGCGAACCTGCCGGCGCATCGGTATGATAGATGAAGAGCCTTGGCAGATAAAAGATCGCCGCCATCCATGAGATCACAGCAATAATGTGAAACGCCTTGATCCAGAGATAGAGATCGGCAGGATCCACGTAAAAGAACAGGGCGACGACTGCGATGAAAACGCCCAGCCCGACGCCAGCCCGCAGGGCGGCCCTATTTCCTGATCGCGCAGAAGTCTGTTTTTCGTCATTCATGGCACGGTCCCACCCGCACGCACCCGCTCGACCAGCCGGGTGACATTGTCCGGATCAGCCTGCGGCGTGATGCCGTGACCGAGATTGAAGATCAACGGACCCTGCCCAAGGGCCTGCAGCACGGCGTCGATACCATCCTGCAGAGCCCTCCCGCCCGCCACCATCAGCATTGGGTCGAGATTGCCCTGCACGGGCCCTTCCTTCTGCAAATCCGTGGCGAAGCTGAGCGGCACGGACCAATCCAGCCCGATCGCGTCGGCACCGGTCTTACGACGATAGTCCTTGAGAAGATAACCCGCCCCCTTCGCGAAAGCGATTATTTTGGCGGAGGGACGCCGCGCGCGCACCGAAGCAATAATACGGGCAACCGGTTTTACTGCGTAATTCTCGAACTCCTTTTCGCCGAGCACGCCCGCCCAGGAATCGAAGATCTGCACGGCATCGGCCCCCGCATCGATCTGCGCCACGAGATAATCCGCGGAAACCTCAGCGAGAAAAGCCAAAAGCTTTTCCATCGCGGCGGGCTCCCGATAACCGAATAGCCGCGCCGGCGCCTGGTCGGGCGTTCCGTGACCGGCAATCATATAGGTCGCGACCGTCCACGGTGCGCCACAAAAGCCAAGAAGCGTCGTTTCATCCGGCAATGAACTGCGTAGGCGCGACACCGTTTCGAAGACAGGCGAAAGATGCGCCATGACATCAGACGCATCGAGTTCTTCAATACCGCTGACATCGATCGGGTCCATGGCGGGGCCCCTGCCTTCGGTGAAGGACACATTGCGGTGAAGCGCGTCGGGTATCACCAGAATGTCGGAAAAAAGAATCGCTGCATCCAGCCCGAACCTGCGAATGGGCTGAAGCGTCACCTCGGTTGCCAACTCGGGATTATAACAGAGATCCAGGAAACTTCCGGCGCTCTTCCGCGTTTCCCGGTACTCCGGAAGATAGCGTCCAGCCTGACGCATCAGCCATATGGGCGGCGGCGTGACCGTCTTCCCGTTCAAAACAGTCATAACCTTGCGTTCGCTCATCACACCCAGCTTCTAAAAAAATAAAATCAAAGAGATTTAAAAGATTTTCTATTTCTTAGAGTCTGTGGGTAGCAAGGATTAAAATCATTCCAGTCGAAATGCCGCAGCCGCATCTTTTCAGCACGGTGGTAGGACAAATTTCGGCAGCGATCTTGAAAAACCTGGAAAAATCGTAATTTATCTCGAATTTTCAATGGATTATATTCTTATTGGAAAGTTCTCGACCTGTGGACAGGCTGTGAATCGGGTTGGACAAGTGTCAACTCTTCCAGCAATTCACAGGCTGCCCGGAGCATGTTGAAAGCCACTTGCGGATTGTGGAAAAACACCACTTTATTCACGGCGCGGTTCGACCCGCAGGCTCGTTCGGACATTTGTCCCGGGTTATCAACAGCGGGAGAAAAACAGCGTGGAGAACAAAAAAAGCTTCTTCCATCTGCACCTGATTTCGGACTCAACAGGCGAGACTCTCATGTCTGCCGGCCGCGCGGTCTCGGCACAGTTTCACGCATCCATGCCGGTGGAACACGTCTATCCGATGATCCGCAACCAGAAGCAGCTTGCGCAGGTCATTGACCTCATCGACAAGGAACCGGGCATTGTCCTCTACACCATCGTCGATCAGCAACTGGCAGAATTCCTGGATTTGCGCTGTCACGCGATCGGCGTGCCCTGTGTCAACGTGCTTGAACCCATTATCGGCATCTTTCAGACTTATCTGGGCGCGCCATCAAGACGGCGGGTCGGTGCTCAACACGCCCTCAATGCGGATTATTTCGCGCGGATCGAAGCGCTCAATTTTGCAATGGATCACGATGACGGACAGATGCCGGAGACCTATGACGAGGCGGATGTCGTTATCATCGGCATCAGCCGCACGTCGAAAACTCCGACCAGCATCTATCTCGCCAACAGGGGTATAAAGACCGCAAACATTCCGGTTGTACCCAACGTGCCTTTGCCCGAAAGCCTCTATGCCGCCACCCGGCCTCTGATCGTCGGCCTCGTGGCGACGTCGGATCGAATATCGCAGGTTCGCGAGAACCGCGAACTGGGCGCAACCGGCGGATTTGACAGCCGCCGTTACACGGATCGCGCCACGATCATGGAAGAGCTGAAATATGCGCGTGCGCTCTGCGCCCGCAACAATTGGCCTCTGATTGACGTCACACGCCGTTCCATTGAGGAAACGGCTGCTGCCATCCTTGCCCTTCGCCCGAGGACGCGATAATCCGGATCGCACCATCAGGAGCAGACAGTCGATGAAACAAGAGTTGATCCTCGCCTCGTCCAGCGCATCCCGCCAGATGCTGATGCGCAATGCGGGGCTGACATTTTCGGCGATACCAGCGGATATTGATGAGCGCGCGCTCGATGAGCGGCTGGAACGTACGGGCGCCAGCCCGGAGGAAGTTGCACAACAACTCGCGACTGCCAAGGCTCTTGCCGTCGGTTCGCTTCATCCGGACGCACTGGTTCTGGGCTGCGATCAGACCATGGCACTCGGTGCGCGGGTCTATCACAAGCCGAAGACCATGGCCGAGGCCGAAGCACATCTGCTGTCATTGTCCGGTAAGGTTCACCGCTTGAACAGCGCGGCTGTCCTCGTTCGCGGCGGGGAGGTGATATGGAAGGTGGTTTCCAGTGCTGAACTTGCCGTGCGAACATTGAGCCCCGAATTTGTCTCCCGTCACCTCCAGAGAGTGGGTGAAAAAGCTCTAAGCAGCGTGGGCGCCTATCAGCTCGAGGGAGAGGGAATCCAGCTATTCACTTCGATTGAAGGCGATTATTTCACGATCCTCGGCCTGCCGCTTCTGCCGCTTTTATCGAAACTGCGCGACCTGGGTGTCATCGATGGCTGATTCACGTGAAACATTAACCATAAACGCTTTCGTTGTTGGTTACCCGATCAAGCATTCCCGGTCGCCGATCATTCATTCTTACTGGCTCAAGAAATTCGGTATCACCGGTACCTATGAGGCAGTCGAGGTCGCATCGGACGATTTTGCGAATTTCATTGCAACCGTGAAGGAAGGTAAGCCCGGTACGGCGGTGGGCGGCAACGTCACCATCCCTCACAAGGAGGCCGCTTACCGGTTGGCGGATCGTCCTGATGCTCTGGCGGAAGAACTGGGTGCCGCCAACACCATCTGGGTGGAGGAGGGTAAACTCCATGCCACCAATACCGATGGTTACGGGTTCGTGTCTAACCTGGATGAGCGGCATCCCGGTTGGGACAAAACGGACCGGGCGGTCGTTTTTGGTGCCGGCGGCGCAAGCCGTGCCGTCATTCAGTCGCTGCGGGACCGGGGCATCGCGGAAATTCACGTCCTGAACAGGACCCTCGAACGTGCTCGCGAACTGGCTGATCGTTTTGGCCCACGCGTCTTTTCCCATCCCCAGGCAGCGCTGCAGGAGGTCATGCAGGGCGCCGGGCTGTTCGTGAATACGACATCGCTCGGTATGGATGGCGCTGAGGCGCCGCATCTCGATTTTTCGCAGCTCGCTGCCAAGTCGGTGGTGACCGATATCGTCTACGTGCCATTACGAACACCGATCCTTAAAATGGCGGAAGAGCAGGGTATCACGACCGTCGATGGCCTCGGCATGTTGCTTCATCAGGCAAAACCGGGGTTCAAGCGATGGTTCGGCAAGATGCCGGAGGTGGATGAGACTCTGCGTGCTCTGATCATCGCGGACATGGAGAAACATTGATGATTGTCATCGGTCTCACCGGCTCGATTGGAATGGGAAAAACGACAACCGCGAAATTGTTTGCCGAAGAAGGCGTTCCGGTTCTGGATTCGGACGAGGTCGTTCACGGTCTTTATCGGGCGGAGGCCGTAGGCCAGATCGAGGCAGCTTTTCCGGGCACTACGGTTTCCGGTGTCGTGGACCGGGAAAAACTCGGTGACATCTTGAGAAAGAATCCGGCTAATTTCAGAAGGCTTGAAGAAATCGTCCATCCACTGGTTCGGAAAAAACAGGAAACCTTTCTGTCCGAAGCAAGGAAAAACAGCCGGAAATTTGCGCTTCTGGATATTCCGCTGTTGTTCGAAACGGGTGCGGAAAGCCGTGTCGACAAAGTCGTGGTGGTGAGTTGTGCACCAGAGATCCAGCGCGAGAGAGTCCTGTCACGACCAGGAATGACCGAAGAAAAATTGGAAATGATCCTTGCCCGGCAGATGCCCGATGCGGAGAAGCGTAGACGTGCCGATTTTATCATCGATTCCGGAAATGGTGTCGAAGCGGCCCGGGATCAGGTAAGAGACATTTTGCAGAAGCTGACCGTTGAGTCGCGCCGTGGAGAGATGCATGCGTGAGATCATTTTCGATACGGAAACCACAGGTCTGGAGTCGAAGCTGGACCGGATCATCGAAATCGGCGGCGTGGAACTGATCAACCACTTCCCGACTGGCCGCACCCTGCATCTTTATATCAATCCCGAAGATCGCAAGGTTCATCCCGATGCGCTTGCCGTTCACGGCATTACCGACGAGTTCCTGCAGGATAAGCCCAAATTCGCTGAAGTTGTCGACCAGATTCGGGATTTCTTCGAAGGTGCGCGCTGGGTGGCGCACAATGCAACATTCGATATGGGGTTCATCAACGCGGAATTCGCCCGTCTCGGGATCGAACCGGTCGCCGCTGATCTGGTGACGGATACGCTGTCGCTTGCCCGCCGCAAGCACCCGATGGGACCGAATTCGCTGGACGCGCTTTGCCGCCGTTATGGAATAGACAATTCCCATCGCACCAAGCATGGCGCGCTTCTTGACTCCGAGCTTCTGGCCGAAGTCTATATCGAAATGATCGGCGGCCGCCAGACCGCGCTCGGCTTCGGCTCTGCCGCCAGGCAGGAAACCATTGTCATTGAGGAAGACATTCCGCTGGAGCCCCTGCGACGGCCCCGCCCCCTGCCGTCGCGGCTGGATGCAGAGACGGTTGCCGCCCACGGCAAACTCGTTCTCGGCATGGGGGACAAGGCGATCTGGAACCGGTACCAGAACTGAAGCCTGCTCAGATACTTAAATCGCAAATCTGCGTAAAGAAAAACCCGGGCCAAGAACCCGGGTTTTGATTGTCTGTAATGGAAGATGGCCGCTGCTTAGTTCGGGACAGCCTGAACCTGAGCCTTTGCCTGTTCCTCGGCAACGCGCTGCGCAAACATCTGCGCAAAATCGATCGGATCGATCATGAGCGGCGGGAAACCGCCGTTGCGGGTAACGTCGGCAATGATCTGGCGGGCGAAGGGGAAGAGCAGGCGCGGGCACTCGATGAAGAGCACCGGCAGCATGTGTTCCTGCGGGAAGCCGGCGATGCGGAAGACACCGCCATAGACCAGCTCGGCCGCAAACAGAACCTTATCGCCATCCTTGGCTTCGGCATTCAGTGTCAGCACGACATCGAAATCCGAACCGGAAATCGGATTAGCATTGACGTTGACATTGATGTTGATCGACGGCGCATTCTCACGGGCCTGCAGCGAACGAGGAGCACCCGGATTTTCAAAGGACAGGTCCTTGATGTACTGGGCAAGAATGTTGAGAGAAGGGCTAGCTGCGCCCTGTGCGCCATTTTCAGCGGTCATTACGGTTCCTCGCGGCGTGAATTCGTGGAAGGCGGTCTATCATTTCGACTCCGGGCTTACAACCCTTCGTGATCGGGTCGTCGCGATGCGATCGACGCGGCGTCAGGGCTTGGGCAGGTCGCGATCATCGGGCCTGTTCGACCAGGGAGAGTCTTTCGGCCCGTCGCGGTGAAACTCCTCTTCATCCAGATCCACCACCTTCGAATTGCCATGAGATCCCGGGCCATTGCTGAAACCGGAATAATCGCCCGGCCGGGCGCCGGGCTGTCTGAATGAACCAGCCACGACGACGCGCGGTCCGAAGGCTTTCCAGAAAAACCGGCGAATGGCCGGCGACAGAAGCAGGAGGCCGAGAATGTCGGTGATGAAACCCGGAATGAACAACAGGATGCCCGCCACGACGCGCATCGCGCCATTGACGAGTTCGTCCGCAGGCTGTGCGCCCGTGCGGCCCGCATCCTGAAGATTTCTCACCATGCCGAGACCGCCCAGGCGCAATATGAGCAATCCCAGGAAAGACGTGAACAGGACGAGAGCCAGTGTGAGCCACAGGCCTATTGTCTTGCCGACAATAATGAAACCTGCAATTTCAAGGATGGGCATCATCAGCACGATGATGGGGAGAAAGGAAAAACGCATCTTCTAGCCTTGCGTGTGCATCTCTGGCAGATTGCCGGTTCGCGGGACACCGATGATTGAATCTGCATATTTGAATGATGGTAAGATGCAGACTATATGATGGTGTGGTTTTCGAATTTAAATGGCGGTTTTGGTAAAAGATGGGCTTCAGCGACTTTATCACATTGTTTTTTCTCGTTGCAGCGGTGCTGATCTTCTTTCAGCTGCGCAGCGTCCTTGGTCGTCGCACGGGCAATGAAAAGCCGCCTTTTGATCCTTATAGCCCGCGCGATGTCGCGAAGGGTCCCGTCACGGATGATAACAAGGTCGTGACACTGCCGAAGCGGGCCGAGGCGGAAGATGAAAACCGCTTCGCCGAGGTGGATGCACTGGCGCCTGCAGACAGCGCACTCAATGCCTCCCTGCGTGAGGTGATGACGAAGGATCCGTCCTTCCGCCCGAAGGAATTCCTGAACGGCGCCCGCATGGCCTACGAGATGATCGTGATGGGTTTTGCCGATGGCGACCGCAAGACGCTCAAGAACCTGCTGTCCAAAGAGGTGTTTGAAGGTTTCGACGCAGCGATTTCCGAAAGGGAAGGCCGCGGCGAGGTGGTGAAATCGACTTTTGTTGGCATTGAGAAAGCCGATATCACCCAGGCGGGTATTCGCGATTCCGAGGTGCAGATAACGCTCCGGATCGTCAGCCAGCTCATCTCGGCGACCTATGACAAGGATGGCAAGCTGGTCGATGGTGATCCGGATGCGGTTGCGGAGGTGGATGACATCTGGACCTTCTCGCGCGATATCCGCTCACGCGATCCGAACTGGAAGCTGATCGCCACCGAATCCGAGCAATGACCGCGCCCTTTTCGATCGAAGAAGTTTCTTTCAGCGACCTGCCCGGGTGGCGGCAAGACGATCCCGTTAGCCTTTTTCCGGCGATGACCGCAATTCTGTCGCATCTTCGGAGCGCAAAACCCTATCGCACTGGCGCACTCGGCGTCACGGCGGCGGAACTGGTTTCGCTGCTGGAGGTCGCTGAGAAATGCAAGGCAGACAGTCCCGAACAGGCGCGCCGGTTCTTTGAAACCAACTGTGTGCCTTTCAGGATTTTTCCGTCGCAGGGAAAAAGCGGTTTTGTGACCGCCTTCTATGAGCCTGAACTGGAAGTCTCGTCTGAACCTGACGACATCTGGCGTTATCCCATTTACCGCCGACCACCCGAATTGGTGAATATCGACGATACCAATCGGCCCGTCGGCTTCGATACATCCTATGCTTTCGGCAGGCAGGATGAAGACGGGATTTCCTGCTTCCCCGATCGCCGCGCGATCGATGAAGGCTATCTGGAGGGCAAGGGACTTGAGATCGCCTGGGCGAAATCGAAGGTCGATCTGTTTTTTGTCCATGTGCAGGGCGCGGCACGTCTGGTTTTTCCCAATGGTGCGATAAAGCGCATTACCTATGCGGCCAAGGCAGGCCATGCTTTTTCACCGATTGGACGTCTGCTTCTCGATCGCGGAGAACTCGATCCGAAAACCGTGTCGATGCAGACGATCCGCAAGTGGCTCGCTGACCATCCCGATCAGGTGGATGGAGTACTATGGCATAACCGCTCCTACATTTTTTTCCGGGAGGCGGATGTTGCCGACGAGGATATGGGACCGGTCGCCGCCGCAAAAGTACCGCTCGTCGCTGGGCGCTCGCTTGCTGTGGACAGGCTCATCCACACGTTCGGGCTTCCCTTCTTCATCCATTCGCCGTCGCTTACCCATCTCGATGATGGAAAGCCTTTTGCGCGGCTGATGCTGGCGCTCGATACCGGGTCGGCCATCATTGGCCCGGCCCGCGGCGATATCTTTACCGGTTCGGGTTTCGAAGCCGGAGAACTTGCCGGCACGGTGCGCAATGAGGCAGATTTTTATATACTGATACCGCAGGTTGCTGCGCAGAGGTATCGGCGATGAAGAACAGTCGCAAGCTCGGCAAGGAAGAACGCGTTCTGTGGGGAAAGGTCGCAAAAACCACACGGCCGATCTCCGGCAGGCTCGAAGACTTGCTGGCTTTCGATGACGTGGAGGACCCTGCGGGGGAACCAGATGTTTCTCTGACCGGTAAAGACACCTTTCCGCGCATCCTTGCGGAGCCGGCTGAGCCGCCCCCTCCAGCTCCGGATAAAAAGCCGAAAATCCACCAGCCGATGGAAAAACCGGTCAAGCGTAAGCTGACCCGCGGCCGCCTGCCATTGGAAGGACGGATCGATCTGCATGGCATGTTCCAGAGCGAGGCCCACGCCGTACTGCTCGATTTTCTGTTGCGCGCACATGAGCGGGGTCTAAGACATGTGCTGGTCATTACCGGCAAGGGTCGATCGATTGGCAGTGACGGGGCTTTGAAAAGGGCGGTGCCCATGTGGTTTTCCAAACCCGAATATCGCCACCTGATTTCCTCCTATGAGGATGCGTCGGCCAATCACGGCGGCGATGGCGCGCTTTATGTGCGGCTTTCGCGCCGGCGAGGCGAAAAGTCATGACGCCCTTTGCGCTGGCCGTGCGGCAGCTTCGTGAGCGCAAGGGTGTAACGCAGAAGCAAATGGCCGCCGCCATCGGCGTCTCTCCGGCCTACCTTTCAGCGCTTGAGCATGGCAAGCGCGGCAAGCCGAGCTTCGATCTCCTCCAGCGCATTGCCGGATATTTCAACATCATCTGGGACGAGGCCGAGGAACTGTTCTTCCTTGCCGGCTCATCCGACCCGAAGGTGGTGATCGACACAGTCGGCCTGCCGCCGCAATATACGGCTTTCGCCAACCGGTTGGCACGGGATATTCGCAAGCTGCCGCCGAGTGTGGTAGAGGAACTGTCAGCCGTGCTGCAAAAAAGCCGTTCTTGCGATTGAAACCCCTCTATCCCCTGCTTTATGCAGCATCCTGAAGCATGCGGCCTTTGGGATTGGGTATAGAATTTCTATAGTCGCATGTCGGATTTGAGTGATTCGCTGGCTTCAGGCCCTCTCACTGGAAACCTGGCCAGGAAAACTTTGGAAAGAGTACTTATGACCGAAACATCGTCAAGCGAAGTCGGCGCGAACGCGGAATATGGAGCCGATTCGATCAAGGTCCTCAAGGGCCTTGATGCCGTGCGCAAACGGCCCGGCATGTATATCGGCGATACCGATGACGGTTCCGGCCTACATCACATGGTCTACGAAGTCGTCGACAACGCCATCGATGAGGCGCTTGCGGGCCACGCCGACCTGGTGACGGTGACCCTGAATGCCGACGGCTCCGTGACGGTGACCGATAACGGACGCGGCATTCCGACTGACATCCATTCCTCCGAGGGCGTTTCTGCCGCCGAGGTCATCATGACCCAGCTGCATGCGGGCGGGAAGTTCGACCAGAATTCTTACAAGGTGTCGGGCGGTCTGCACGGTGTCGGCGTTTCGGTGGTCAACGCGCTCTCCGTCTGGCTGAAGCTCCGCATCCGCCGCAATGGCAAGGTGCACGAGATTGGCTTTACCCATGGTGTCGCCGACGCGCCGCTTTCCGTTATCGGCGAATATGAAGGCCGTTCGGGCACGGAAGTCACCTTCCTAGCAAGCCCTGAAACCTTCACCATGACCGACTATGATTATGGAACGCTGGAGCATCGCCTGCGCGAACTCGCATTCCTGAACTCCGGCGTGCGCATCCTGCTCACCGACAAGCGCCATTCCGACGTCAAGCAGGAAGAACTGCTGTATGATGGCGGCCTCGAGGCCTTCGTCCGTTATCTCGACCGCGCCAAGAAGCCGCTGGTTGATAAGCCGGTCGCCATCAAGGGTGAAAAGGATGGCATTACGGTTGAGGTCGCACTCTGGTGGAACGACAGCTACCACGAGAACGTGCTTTGCTTCACCAACAACATTCCGCAGCGCGATGGTGGCACCCATATGGCAGGTTTCCGCGCCGCGCTGACCCGCCAGGTCACCTCCTACGCCGAAACCTCCGGCATCCTGAAAAAGGAAAAGGTAAGCCTTCAGGGTGAGGACTGCCGTGAAGGTCTGACGGCCATCCTTTCCGTCAAGGTGCCAGACCCCAAGTTTTCGTCGCAGACGAAAGACAAGCTTGTGTCGTCTGAAGTGCGTCCGGTTGTCGAAAGCCTCGTCAACGAAGCACTCTCCACCTGGCTCGAAGAACATCCATCCGACGCGAGAATCCTTGTCGGCAAGGTGGTTGAAGCCGCTGTCGCCCGAGAAGCCGCCCGCAAGGCGCGCGAATTGACACGCCGCAAAGGTGCGCTCGATATTGCCTCTCTGCCCGGAAAGCTCGCCGACTGCTCCGAGCGCGATCCGGCAAAATCAGAACTGTTCCTCGTTGAGGGTGACTCCGCTGGCGGTTCGGCCAAGCAGGGCCGCTCGCGCGAGACGCAGGCGATCCTGCCGCTCCGCGGCAAGATCCTCAATGTAGAACGCGCCCGTTTCGACAAGATGTTGTCCAGCCAGGAAATCGGCACGCTGATTACTGCGCTCGGCACCTCCATCGGCAAGGACGAGTTCAACGCTGACAAGCTGCGTTACCACAAGATCATCATCATGACGGATGCTGACGTCGATGGCGCCCACATCCGTACACTGCTGTTGACCTTCTTCTTCCGGCAGATGCCGGAACTGATCGAACGCGGCCATCTCTATATCGCCCAGCCGCCGCTTTATAAGGTGACGCGCGGTAAATCCGTTCAGTACCTGAAGGACGAAAAAGCGCTGGAAGAGTACCTGATTTCCATGGGTATCGAGGAAGCATCTTTGACGCTCGGCTCTGGCGAAGTGCGTGTTGGCGCCGATCTTCGCGAAGTCATTCTGGATGCGCTGCGCATGCGCTCGCTGATCGACGGGCTGCATTCCCGCTACAGCCGTTCCATCGTGGAGCAGGCGGCCATTGCCGGCGCACTCAACCCCGAGCTTTCCGCCGACGCAGCGCGTGCGGAGGAAACCGTTGCCGAAGTGGCCCGGCGTCTCGACATGATTGCTGAAGAGACCGAACGCGGCTGGTCCGGCACTGTGCTGCAAGACGGCGGTTTGCGCTTCGAACGCATGGTGCGCGGCGTCAAGGAAGTCTCGACGCTGGATATGGGCCTGCTCGGTTCGGCCGATGCCCGGCATATCGATCAGCTTGCAGCCCGCACGCGTGATATCTACGCCACGCCGCCGGTTCTGCAACGCAAGGATGGCACGATGGAGCTGGCCGGCCCGCGCGCGCTTCTGGATGCGATTTTCGCTGCCGGACGCAAGGGTCTCTCCATGCAGCGCTACAAGGGTCTTGGCGAAATGAATGCCGAGCAGCTTTGGGAAACCACACTCGATGCCAACGTTCGCTCGCTGCTGCAGGTAAGAGTAAGTGACGCGACTGATGCTGACGGCCTGTTTGCCCGCCTCATGGGTGACGAAGTCGAACCACGCCGCGACTTCATCCAGGAAAATGCACTCAGCGTCGCTAACCTGGATATTTAAATTTGGGGAATGTTTCGCGTAACGATTCACGTGAAACGAAACTTTAACAAAAGGCCCGGCGGTAATCTCCGCCGGGCCTTCTGATTTTATGCGGATAATGGTGATCAGTCAGCCTTGCCGGTGAAGCGACCTTCAAAGGCAACATCGGAAAGGGGCAGGCGTTTGCTTGGCACCTCCCGTTCCGCCAGATCATCAGGAAGAACGGACTTGTCGGTGAGCGTGCCGATGGCGACTCCTGCCTCCACCTTGTAGCCTTCCGGTATATTCAGTTTTTCGACGATCTTGTCCTTGAATATGCCGGCCATGCCGTGCGCATGGTAACCGAGCAGGTGCGCCTGCATGGCAAGTGAAAACCAGGCGGCGCCGGCATCGAAGGAATGGGTTGTTGACGGTTTCTTCTCGCCGTCGTGCGAGATATTGTGGTCTCGGGAAATGACGAAAAGCAGCACGGAGGCGTTTTTTGCCCAGCGCTGGTTTCCCTCCATCAGCAGTTCCACGAAGAGCGGCCAGTCTTTACTGTCCTTGTGTGCATAGACAAACCGCCACGGCTGATGATTGGAGGCGGAGGGCGCCCAGTGCGCCGCATCCAGAATGGTCATCAGATGCTGCGCCGGCATGGCGTGACCATCGAAGGCGCGCGGAGACCAGCGATCGAGGAAGAGGGGATCAACGGGGTATTCTGATTGCCGGTTATTGCTGTTCGTCACGGGCCATGTCCTTTTGATTGACGGGAAGGAAAAGGTATTTTTCGAAACTTGGCACAGTCAAGGGGTGACAAGTATGAATGCATCGTTCATATATGCATCACCTTGTCTGACAACCGGGAGAGAGTTCCATGAAATTGATGCGTGTTGGCCAGCCCGGCCAGGAAAAACCTGCAATCCTCGACGCGGAAGGAAAAGTCCGCGATCTGTCCGCCCATGTCAAAGATATCGGCGGCGAAGCCATTTCTCCCGAGGGCCTCAAGAAGATCGCCGCGATCGATGTCGGCTCACTTCCGGTGCTGAACGAAGAGCGCATCGGCGCCTGCGTTGCGGGAACCGGGAAATTCATCTGCATCGGCCTTAACTTCTCCGACCATGCCGCTGAAACGGGTGCCACCGTACCGCCGGAACCGGTCATTTTCATGAAGGCCACCTCGGCCATCGTTGGTCCGAATGACAATGTCGTCATCCCGCGCGGTTCGGAAAAGACCGACTGGGAAGTCGAGCTTGGCGTCGTCATCGGCAAGACCGCCAAATATGTCTCCGAAGCGGATGCTCTCGATTATGTCGCCGGTTATTGCGTTTCGCACGATGTTTCCGAGCGCGCCTTCCAGACGGAGCGCGCCGGTCAGTGGACCAAGGGCAAGTCCTGCGACACTTTCGGCCCCATCGGCCCGTGGCTGGTGACGAAGGACGAAATCACCGATCCGCAGAACCTCGGCATGTGGCTGAAGGTCAACGGCCAGACCATGCAGGACGGTTCCAGCAAGACCATGGTTTACGGCGTGGCCCACGTTGTCTCCTATCTCAGCCAGTTCATGTCGCTGCACCCCGGCGATGTCATTTCCACCGGCACGCCTCCCGGCGTCGGCATGGGCCTGAAGCCGCCGCGTTACCTGAAGGCTGGCGATGTCGTGGAACTCGGTATCGAGGGTCTCGGTTCCCAGAAGCAGACCTTCGTCGCCGACATCTGATTATACGGCGTTCAACGGAAAGTGAGGCGCTGGCGGGAAACCGCCGGCGTCTTCGATTTTGTGCACCTGCGAAAAGCTGCTATGGTTGAAAAAAAGAGCGTGATCGCGAGGGAGGCGTCATCAGTGTTCTACCACCTCTATGAAATGAACCATGCGGCCATGGCACCGCTGCGTGCCGGTGCCGATATGATGCGCCAGGCCTGCAACAATCCTCTTAATCCGCTGTCCAGTACGGCCTTCGGCAGAAGCCTCGATGCCGGTTTCGAGGTTTTCGAACGGCTGACGCGCCGCTACGTCAAGCCTGAATTCGGTCTCGGCTCCACGGTCATTGATGGCCAAACCGTGGTTGTCACGGAGGAGACCGTCTGGTCGCGCCCGTTCTGCAATCTGCTTCATTTCAAAAAAGAACTCGATCCAGCCCCCCAGTCCAACCCGAAGGTGCTACTGGTGGCCCCGATGTCCGGCCACTATGCAACCCTGCTACGCGGGACCGTGGAGGCACTATTGCCCTCGGCCGATATTTACATCACCGATTGGGCCGATGCCCGGATGGTGCCGGCAGCGGAGGGAACCTTCGATCTCGACGATTATATCGACTATGTCATCGAGATGCTGCGGCAGATCGGCCCCGGCACCCATGTGGTTGCTGTCTGCCAGCCATCCGTGCCTGTTTTGGCTGCCGTTTCCCTGATGGAGGCGGATGGTGACGCGTTTGCACCCGCTTCCATGACGCTGATGGGCGGGCCGATCGATACGCGCATCAACCCCACCGCCGTCAACGGTCTCGCCAAGGCCAAGCCGATCGAATGGTTCCGCGACAATGTCGTCATGCAGGTGCCGTGGCCGCAGCCAGCCTTCGGCCGCAACGTCTATCCGGGCTTCCTGCAGCTGTCGGGTTTCATGTCCATGAACCTCGACAGGCACATGACGGCGCACAAGGATTTTTACCTCAATCTGGTCAAGAATGACGGCGATTCCGCCGAAAAACACCGCGAATTTTACGATGAATATCTGGCCGTCATGGATCTGACGGCGGAATTTTATCTGCAGACGGTGGAAACCGTCTTCATCGACCATGCGCTGCCGAAGGGAAACATGCTGCATCGGGGCAGGGCGGTCGATCCCGCTGCCATCCGCAAGGTCGCATTGTTCACTGTCGAAGGGGAGAATGACGATATTTCCGGCGTCGGCCAGACAAAGGCAGCGCACGATCTCTGCCGCAACATCCCTGAAGATAAACGCGCGCACTACATGCAGCCGGATGTAGGGCATTACGGTGTCTTCAACGGTTCGCGCTTCCGCAAGGAGATCGTACCGCGTATGCTGGATTTCATTGCCAAACACAAGACGACCTAACGGCAGAACGGTAGGTGACGCCGCGCATTTGCGTGGCCAAGGGATGGACGAATCGGTTATGAAGGCTTCATGTTTTCGCTCCTCAGAAAATCCCTGAAGTCCCCGGCGCCAAAGAAGGTCGTGCCGAGCCAGCGCACCGTCTCGGTGGCAGGCCGGCAGGTGCCGATCACGGTCAGGGAGAACCCGCGGGCGACGCGCATTACCTTGCGCATCGAGCCGGGCGGCCGGGCGCTGAAGCTGACGATCCCGATGGGTCTGCATCATCGCCAGGTGGATGATTTTCTCGAGAGACATCAGGGCTGGCTGGAAGGCAAACTTCCGAAGTTTAGTCCTGACGACGGTCTGCGTTCCGGCACGACCATCGATATCAGGGGCATAGCCCACCGTATTGACCATACGGGCAGCCTGCGCGGCCTGACGCATGTCGCGAAAGACGCTGATGGCGCGCCCGTTCTGAAAGTCAGCGGCGCGCCCGAGCATCTGAGACGGCGGATAGCGGCCTTCCTGAAAAAGGAGGCGAAGGCCGACCTGGAGCGGCTTGTGGCCGTTCATGCCAGAACGGCCGGCCGGCCGGTGCGATCGATCAGCATGAAGGATACACGCAGCCGCTGGGGTTCCTGTTCCCATGATGGAAACCTGAGCTTTTCCTGGCGCATAGTCATGGCTCCGGAAAAGGTCATCGATTATCTCGCCGCCCACGAGGTCGCGCATTTGAGGGAAATGAACCACGGACCGAAATTCTGGGCTTTGTGCGAAAAACTCTGCCCGCACACCGATGAAGCCAAGGACTGGCTGAAACATAATGGCTCCAAACTCCACGCCATCGATTTCGATTGAAACTTAGGGCGTCGATCGCCATCTGGATTCACGTGAAACATTCCATCAATAACGGATGCGATTTGGCTCGACTCTCGTCGCATTTCGTGTCAGGTCGCGGATATGAAACCGGATATCAAGATTTGCGGATTGAAGACACCGGAAGCGCTGGAGCGCGCCATCAGGCGCGGCGCGTCGCATGTCGGTTTTATTTTCTTTGAAAAAAGTCCACGCAACATCGAGCCCGATTTAGCCGGTAAGCTGGCCGAAGCCGCCCGTGGCGCAGCCAAGGTGGTCGCCGTCACCGTCAATGCCGATAATGATTATCTCGATGAAATCGTCGATCTTGTAAAACCTGACATTCTGCAGCTGCACGGCAGTGAAAGCCCGGAGCGGCTGTTGACCATCAAGGCGCTTTACGGCCTGCCGGTCATGAAGGCGATTTCCATTCGCGATGCCGCTGATCTTGCCAAAATTGGTCCTTATAACGGGATAGCCGATCGTTTTCTGCTGGATGCCAAGGCGCCCGCTGGTTCGGAGCTTCCGGGCGGCAACGGTGTTTCCTTCGACTGGACCATCCTGCGCTCCCTTGACGGAAGCATCGATTACATGCTTTCCGGGGGGCTGAACAAGGACAATGTCGCCGAGGCTCTGGCAGAAACCCGGGCGAGCGGACTAGATTTGTCATCTGGCGTCGAAAGCGCGCCGGGCGTCAAGGATCTGTCCATGATCGACGCTTTTTTCGATGTGGTGAATGATTGGTCGAAAGGCCCAAAGGGAGCTTGAAGTGAACGACGCGCCAACACCCAATTCTTTTCGCGCTGGTCCTGATGAGGACGGACGTTTCGGCATTTACGGAGGTCGCTTCGTTGCTGAAACGCTTATGCCACTCATTCTGGATTTGCAGGCGGAATGGGACAAGGCCAAGACCGATCCCGAGTTTCAGGCTGAACTCAAGCATCTCGGCGCACACTATACCGGTCGTCCGAGCCCGCTTTATTTTGCGGAGCGGCTGACGGCGGAACTTGGCGGCGCGAAGATTTATTTCAAGCGCGAAGAACTGAACCACACGGGTTCACACAAGATCAACAATTGCCTCGGCCAGATCCTGCTTGCCAAGCGCATGGGAAAGACCCGCATCATCGCGGAGACCGGTGCCGGCCAGCACGGCGTTGCCTCGGCGACCGTTGCGGCGCGCTTCGGCCTGCCGTGCGTCGTTTACATGGGCGCGACGGACGTTGCGCGTCAGGCCCCGAACGTGTTCCGTATGAAGCTTCTCGGCGCCGAGGTAAAGCCGGTCACGGCCGGCCACGGCACGCTGAAGGATGCCATGAACGAGGCACTGCGTGACTGGGTCACCAATGTCGACGACACTTATTACCTGATCGGTACTGCCGCGGGCCCGCACCCCTATCCAGAAATGGTCCGCGATTTCCAGGCCGTTATCGGCGAGGAAGCCAAGGCACAGATGCTGGAAGCGGAAGGCCGTCTGCCGGATATGGTCATTGCGGCAGTTGGCGGCGGCTCGAACGCCATCGGCATCTTCCATCCTTTCCTTGATGACAAGAGCGTCCGCATCGTCGGCGTCGAGGCGGGTGGCAAGGGCCTTTCGGGCGAAGAGCATTGCGCTTCAATCACCGCCGGTTCGCCGGGCGTGCTGCACGGCAATCGCACCTATCTGCTACAGGATGCAGATGGTCAGATCAAGGAAGGCCATTCGATCTCCGCAGGCCTCGATTATCCCGGTATCGGCCCTGAACATTCCTGGCTGAACGACATCGGCCGCGTCGAATATGTGCCGATCATGGACCATGAGGCGCTGGATGCCTTCCAGATGCTGACCCGCCTTGAAGGCATCATTCCGGCTCTGGAGCCGAGCCATGCATTGGCCGAGGTCATCAAGCGTGCGCCGAAAATGGGCAAGGACGAGATCATCCTGATGAATCTCTCCGGCCGCGGCGACAAGGATGTCCACACCGTCAGCAAGTTCCTTGGAATGGATGTATAAGATCATGACTGCACGTATGGACAAGCGCTTCGCCGATCTGCGCGCGGAAAATCGCCCGGCCCTGATTACCTATTTCATGGGCGGCGACCCGGATTTCCAGACCTCGCTTGGCATCATGAAGGCGCTGCCGGAAGCCGGTGCCGACGTTATCGAACTCGGTATGCCGTTTTCCGACCCCATGGCGGACGGCCCGGCCATTCAGCTCGCTGGCCAGCGCGCGCTCAAAGGCGGACAGACGCTGAAAACCACGCTCGATCTTGCTCGGGAGTTCCGCAAAGAAGACGATGCAACGCCGATCGTAATGATGGGCTATTACAACCCGATCTATATCTATGGCGTCGAAAAATTTCTGGACGACGCACTGGCGGCAGGCATCGATGGCCTGATCGTGGTCGATCTGCCACCGGAAATGGACGATGAGCTCTGCATTCCGGCGCTTGCGCGCGGCATCAACTTCATCCGTCTTGCAACGCCGACCACCGATGGCAAACGCCTGCCGACCGTCCTTAAAAATACCTCAGGTTTCGTGTATTACGTCTCGATGAACGGTATCACCGGTTCAGCGCTTCCCGATCCGTCGTTGATCTCGGGCGCTGTCGGTCGTATCAAGGCGCATACGGAACTGCCGGTCTGTGTCGGTTTCGGTGTCAAGACGGCTGATCATGCGAAGGCAATCGGTGCCGTGGCGGATGGTGTGGTGGTGGGTTCCGCCATCGTCAACCAGATTGCCGGCAGCCTGACCAAGGACGGGCAGGCAACCGCAGATACCGTGCCGGCGGTTACGACGCTGGTAAAAGGACTTTCAACGGGCGTGCGTGCATCGCGCCTCGCCGCTGCAGAATAAGCGCGCGGCCCAGTCAGGAGTAGACAGTTGAACTGGATCACCAATTACGTTCGGCCGCGGATCAATTCCATGCTCGGTCGCCGCCCGGAGGTTCCGGAAAATCTTTGGATCAAGTGCCCGGAAACGGGCGAAATGGTCTTCCACAAGGATCTCGAGGACAACAAGTGGGTCATCCCGGCGTCCGGCTATCACATGAAGATGCCGGCGAAAGCGCGCCTTGCCGATCTTTTCGATGGCGGCGTCTATGAGGCTCTGCCGCAGCCGAAGGTGGCGCAGGACCCACTGAAGTTCCGCGATTCCAAGAAATACACCGATCGCCTGCGTGATAGCCGCGCGAAGACCGAGCAGGAGGATACCATCCTTGCCGGTGTCGGCCTGCTGAAGGGCCTGAAGATCGTCGCCGTCGTGCATGAATTCCAGTTCATGGGCGGTTCGCTCGGCATCGCCGCCGGTGAAGCCATCGTCAAGGCCTTCGAGCGCGCCATTTCCGAGCGCTGCCCGCTCGTCATGTTCCCGGCCTCCGGTGGCGCGCGCATGCAGGAAGGCATTCTTTCTCTGATGCAGCTGCCCCGCACCACGGTTGCGGTAAACATGCTGAAGGAAGCTGGCATGCCTTACATCGTGGTTCTGACGAACCCGACCACAGGCGGTGTCACGGCCTCCTACGCCATGCTCGGCGACGTGCATATTGCCGAACCGGGCGCTGAAATTTGCTTCGCCGGCAAGCGCGTCATCGAGCAGACCATTCGCGAAAAGCTGCCGGAAGGCTTCCAGACCTCGGAATACCTGCTGGAGCACGGCATGGTGGATATGGTCATTGATCGTCGCGAAATCCCGGACACGCTGGCTAATCTGCTCAAAATCATGACCAAGGCGCCCGCTGACAACGCAAACGCCGTCGTCCCGCTGGCCGCTTCGGCCTGAGGAAAAAAAATATGTCGCCCGGAGGCATAAATTGCCTTCGGGATGATGTTATACGTTGCCTGATTTCATTTTTGGGGCGGCGGACAAAATGACAAGCAAAACGCCTGAAAGGCGAACGGAAGACATGACGAAGCCCGCGATCGGTGAGGCAGAAAAGATCATTGAAGAGCTAATGCAGCTCCACCCCAAGGGCTTTGATCTTTCACTCGACAGAATTTCCCGTCTTCTCGAAAAACTCGGCAATCCACAAAACAGAATGCCGCCGGTGATCCATGTAGCCGGCACCAATGGCAAGGGTTCGGTTACTGCCTTTTGCCGTGCCCTGCTTGAGGCTGCAGGGCTCTCCGTCCACGTTCATACCTCACCGCATCTGGTAAATTGGCACGAACGATACCGTATCGGCGTGGCGGGCGATAAAGGCCGTTACGTCAAAGACGAGATATTTGCGGACGCGCTGCGCCGCATTGAAACTGCCAATGCAGGTCAGACAATCACGGTTTTCGAAATCCTGACTGCGGCTATGTTCGTGCTTTTTGCGGAACAGCCCGCCGATGCCGCGATCGTTGAGGTTGGCTTGGGCGGCCGTTTCGATGCGACCAATGTCATCAATAACCCGGCGGTTTCCGTCATCATGCCAATCTCGCTTGATCACCAGGCTTATCTCGGCGATCGCGTGGAACTGATTGCCGCCGAAAAGGCGGGAATCATGAAAAAGGGCTCACCCGTCGTCATTGGCCATCAGGAATATGATGCGGCGCTCGAAACACTTGTCGCCACGGCGGAGCGTCTCGGTTGCCCGGCGTCCGTCTATGGCCAGGATTTTTCCGCCCATGAAGAATTCGGCCGCATGGTCTATCAGGACGAGTTCGGACTGACGGATGCGCCGCTGCCACGGCTCCCGGGCCGTCACCAGCTTGCAAATGCCGCCGCCGCGATCCGCGCCGTCAAGGCTGCCGGTTTTGAGGTGACGGAGCGGATGATCGAAAAGGCCATGACCACGGTGGAATGGCCCGGTCGTCTTCAGCGCATCCTGACTGGAAAAATCGCTGAAATGGCACCGAAAGATGCGGAAATCTGGATCGACGGTGGCCATAACCCCGGTGCGGGTGAAGTGATTGCAGAGGCAATGGCGGGTTTTGAGGAAAAGACGCCGCGGCCGCTCTTCATCATTGCCGGCCTCATCAACACCAAGGATCCGGTGGGCTATTTCAAGGCCTTCGCCGATATCGCCGAATATGTCTTTACCGTGCCGATCGGTGGCACGGATGCCGCGATCGACCCTGTGGTACTCGCCCATGCCGCCTTCGATGCTGGCCTCGTTGCAGCGCCAACATCGTCTCTGACACATGCTCTGGAAGAGTTGTCGCGCCGCTTCGACCCTGAAGGACCGGCGCCGCGCATCCTGATCGGCGGTTCGCTTTACCTTGCTGGCAATGCACTTGCCCTCAACGGCACGGTTCCGCAATAAAAAAGCCCGGCAGCGATGCCGGGCTTTTTTCATTCCGTTGATATTGCTTATGCGGCGCCGGAAATCCAGGCCGAAAGCGCTGTCTTGGGAGCAGCGCCAACCTTGATGTCAGCCACTTCACCGCTTTTGAAAATGGCGAGCGTCGGGATGGAGCGAACGCCGAACTGAGCGGCCAGTTCCGGGTTTTCGTCGATATTCAGCTTTGCGACCTTGACCTTGCCGGCCAGCTCGGAGGAAATTTCCTCAAGGCTCGGCGCGATCATCTTGCACGGGCCGCACCATTCGGCCCAGAAATCCACCACGACGGGTTCGGAGGATTCAAGGACTTCGGACTGGAAGTTGGCGGCATCGACTTTTACGGTAGCCATATCTGGCTCTCCTTTCAGTAAATCTTTTCCACTATCGATGTGATGCGGGCGCGTCGAAATTTCAATGCCCCCGGTATCTCACTTTGTCTTTATTGCGGCAAGGGCCTCTCTCATCGCATCGTCGCCAACCGTTATAAAGGCAGCATTTTCCGTATAAATCAGCGCACAGACAAATTCCTTGCCGGGATAAAGAGGTGCCAGAATTTCACGATAAATGGCGAGCTGCGCCGTATGGGAGAAGGGAATTTCACGCGCTTCACGAGGCGGCACTCGGTTAGTCTTGTAATCGATCAGGATGACGCGATCTCCTTCGACCGCCAGCCGGTCGATGCGGCCGGAGACTGCATATTGCTGCCGGCCGAGGGCCATCGTACCCATGATCGACACTTCCGCGCGACTGTTGGCAGAGAAGGCCGGCTGCACAGCGGGTTCGGACATGACACGCAAAACGGCCCGTACCAATTGCTCGCGCTCGGTAACAGGCCAGAACCGCGCCGCGCGTTCAGCATAACGGCGCGCCGCCTCTTCCCGTTCGACCTCCGGAAAATCGGGCAGCGCCTGAAGCATGCGATGCACCAACCGTCCGCGCTGCAGCGCCAATGAAGAGACCTCGGCTTTCTCCCCGAACAGTGGTGAGCGCACGGCGAGATCATCCGCACCGTCATCGATGATGGTGCCCGCGCCGGAAGGGCTGAGTGGTCTCGGTAGAGAGGGCAGGACCGGCAAAGGGGTAAGAAGTCCCGCTGGAAGGGCATAGTCTTCCTGCTGCGGCGTTTCCGACGGCCTTTGTGGGACAGGTGTCGAGCGCGGTTCGGATTTGCGCCAGACAAGCCCCTGCCATTCCTCACCATCCGCCGTGAAAAGCTGGGGCTTGCAATGGTCTTCGTTGTTGGCAAGCGCCTTTTTGACGATGGCATGCCAGCATTCGGGATTTTCCTTCTGGCCGCGATAACCGCAGACGACGAGGTGATCGGCGGCGCGCGTCATGGCCACATAAAGCAGCCGCCGATATTCATCTTCTGCGGCGGTCTTCAGCCGCTCTTCATCCGATCGGATAAGGTGGTTTGAAAATCCGCTGCCGGGCAACCAGACCGGGAAGGCGTCTTCACCCGCTTCGACAAAACGCAGTTTAGGCACATGGCTGTGATTGAAGGCCTTCGAACCTCCATCGACGACAAAAACGACCGGTGCTTCCAACCCTTTGGAGGCGTGCACGGTCATGATGCGCACTTCGCCGCGATCCTTATCCTGCTCCCGCTTCACCTCCGGTGAGTCAGTTCCCAGAACGGAGAGAAAGGCCTGCAGGCCGGGCAGGCCGGTCCTTTCGTGATCCAGCGCAAAGGACAGGAATTCATCCAGAACGTCGCTTGCCTCGTTGCCAAGTCTGCCGAGAAATTTTTTGCGTCCGTCATGCAGTGTAAGCACCGCTGCGAAGAAATCGTGTACGGTGGCCGTTTTAGAAAGCGCGATAAAACCTTCCAGCTTGGCGGTAACGCTGGAAAGATGGCTATTATCTTCCTGCGCAAGGATTTGCAGCCGTTTCCAGACGCTCTCCGTTTCCGATCGCATGGCAGCAATGTCGAAAACGTCGTCTTCCGTCAGGTTGAAGAGTGGACTTTTCAAAAGTGCGGCAAGGGAAAGGTCGTCTTCGGGCAGGACAACGAAATGACCGAGCGCCAGAAGGTCCTGCACGGCAATGTGGTCGGTCAAACGAAGGCGGTCAGCGCCGGCAACGGGTATGTTCTTGCGCCGTTTCAGCTCCCGGGTCAGTGCATTGACGAAGGCATGACGTTTTCTGACGAGCACCAGAATGTCGCCCGGTTCGATGGCGCGCTCCACGCCTTTTTCGATGATGGTCTCGCGTCCGATCATATCGGCGATGCGCGCGGCGATCCGGCGGGCAATTATGGTGGCCGGCGCGCTTTCCCGCAGCGCATCGAAGGGGGCTGTCCAATCCTCTTCGTCCTCGGTGGTTTCCGGTGCCACCATATCCCACACTTCCACGGTGCCGGGATGGCCAGCGCGGTTGGACCGGTGCTCCACCGGCTCGTTATCGGCACTGAGGCCGCTTGCGTTATTCGGGTCCGAAAACACCTGGTCGACAGCCGCCAGCACATCCTCCGTGGATCGGAAGGATAGCGGCAGGCGAATGCGGTGAAAGGCCTGTTCGACCGAATCGACCCGTCTCTTGGTCTCTTCGCGCTCCTGCGAAAACCGTTCCGGCCGCGCGCCCTGGAATGAATAGATCGACTGTTTTTCATCGCCCACGGCAAACAGCGTACGCCGCCCCATGCGGGCGCTCTCGCCGGTGAAGAAATCCGCCGCAAGCGACTGGATGATCGACCATTGCACCGGGCTCGTGTCCTGCGCCTCATCGACCAGAATATGGTCGATGCCCTGATCCAGCTTGTAATGCACCCATGCACCCGCCGTATCGCGGTTGAGGAGGTTGGCCGCGCGCTCGATCAGGTCTTCGAAATCGAGCTGGCTTCGCTGTTTCTTCAGGTCTTCGAAATCACCGATCAGCCTTTCCGCCAGAACAAGGGCGCATTTGGTCGCCGCCAGCATTCGCACCAGACGATAACGGTTGCGGCAGGAAACGACATGGTCCCGCGCCAGTGTCAGCGCATCGAGAAGTTCGGGGGCGGATTTCTGCATGCCCTTGTTGATGACATAGGCATCCGATTTCTTTTCACCCTTGGCCGTCAGCAGGGCGGCTTCGATGAATTCCATCCGCCGCACGGGGTCTGGTTGTCGTTTTGCTTCCCTGAGTGCATAGGCGACATCGATGACGCGTGATCCACCCACCTCGTCGGCAAGGGTGAGATACGTATCGAGCGCGAGGCCGGAGAGGCCGGGGAGAGGCCAGAAAGCGGCCGCGGCAGTTTCTTCGGTCTCTCCATCTGCAATCTGCATCGCCTGCCGCAACCGGGCATCGATGCCGCCTGACTGTTTGGCATCCAGAAGGAAGGCCCGCAGGGCACTGCGATTGGCGATGATGGCGGAAAGCAGCGCTTCCAACCCGCTTTCATCGGCGAGATCGAGAACATAGGCCAGCGCCTGCGCCAAGTCCGCATCGCTTTCCGTCGAAACCGCGGTCAGGAGCGAACGGCGCGCCTCAGCCAGCAGCGTGGTTGCGGCGCGGTCGTCGAGAACGGAGAAATGGCCGGCGACATTGGCTTCCAGCGGAAATTGGTGCAGCAACGCCTCGCAGAAGGCGTGGATTGTCTGGATCTTCAAACCGCCCGGTGTTTCCAGCGCCTTGGCGAAGAGCCTGCGCGCCTCGGCGAGCTTGATGCGATCCGGCGCCTTGCCTTCGATGGCGGCGATGCGGTCCTTGAGATCG
Source organism: Agrobacterium sp. RC10-4-1 (assembly GCF_014138475.1). Taxonomy (NCBI): domain Bacteria; kingdom Pseudomonadati; phylum Pseudomonadota; class Alphaproteobacteria; order Hyphomicrobiales; family Rhizobiaceae; genus Agrobacterium; species Agrobacterium sp. RC10-4-1. The sequence goes on from NZ_JACJIT010000007.1 coordinate 343,103, forward strand.
GAATCCGGCAAAGTAGCCCATTCCGCCAGACGGTCGAAGACGCGGCTCGACATTTCCGACGCTGCAGCCTTGGTATAGGTGAGGCAGAGGATCGCCGAAGGCCGGCAGCCAGCCAGAAGCAGGCGGATGACGCGCTGGGTCAGTACGTGGGTCTTGCCGGAACCGGCATTGGCCGACACCCAGGCGGAACTGGCGGGATCGGAAGCAAGCCGCTGCCGGGCGCTGGTCCAGTCGATCCAGCTTTCAGGTGTGTCGGCGGCGGGGCCGGCGTCGAAAGGATCAATCGTCATCGCCGTCTCCCGGTTCTGCCGTCGACCATTCCGAAACGCGGGCGAGGTGATCATATTCCCCGCCGTAGGATTGCTGTTCTTCCGGCACCAGGCGCGAGGCGAAGCCGTTTTCCCCGTTGCGCAGCGAATGAACGAATTTGGTGAGCTGTTCTATCGATTCCGTCGCGAGCTCAATTGCCGATTTTGGCGGTCTTTTCCCGCTTCGGCTGGAATGTTCGTTATTAACCTGATCGGCGAAAAAACGCTCGCCCGGCCGCAGGCGAACATAGATGAGGTTTTCCGGCGTGGGTGAACCGGCTTCGCGAAAGGCGCCGCGCATCAATGCTGCCGCCTCCAGCGCAAGCTGTGGATCAAGCAGCGCCCGCGCCTGGTTGACGGAAGGCGCGAGCCCCGTCTTGTAGTCGATAATATCCGCCTGACTGTTGGTCTTGATATCGATGCGGTCGGCGATCCCCGTCAGCCTTATACCCGCCTCGACGATTTCCTGTCCGGCGCGAGCCTCGTAGAAGCTGTGGCGAATGGATGGATGACGTTCTTTTTCCCAGTCGATGAAGGCGCGCGCTACCGCTGCAAAACGCGGCCGCCAGATCACATCCACATGGGGAGGCAGGTTTTCCGCATCGAAAAATTCGTCGAGAATGCGCTGCATGGCCGAAAGCGAGGCCGGTGTGCCGGGAACATGTCCCTCACGGGAATAGCGCTCGATGATCGCGTGATAGAGCGTGCCGCGATCGGCGGCGTTCGGATCGCGATTGAAGGGGTCGAGCGGGTCCAGCTTCAGGATGCGCCGCGCATAGATCGAATAGGGGTCGCGGCGCAGGCGGCCCACTTCGCTGAAGGAGTAACGCGTCGGCTGCAATTCAGCTGGCGGTTTCGGGGAAGGGCGCTTTGCCGCCTCCTGCTCGATGCTCTCGTCCATCAGACCCGCCCAATGACGATATGTCTCACCACGTTTTTTAAGGACTTTGGCAAAATCCTCGCCGCCCAGGGCCAGCAGCCTTTGCAGCCAGCGTGAGGCGACGGCAGGCGTGGAGCCCTGCCTGAGCGCCCGGGTGTAGAAAATGTGTCGCGTGCCGTTGGCCATCTCAAAGTCATGCGCGAGCTGGCCGATACGCCGTTCCGGCGGCTCCAGCCCGATCGCAGTCTTCATGGTGCGGGAAAGAAACGGATTATTCGCCGTTTGGCCCGGCCAGAGGCCTTCATTGAGACCGCCGATGATGACCGTATCGACACTTTGCAGCCGCGCTTCCAGCGCGCCGAAGATGAAGATGCGCGGATGGCGCATCGATCTTGGCTTGATTGATTCCCCTGCCACAAGCGCCGCGAATATATCGATCCATTGCGGACCGTCCGCGTCGAGAATATCTCCGCTTTCCATCAGTTCGGCAAAGAGGCTGGAAAGCTTGTCTCCGGCCTCGCCGGACCAGAGAGCGGCAAGATCTGTATTTTCATCCGCACAGATGGCTTCCATCACGCGGCCGGTCCGTTCTGCCCAGTCGGAAAGAGGCAACCTGTCGGTAAAGGCCCGGCCAGATCGGTCGCGGCGGACGAAGGCGGAGCGCAGCGGCTCTGTGGCCATTGCAATCCGTCGCGCCAGATCGCGCGCGGCGTCAACGCTTCCGTCAGGCAGGGCCAGCCGCCAGGCGGGCGGATGTCTGTCCTCGCGTTGCGCAAGGAGTTGGGTGTCAAGAACCGTTTCCAGATTGCCCACTTCAGTTTCGACGCGGCCGCCTCGCAGCGCAATCAGCTCAAGCGCCTTCGAAGCTCTGGTGAAAGCTTCGCTCGAGAGCCCGAAACGGGCGAGCGGGTGTTTCAGAAGGGAAATGATCGGCACCGGGTCTCCGGGTCTCAGGATCGCCTCCAGCGCGAGTTGCGTGAGGCCGGCCTGGGCCGTTGCCGAAAGCGGCGTGCCGGCGGAATCGTCGGCTTCGATGCCGAAGCGTCGCAACTCCGTTGCCACGCGCCGCGCCAGCCCGCGGTCGGGTGTTATCAGGGCCGCCTGCGAAGGCCGTTCCGAGGCTGGTGCTTCGAGCGCAAGCCTGAGCGCCACTGCGATGGCGGTGGCCTCTTCGCGCTCGTTGGCAGCTTCAATCAGCGTGGCCGCTGCAAAGGCATCGTTAAAAATTGCAGAATCCCGGTCTTCACGCCATCGGTTCCAGTCACTGGTGGATTTGGCCGGCGCAAGCGCTGCCGAAAATACCGCGGCGCGCTTTTCCAGATCGTTATCGAGGACACCGATCGGAACCACATCGTCACGCAGGATGCCCAGTTTCTGCAGCAGGACATAAAGCCCGTATTGCGAGTGAGTGCGGCTCGAAGGATCGGTGGGGTCCTCGGCGATCGCCTGCCATTGCTCTTCCGGCATGGCAAGATCAAGCCCCGGAAGCACCACCACGCCTTGCGGTAAAGCTGCAGCCGCGGCGATGAGATCGGCGGCGGCCGGAATGGAGCCTGTCGAGCCAGCGACGATGATCGGACCGGTGTCCGGCAATGTGGCAATTCGGTTCGCTTCTGCCCGGAGGATGGCGTTTCGGTGCCGTCCGGCCGAAGATCTGTTGAGTTCGGCAAGCCGGGCGGGCCAGAAGATGCTGGCGATCTTTAAAAAATCGGCCGTGAGCTGCCACCATTGAGCGTGATCACCGGTATCGAGATGCTGAAGCGCTTCCCAATCTTTTTCTTCCGTATCCATTGCGTCGATCACCTCTGCCAGCGCACGCGCGAGCCATATCGCGTCGGCCGGGCTGGCGGGGGCGACCAGCGGCGAATCGGAATGGATCGCCCGGATGGCGTCCGGCAGGCTGTTGCGCCATGCAAGGATGAGACGCGCGAGTTCGATCAGTCGGCCGGTGCCGGAAATCGGCGGCGCGAGATCCAATATTTCAGGGTTTTCGACATCGAAGAAACCGCTGTCGTCATCCGTTTCGCCAAGGGGCCGGATGAGCGGCAGAATGGCGGAACGGCCGCCAAGAAGATCGACGAATTCCGAGCGCAGCACGCGGGCCGAACGCCGCGTCGGCACATATATCGTCACCTTGGCAAGCGACAGGGGATCGGCCGGGTCATATCGATAGCCTGCCGCCAGTCTTCCGTCGCACAGCGTTTCCGCAAGCGTTTTGAGGAACGGTGTTCCCGCGGCGATCGTCAGAACGCGCTTTGCGTGGTGGGAGCCCGTCATGCAGAGCGTTTTTCCCTGAATTGCCGGATGATGTTCTCAGCATCGTCTATGGCGTCCGGCGTGCCGACGGTAATCCAGTGACCATCCAGCGGCAGCCCGTAAAGCCGGGCCTTTTCAATCGCGCGATCGAAGTAAATATTCAGGTTGAAAGCGTCCGTCGGTGCATCGTCAAGCAGCCGCGAGTCCATGGCGATGGCGCCGGCATAGACGACGGGGTTCGTGTCGCCCTCGCGATGGCGGGTCAGTCTTCCGTCCTCGGCGAGGTTGAAATCCCTCTTGCCATTGTGGCCGGTGGTCTGATGCATGTCGACGCAGAGCAGTGCCATGTCCATCCGACCGGAATCGAAGAACTGTGCGAGCTTGCGCAGATTGCTGGCCACGTGCAGCTGCTCACCGATCCAGAAGAGATCGGCATTCATGACGAAGACCGGGCCGGGTTCCAGAAGCTTCAGACCCTTGGCGAGACCGCCGCCGGAATTCATCAGCTGGGAGCGTTCGTCGGAAATCAGGATTTCGGCATCGGCGCGGCGCTGAAGATGGGCGACCATCTGCTCGGCGTGGTGGTGCACATTGACGACAATTCTTTCGGCACCGGCTTCCACAAGAGCGTCGAGCACGTAATCGATCATTGGCTTGCCGGCGATCTGTACGAGTGGCTTCGGGATCGTATCGGTGATCGGGCGCATCCGAGTACCGAGCCCGGCGGCCAGCACCATCGCGTTTGTGATCGTCATCGTGGTCAACCGTCTTTCAGTCGTTAAAGTCCATGCCCATGCGCAGGCACCAGTCTCTGAGCGGCGCAAGTTCCGGATGCGAAAGCGCTGCGGCGAGATAGCGGAACGTCCGCGGCATATGCTTCATATATCCGGGTTTGCCATCCCGTTCCATCAGCCTGACCCAGATACCGGCAAGCTTGCAGTTGCGCTGCGCCGACATGATGGAGAAGGCCTTGAGAAAAGCAGCCTCATCGAAAGAAGGCGTGTGTCGCCTGCTCTCGAGATAATGCGAAAGCAGGCGTGCCTGCAATCCGGGCTCGATTGTAACCCGGGCATCCTGAACAATGGAAGCGAGATCATAGGCGGTCGGGCCAATCATCGCGTCCTGAAAATCGATCAGGCCGACCTGTCGTATGCCGGCATTCTGCTGTTGCCAGAGGATATTTGGCGAATGGAAGTCGCGCAGCAGCAGCCCGTTTTCGCAATCTGCAAGCGAGTCGATCAGAGCGTCCCAGATGGCGTAATATTCCTGCTTCTCGCCATCGGACAGTGGCCTGCCGCGCTTATAGGGCAGATACCATTCCACCAGCAGCGAGACCTCGATCTTCATCGCCTGCCGGTCAAAGGGTGGAACCTCATAGGTGCTGCCATCACCCACGGGCAGGGGACCGGGTTGTGACGCTTGATGAAGTGCCGCCAGAAAGGCAATGCTTTCCAGATAGCGCTCCTCGATTGGGGCGCCATCGGCGGCTAACACTCCATCTCGCCCCAGATCCTGCAACAGGAGAATGCCTTGGTCGATGTCCGCCGCGATGATCTCCGGCGCGCAAAAGCCGCGATTCCGCAGATAATTACCGATCGCCACGAAGGAGCGGGCATCCTGGGCGAGATGGGCAATCTCCGCATAGGTCTTGCCGTCGGCGACGATGGCGCCTTTCAAGGGGCGGCGCCAATCCATCAGGATAAGGTCCGGGCCATCGGTGGAGATGGTCTCATAGGCACGGGTGGAAGCATCGCCGCTCAGAAAGCGGCGGACCGCGTCACCTCTGCCATTTCTGGCGAGGAATTCCCGGATGGCAAAAACCCGCTCAAGCCGCGCTTTCGGATTTGCCGGAGCCTCGATGGAGGCGATCCGCCCTTCACCGGAATGCGTCAACGTCAGGGTTACGGTCTGGCCCGGTGGCAGAATCTCTCCTGCTATATCCGGCCATTCGATCAGGCAGATGCCATCCTCCAGCATCTCATCGATGCCGAGCTCATCCAGTTCGGAAACATCCGAAAGCCGGTAGAGATCGAGATGGGCGACCGGAATGCGGGTGGCATAGGTTTGGATGATGGTGAAGGTGGGGCTCGGAACCTCAAGATCCGGCTCGTCTGCCATCGCCCGGATGAAGGCGCGGGCAAGCGTCGATTTACCGGCGCCAAGGTCGCCGACCAACGCCAGACAATCGCCGGGCTTCAGCGCCAGCGCGAGGTCTTCACCGAGCCTGATGGTGTCCTTTTCCCCCGCAAGAGGAATGGTGATCGGCAAGACATTTTCGCTCATTCTGCGGCAATGGAATGCGGACGCGTGGCGGAAGGAATGCGGCAGGTGACGGTGGTGCCGTTGCCGGGCCGGCTGTCTATGCTAACCGTTCCGTGGTGGAGACTGACGAAACTTTCGACAATGGAAAGGCCAAGCCCGGCGCCGGTTCGCCGGCCGCCATTGCCGCGGGTCGAAAAACGATCGAAGACCGTTTTTAGCATGTCTTCCGGGATGCCCGGTCCCTTGTCCGCCACAGAGAATATGAAGTCACCTTCGCTGCGCTGGCAGGAAAGCGTAACTGAAGACCCTTCCGGCGCGAAATTGATCGCATTGGTCAGGAGCTTGATGAGGATCTGCTTCAGGCGCTGGTGGTCTGCCACCAGGCTGCCGAGATGAGCCGGGGCGACGATCTGAAGTGAAATGCCGCTTTCCTGCAGCCGGTCCGCGATCTGCACCGAAACATCTTCGAGCAATTCGTTCAGGTCATTATCCGAATAATTGAGTTGCATGATGCCGGCATCGACGGTCGCAAGATCGAGAATATCATTGACGATCGTCAGAAGGACCGAGGAGGACGTGGAAATATGGTCGAGATATTCCGCCTGCCGCTCCGTCAATTCCCCAAGGCCCGGGGTCTTCAGGAGATCGGTGAAGCCGATAATGTTTGTCAGTGGCGAACGCAGCTCATAGGAAACATGCTGCACAAAATCATTCTTCAGCTCATCTGCCTTGAGAAGAGCGTCGTTCTTTTCCATAAGGGCGCGCTCAGCCCGTACGCTGTCCGTCATGTTGACAAAGGTCAGCATGGTCTGCGCATCCGGCAACGGAATGATCGCATAATCGAGGACGAGGCCGGAAAGCAGTTCCAGTGTGCCTTGCCGGGATGGCCGCTCATCATCGAAACTGGTGATGAACTGGCTGAAGGCGCGCCAGCCGTCCGGCCCGTCGTAGGATGGTGCGCAGGCGGTTTCGATGGCGCGGATGTGCGTTCCGGTTTCGGCCTGTTCGGCAGTCACGCCCCACAGCGCCCGGAATGCCGGGTTCGACAGGCGAATACGACCGTCCGCACCGAACACGGCGACCCCCTCGGCCAGATGGTCGATGGTTTCGCCCTGCACTTTCACCAATGTGTTGTAGCGCATTTGCAGATCGACCTGCTCGGTCAGGTTTTCGAAAACCCAGGTTGCGCCGCCCTGCGGATGGGCCGTCGCAATCACCCGCAGTGTCTGGCCGTTGGGCAGGTGCCAGAGATCGGTCTTGGTATCGAGCGAGCGGTATACGGAGAGCGCCGTCTCCTTCCAGTTCTTCCAGTTGAGCTGCTCGGGCAATTTGCCGGCGGTGCGCAACCTGTCGAGAAGCTCTGAATTGTCAGGCCCGGATTCGAGGAACACTAGGTCGAGGCCCCACAGAGTCGCAAAAGCCTGATTATAGAATTGCAGCCGCTGCCGGCCATCGAAAATGGCGACGGGCGTTGCCAGATGATCCAGCGTTTCGGCGTGGCTCTTCAGAACCCGCTTCAGTTCCTCGCTGATGGTTTCGGCCTCGGTGGCATCGATGGCGATACCGGCAGACCCGCCCGCCGTTTTGATGTCGACGACATCGAAGAAGCTGCGATTACCCGCAACCACCGTGGAAATACGGTCGTGATAGGGCGATTCCGGGGTCGCGGCCGCGCGTATCTTCTGCCGGGTAACCGTGTTCAGAAGTTCTCGTTTCTCCTGAATGGCCTGTTCCGCATTCCGCGCATCCACTGCCTGTGCATAGGCATGGTTCACCCAGATAAGTTCGCCTTCGCCATTGCGACGCCAGACGGGCTGCTCAATGGAATCGAGAAGTTCCTGAAAAGTCGAGACGGAAGCGATCAGCCGTTCACGCTCCACCTGCAGTTCGGCGAGCTCCGCACGCAGATTGTTGAGGGCGATGAAGCGTGCAAAGGCATTGCCGCCGGAAACCCGGCCCTGAACCTCGATAACTTCGCCGCGATGCGTTTCGATGGTGAGATCGAAACTCTGTGCGTGGCTACGAAGTTTTTCAATGGATTTCTCAAGCTGACTGGCGGATGCCGGTTTCAGCCAGCGGCCAAAGGCCAGAAAATCCTGGTCCGCCTGCGGCACGCCTGTCTCGGCCGGCAGCTGCCCCAGAAATTCCGGACGGTTTTCTGCGCCATCCCAGATGACGATGCGGCGGCTCTTGTCGGAAATCAGCGCCTCGTATTTGGCGATCTTGTGGTGAGACTGGGCAAGCGCCTGGCGAAATTCGCTGCTCTCCGCCTCTATATTGCCGCGCTGGCGCACCAGCCAGACGACTGAAAACAGCGTCGCGGAAAGCATACCCACGAAAAGCGAATAGGTTATGGTTTCACCTGATGAAAACAGCCGAGCGCCGGCTTTGGCCGCAAGTCCATCCTGCGCCAGCGCCACGGTGGCTGAACCGGCCAAAAACGTGCCGGAAAGCAGGAACGGAAGCCGTGAAAAGCCGGTCCGGATCGCACGGATTGCCAGCCGGCAACGTGCCAGAGCATTTCCAGGAAAAGTGAACACCGGTTTTCCGTCCGCAGATGCGCCAAAACGCACCAGAGTCTGTGCGCTCAATGCCACGCCCGCTTGCGTGTTTTCAACGCGTTGAACTGTCTGCTTGCGCAGATCCGAATTTTGAACCGACATCCCCGGTCTGTCTCCGTCCTATGTGCCGCATCTTCGACAAGACATCCCATTTCGTCCGCACCGCCCTGTGGTGCGTCCGAATCAAGTCTGATGACAATACCGCCTTCATAAAACTGCGAAAAGGGAGCGCGCAAAAAAGATGCCGCGCGCTTTGTCAAGCGCGCGGCATCTAGATATTGTGTAATTTCAGTGGATATTAACCATGAAATTAATATCTGTAGTGGTCCGCCTTGAACGGGCCCTGCTTCGAGACGCCGATATAATCTGCCTGAACGTCGGAAAGTTCAGTCAGGCGCACACCAAGCTTCTCGAGATGGAGGCGTGCGACCTTCTCGTCGAGGTGCTTCGGCAGCACGTAAACGTCGTTCTTGTATTCGCCCTGCTTGGTGAAGAGTTCGATCTGGCCCAAAACCTGGTTGGTGAAGGAGGCCGACATGACGAAGGAGGGGTGACCGGTGGCGTTGCCAAGGTTCAGAAGACGACCTTCGGACAGCAGGATGATGCGGTTGCCCTTCGGGAACTCGATCATGTCGACCTGCGGCTTGATGTTCGTCCACTTCAGGTTACGCAGCGATGCGACCTGAATCTCGTTGTCGAAGTGGCCGATATTGCCGACGATCGCCATGTCCTTCATCTCGCGCATGTGCTCGATGCGGATGACGTCCTTGTTGCCCGTCGTGGTGATGAAGATATCGGCGGAGGAAACAACGTCCTCCAGGCGAACGACTTCGAAACCGTCCATGGCAGCCTGCAGTGCGCAGATCGGGTCGATTTCGGTCACCTTCACGCGGGCGCCGGCGCCCTGCAGCGAAGCGGCCGAACCCTTGCCAACATCGCCGTATCCGCACACCACGGCAACCTTGCCGGCCATCATCACGTCGGTTGCGCGGCGAATGCCGTCAACCAGCGATTCTTTGCAACCGTATTTGTTGTCGAACTTGGACTTGGTGACGCTGTCATTGACGTTGATCGCCGGGAAAGGCAGCAGGCCCTTCTTGCTGAGGTCGTAGAGGCGGTGCACGCCGGTCGTCGTTTCTTCGGTGACACCCTTCAACGCGTCGCGCTGCTTGGTGAACCAGCCGGGCGAAGCCTTGAGGCGCTTGTTGATCTGCGCGAAGAGAATTTCTTCTTCTTCGGAGCCGGGATTGGAGAGCACGTCTTCGCCCGCTTCCGCGCGAGCGCCAAGCAGGATGTACATGGTGGCATCGCCGCCATCGTCGAGGATCATGTTGGAGAGACCGCCATCGGTCCACTGGAAGATCTTGTCGGTATATTCCCAATATTCCGTCAGGCTCTCACCCTTGACGGCAAAGACCGGAATGCCGGCTGCCGCAATGGCCGCTGCAGCATGGTCCTGTGTCGAGAAGATGTTGCAGGAGGCCCAGCGAATGTCTGCACCGAGTTCCTTCAGCGTCTCGATGAGAACGCCGGTCTGGATCGTCATGTGAAGCGAACCGGAAATGCGGGCGCCCTTCAGCGGCTTGCTTTCACCGAACTCCTTGCGGCAGGACATCAGGCCCGGCATTTCGGTTTCGGCGATGTCCAGTTCCTTGCGGCCGAATGCGGCAAGGTTGATATCGGCGACGATGTAGTCCTTCTCAAGGCTCATGAGATTCTCCAGATCAGAAGCGCCGCACATTGCGGCCCGGCTTTTTACGTAGCAGCGGTTTAGCAGGCCACGAACGATCTGGCAATAATGATATAAAGAAGTCTTTATGTCTTTATATGGCTCAGGCTTCTTCGCCGAACCGGTCGGCGACCAGGGCCTCAAGTGCGGCGAGCGCCTCTTCGGCCTGATTGCCGCTCGCCTCGACATAGACACTGCATCCGGGGCTGGCCGCCAGCATCATGAGACCCATGATCGAGGTGCCGCCGACGGTCATGCCGTCTTTCGAAACCGTAATGGTCGCGTCGAAGCCTTCAACCATCTGCACGAATTTCGCTGATGCCCGGGCATGGAGACCGCGTTTGTTGATGATCGGTAGTTCCCGGGAGAGTGGCGACATGGGCTGACTTCTTATTTGCCGCTTAAAACGCGGCTGGCGACGTTGATATATTTGCGGCCGGCATCGGATGCGTCCTGAAGGGCCTTGTCCATATTGTCTTCGCTGCGAACGCCGGCAAGTTTGATCAGCATCGGCAGGTTAACCCCGGCGATGACTTCGACATTGCCGTTATTCATGACCGAAATCGCAAGATTGGAAGGCGTGCCGCCAAACATGTCCGTCAGGATGATGACGCCATTGCCGTCATTGGCGCGCGCGACAGCGTCGATGATATCCTGCCGGCGCTGATCCATGTCGTCTTCGGGACCGATACAGACCGTCTCGATCAATTTCTGGGGACCGACGACATGCTCCAACGCATGACGAAACTCCTCAGCCAGCTTGCCATGGGTGACAAGCACTAGTCCGATCATGAAATGCTCCCTTGCACACGCACTCTCATTGCCGACTATCGCAACGCGGCAATCCTGTCCATCGGTGGGATTTCATCTTGATGAGGAAAATGCGAATCGCAAGCCTAAAATCGCCCGAATCATCGTCACTTCACATTCGTTTTGAAAAGATTCTGAGCAAGTGCAGCAAATTTTCCATAGGGCGTGAGACTTGAAAGCGGAATACGCAGAAGCGGAAGATGCCCGCCGCACGGCAGCGATAACATCTCGTCATCTTCGGGAAGTCTTGGATTTTCGGGTGAAACAACTGTCGTGACGGCGAAATGTAGCGGCGCGCGCGCAATGCTTTTAAGTGAAACAATGCCGCTGCCGCGTAATTCCAACAGGCCGGCGATGGCTTCCGGCCGTTCGGCGATGATGGTCTCGCCATCGCGATACACGAAAATCTGATCGTCCGCGATCAATGCGGCCGGCAATCCGCACCGTTCCGCCTCCGTCAGGAAGCTGAAGGCGAGTTCGCTTTTGCCGCTGCCCGACGGCCCCGTGAATAGGATGCCGGTGTTTTGAACAACGATCGCGGTTGCGTGCAGGTTGAAGCGTTCAGCGTTCATGGGTTTCAGCCGCCGGCAGCGACAGGGTGAAGCGCGCGCCTGATATCACGCCATATTTGTCGACGACGTTCTCTGCCCGCAGGCTGCCGCCATGGGCTTCCGCGATCTGGCGGCTGATGGAAAGGCCAAGGCCGGAGTTCTGTCCGAAACCTTCGCTCGCCGGCCGGTCGGTGTAGAAACGCTCAAAAATCCGGTCGATATCTTCGGCCTGAATGCCGGGCCCGTTGTCCTCTACCTGCACGATGCAACGATCCTTGTGACGGGAGAGGCGTACCGTGATGCGGCCGCTTTCTTCGGCAACGAAGGAGCGCGCATTCTCGATGAGGTTGGTGACGATCTGGCCGATACGCAGATCGTGGCCGTTCACCACGAAGGAGGTCTTTGCGCCCGCTTTCCGGTCGACAACATAGTCGATCGTCACGCTTTTCTTCTTGGTGCTTATCTGGCGGGATATATCCACCAGACCCTTCATCAGCACATCAAGATCGAGCGGCGCGGCGTCGGCGCGCGCCAGTTCGGCATCGAGCCGCGACGCATCCGAAATGTCGCTGATCAGGCGGTCGAGGCGGCGCACATCGTGGAAGATGATCTCGGTCAGGCGCTGTTTGGACTCTTCGGTCTTGGCGCGCGGCAGGGTTTCCACGGCGCTGCGCAGCGAGGTCAGCGGGTTCTTGAGCTCATGGCTGACATCGGCGGCGAAACTTTCGATCGCATCGATACGGTCGTAAAGCGCCGTCGTCATTTCACGCAGCGCAATAGAGAGGTTGCCGATCTCATCCTGGCGCGCCGAGAAATCCGGTATTTCCTCACGGGTTCTCGCCCCGCGGCGCACGCGGATCGCGGCCGCCGACAGCCGCCGCAGCGGCGTGGCGATGGTGGAGGAGAGGAGCAGCGACAGCACGATGTTGACCAGCGTGGCGATGCCAAAGACGCGCATGATGGCGAGGCGCTCGGCATGCACGATCTTGTCGATATCGCCCGCTTGTGTCGAAAGCAGCAGAACGCCGAGCACGGCCCGGAAGCGCTGTACCGGTACGGCCACGGAAACAATCAGCTCACCCTTTTCCGTGACACGCACGACCGCGCCGCGCACGCCGGTCAGCGCGTTCATCACTTCCGGATAGATAGAGCCATCGCCGCCAGGCGCTTCCTTGTATTGCGGCAGGCTGCTCGGCTGCAGCATGCGGTTGAACATGCTGGTGAACCAGTCGCCCCAGGTCTGCGTCTCGGGCGTTACTGGCGGCAGGTCGAAGCGCAGCACCTGACCGCGCGAATAAAGATGTCGGGAATCGAGCAGCAGATTGGCATCGGCATCGAACAGCCGCGCGCGGGTGCGCGTTGGCGAAATCAGCCGCCGTAGCACCGGCGCCACGCGTTCCGGATTGATGGGGAAACTCAGGTCCTCATCATTGGGGGCAGGGGTTATGCTCTGTCCCGCCTGCAATTCGAGCAGCTTTTCCGGGTTGATGGTGATTGAGTTGGTATCGACAGAGGCGGAAGCGGAAACCGCGCCGGCTATGATTTCGCCCTGCGTCAGCAGGCTTTCCACGCGCGCATCGATCAGCCCCTCGCGGAACTGGTTGAGATAGAGAATGCCGCCGACTAGAACCACCGTCGCGGCGACGTTGAAGAACAGGATGCGGCGCGTGAGGCTGGAAAACACCGCATTGCCGAAAATGCGCCGGATGATCGTCAGCGGATGGATACGATGGCGGCGTTCGCTGCCGCGTTCTTCGGCATCGTCACTGTCCGAGACGGTTTCCGGCGTTTTTTTCAACACGTATTCAAGTCCTTACCACCCCATACCGGGCGGTCCCTTCTGCGTGAGTCGGCTCGTTCAAGCCGCTTCGCGGAAGCGATATCCTACGCCATAAAGCGTTTCAATCATATCGAAGTCGCCATCGACCAGTTTGAACTTCTTGCGAAGACGCTTGATGTGGCTGTCGATGGTGCGGTCGTCCACATAGACCTGCTCGTCATAGGCGGCATCCATCAGCGCGTCGCGGCTTTTCACGACACCTGGACGTTGTGCCAGCGAATGCAGGATGAGGAATTCGGTCACCGTCAGTGTTACCGGTTCGCCCTTCCAGGTGCAGGTGTGGCGTTCCTGATCCATGGCGAGCTGCCCGCGCTCCAGTGTGCGCGCCTGTTGGTCTGCCGTCGGCTTCAGAACGTTGCCGGTTGCGGCGGATGCTTCGCGGCTGCTGGCGCGGCGCAGGATGGCTTTGACGCGTTCCACCAGAAGGCGTTGCGAGAACGGCTTGGTGATGAAGTCGTCCGCGCCCATCTTCAGGCCGAACAATTCGTCGATCTCTTCATCCTTCGAGGTGAGGAAGATAACCGGCAGATCCGACTTCTGGCGAAGGCGCCGCAAAAGCTCCATGCCATCCATGCGGGGCATCTTAATATCGAAAATGGCGAGCTGCGGCGGACGGGCGATCAACCCGTCAAGCGCGGAAGCGCCGTCCGTATACGTTTCGACCCGGTAGCCTTCGGCTTCGAGCGCGATCGATACCGAAGTGAGAATATTCCGGTCATCGTCGACAAGCGCGATCGTCTGCATGTAGTTGGTCTCCATCGTCATTTTCTCGTAACTCCCGACATTCACCCAGCCAGGTTGTGCGCCGCGAGCCACTCTCTTGAGTATAAAGGTGGAACAAATTGTGGCAAAGGAAAACTCACCCCAAAATCGCAAGGGTAGGACGAAGAGATTTCGTAGAGACGCCGCAGCTGAATTTTAATGCGTCTTCAACCGATTTAAAAAGAAATAAAATCTTTTAAATCGATTAATATATTGAAATTACTAAGTTTTTTAAACTTCGGCTCTTGCGTTTCCAAGAGGTGCCACGTATTTTCCGTGAAAATTTCAACGGCCTTATCGTCATTAACAAGGAACGCGTCATGACCGAGATTGGGGTTCATAATCCTGCCAACGGAGTTGCAGAACTCGGACTGGGCAAGGCTTCCCGCGTCTTTTATAACCTCAATGAGAGCGAACTATACGAAGAGGCAATCCGCAACGGCGAGGCCGAGCTGACCATCGACGGTGCGCTGCGCGCCGTCACCGGCCAGCACACGGGCCGTTCTCCGAAGGACAAATTCGTTGTGCGCGACGCGTCCACCGAGAACACCATCTGGTGGGACAACAACAAGCCGCTGTCGCCGGAAAACTTCGAGTTGTTGCGCCAGGACATGTTGGCCCATGCCGCCGGAAAGACGCTCTATGTTCAGGACCTGATCGGCGGCGCCGATGAGGAAAATGCGTTGCCGACACGCGTCGTCACCGAGCTCGCCTGGCATTCGCTGTTCATCCGCAATCTGCTGATCCGTCCGAAGCAGGAAAAATTGGCGGGCTTCAAGCAGAAGCTCACCATCATCAATCTGCCGAGCTTCAAGGCAGATCCGGCCCGTCATGGTGTCCGTTCGGAAACAGTCATCGCCTGCGACCTTACCAACGGCCTCGTTCTCATCGGCGGCACGTCCTATGCCGGTGAAAACAAGAAGTCGGTCTTCACGGTGCTGAACTACCTGCTGCCAGCCAAGGGTGTCATGCCCATGCATTGCTCGGCTAATGTCGGTCCGCAGGGTGATTCTGCCGTTTTCTTCGGCCTCTCCGGCACCGGCAAGACCACGCTGTCGGCTGATCCGTCGCGCACGCTGATCGGCGATGACGAACATGGCTGGGGCGAACACGGCATCTTCAATTTCGAAGGCGGCTGCTATGCCAAGGCGATCAAGCTTTCGGCCGAGGCCGAGCCGGAAATCTACGCCGCGACCCGCCGTTTCGGCACGGTTCTTGAGAACGTCGTGCTGGACGAAAACCGCGTTCCTGATTTCAACGACAATTCGCTGACGGAAAACACCCGCAGCGCCTATCCGCTGCACTTCATTCCGAATGCATCGGAGACGGGCATTGCCGGCCACCCGAAGACGATCATCATGCTGACGGCTGACGCCTTCGGCGTGCTGCCGCCGATTGCCCGGCTGACACCGGAGCAGGCCATGTACCACTTCCTCTCCGGTTACACCGCCAAGGTCGCCGGTACGGAAAAGGGCGTGACCGAGCCGGAAGCGACATTCTCCACCTGCTTTGGCGCCCCCTTCATGCCGCGCCATCCGGCCGAATATGGCAACCTGCTGCGTGAGCTGATCGGCAAGCACGGTGTGGATTGCTGGCTGGTCAATACCGGCTGGACCGGCGGCGCTTACGGCATCGGCAAGCGTATGCCCATCAAGGCCACCCGCGCGCTTCTGACCGCCGCTCTCACTGGGGATCTGAAGAACGCACAGTTCCGCACCGATGCGAATTTCGGCTTCGCCGTCCCTCAGTCGCTTGAAGGTGTTGACAGCGCGATCCTCGATCCGCGTTCCACCTGGGCCGATGGCGCAGCTTATGACGCGCAAGCCAAGAAGCTGGTGTCGATGTTCGTCACGAACTTCACCAAGTTCGAAGACCACGTCGACAGCAAGGTTCGTGACGCAGCGCCGGGCCTTTTGCTCGCGGCAGAATGAATAAGCCTCGTTTATGAGGAGGAGGGGAACCCGGCCCAAGTGCCGGGTTTCTTTTTGCCGGGTTCTTTCGTTTTGTCCTTGTTTTCATTTTTCACGATCTGTGGCATCACCGGCGCGGAGAGAAAACATGGCCAGCGACCCGCTTTACATCAATAACCGCATCACCATTGCCGGCTGGGAGCTGACGGAGCAATTCGTGCTGGCCGGCGGGCCGGGCGGCCAGAACGTCAACAAGGTTTCGACAGCGGTTCAGCTATTTTTCGACATTGCGAATTCACCCTCCCTTCCGGAAAGGGTGAAGGTCAATGCGTTGCGGCTCGGTGGCAGGCGCGTATCAAAAGAAGGCGTGCTGATGATCGAAGCGAGCCGGTTTCGCAGCCAGGAGCGCAATCGTGAGGATGCGCGCGAGCGCCTGAAGGAACTGATCCTCGAAGCCGCCGCCCCCCCGCCGCCGGTGCGCAAGGCTACCAAACCCACCAAGGGCTCCGTCGAGCGCCGCCTCAAGGCGAAGTCCGGTCGCTCCGATATCAAGAAGATGCGCGGCAAACCTTCGGGCGAATAAGCGACGATCAGACGACGAATCTTTCGCCCTTGTCATGGAGCTTCAAATATCGTCTGGTAAGCCTCCATACAACCAAGGAGGGTGCTATGGGTCTGTTCAATTTCATCAAGGAAGCGGGAAAGAAGCTTGGTATCGGCGGCGACGACGCGCCGGATGTCGACGCGGTCAAGAAGGAACTCGCTTCCCACGATCTCGGCACCGACAAGGTTCAGGTCGAGGTGGTGGATGACAAGGTTGTCCTGAAGGGCGAAGTGGCCGATCAATCGATTTTCGAAAAGGCGGTCATCGCGGTCGGCAACACGCTCGGCATTTCCAAGGTCGAGGCCGGCGAGTTGAAAGTGGCCGAAGCGCCGGCGAAAGAACCGGTCTTCTATACGGTCAAAAAGGGTGACAATCTCTGGAAGATTGCGGAAGCGCAATATGGCAAGGCCAATGGCGCGAAGAATAACATCATCTTCGAAGCCAACAAGCCGATGCTGACGCACCCCGACAAGATTTATCCCGGCCAGGTTCTGCGCATTCCAGACCTTGCCTGATAACGCCTTGTAATCGCTGCGACGGAGATGCCGCCTTCGCGGCATCTTTCACAATTTGCGAAGCGCGACCGTGTCGATCAGGTGGTTTTTGCCCTTGCGCAAAATAAGGTCGGCGCGCGGGCGGGTCGGCACGATGTTCTGCCGCAGGTTCTTCAAGTTGATGTTCTGCCAGAGGCCTTCAGCAATGCTGAGCGCCGCTTCTTCGCTGATCGAGGCATAACGGTTGAAGAATGAATTGGGATCGCGGAAGGCGGTTTTTCTCAGATTCATGAACCGGTTCACATACCAGTTGTGAATAAGGCCTTCATCAGCGTCGATATAGATCGAGAAATCGAAGAAGTCGGAAACGATCGGCACGATCCTCCCGCCTGCCGGCAGGTCGCGCGATTGCAGCACGTTGATGCCTTCGAAGATGAGAATATCCGGCTGGTCGATGACAGTGAACTCGTTCGGCAGCACGTCATAGGTCAGGTGCGAATAACGCGGCGCCTTGACATTGGGCTGGCCCGCCTTGATGGCCGACAGGAAACGCAGGAGCGCGCCGATATCGTAGCTCTCCGGGAAGCCTTTGCGCTCCATCAGATTCTCGCGCCGCAATACCTCGTTCGGATAGAGAAATCCGTCAGTGGTGATGAGGTCGACCTTGGGACTGGAAGGCCAGCGCGCCAGAAGCTCTTTCAGAATACGTGCCGTCGTGGATTTGCCAACGGCAACGGAGCCGGCGATGCCGATGACGAAGGGCGTCTTGTTGACGTCAGCCATGTTGAGGAAGCGGTTGCGTTGCTCGAACAACAGCTGCGATGCTTCCACATGGGAAGACAGCAGGCGCGACAGAGACAGGTAGATGCGCCGCACCTCATCCAGATCGATCGGATCATCCAGCGAACGCAGCCGTTTGACCTCGTCGGCAGAAAGCGTCAATGGCGTGTCGGCACGAAACTTCGACCATTCTTCCGAACTGAAGAAGTGGTAGGGCGAATATTCATCCGGTCGGAAATGATCGAGTGTGCTCGGCATGCCTCTCTCCCCGCTGCCTGCCTCGATCTTCATGATGTCGGCCTCGCTGCCTTTTCCGCAAGACCGGTTTGCCCGGTCCTGCGCTCCAGCTCGGCGAAAACCTCATTCAGCGGGATGTCGGCGATCTTCAAAACCACCAGCAGATGGTAAAGCAGGTCCGCCGCTTCGTTCTTCAGCCCGTCGCGGTCTTTTGCGATGGCCGCAATGACGGCTTCCACGGCTTCTTCGCCGAGTTTCTTTGCCGCACGCTCCTGGCCGGCCGCAACCAGCTTGGCCGTCCAGGATTCGTCAGGAGACGCAGCGGCGCGGGTTGCGACGATGCGCTCCAGATCGGAAAGGGAAAATGCGCTCATGGGGGAATCCTGCAATCAATCGAGACGCATGGCGATGCCATGCTCGGCCATGTAGTTCTTGGCTTCACCGATCGAATAAGTGCCGAAGTGGAAGATCGAAGCGGCAAGCACCGCAGTCGCATGGCCATCCCGAACCCCTGCCACCAGATCATCCAGCGTGCCGACGCCCCCCGAAGCGATGACGGGGACTCGAACCTGATCGGCAATGCTGCGCGTCAGGCCGATATCGTAACCGCTCTTTGTGCCGTCGCGGTCCATCGAGGTGACAAGCAATTCGCCGGCGCCGCGTTCGACCATCTTGATGGCGAATTCCACGGCGTCAATCCCGGTCGGCTGGCGTCCGCCATGGGTGAATATTTCCCAGCGGCCTTCTTCCCCATCCTTTGAAACCCGCTTGGCGTCGATGGAAACGACGATGCACTGGTTGCCGAACTTGTCGGCCGCCTGCGCCACGAAGTCGGGATCCTTGACCGCTGCGGAATTGATCGAGACCTTGTCGGCCCCGCACAGAAGCAGCTTGCGGATGTCGGCGACGGCGCGAACGCCGCCACCGACGGTCAGTGGCATGAAGCAATGATCGGCCGTGCGCGAAACCACATCGAATATCGTGTCGCGATTATCCGAAGAGGCGGTAATGTCCAGGAAGCAGAGTTCGTCCGCGCCTGCCGCATCATAGGCTTTCGCCGCCTCGACCGGGTCGCCGGCGTCGATCAGATCGACGAAGTTCACGCCCTTGACGACACGGCCGTCTTTCACATCCAGGCAGGGAATAACGCGGGCTTTTAGGGTCATACGCGTACCTCCCTTGCGGCCTTGATGAGGGCGAGCGCCTCCGCCGGATCGATACGGCCGTCATAAAGCGCGCGGCCGGAAATCGCGCCTTCGAGCTTTGCCGCATCCGGCTGCAACATGCGCTTGATGTCGTCGATGGAGGCAAGACCACCGGACGCGATGACCGGGATGGAGACGGCGTCGGCCAGTTCCAGCGTCGAGGCCCAATTTATACCGGCCAGAATGCCGTCACGATCGATATCGGTGTAGATGATGGCCGCGACGCCGGCACCTTCGAAACGTTTGGCAAGCTCGATCACGCCGAGTTCGGAGGCTTCCGCCCAGCCTTCCACCGCAACCTTGCCGCCCTTGGCATCGATACCGACGGCGACCTGGCCGGGAAAACGCTTGCAGGCTTCAATGACCAGAACCGGATCGCGCACCGCCACGGTGCCGAGAATGACGCGAGCAAGCCCACGGCTCAGCCAGGCCTCGATATGATCGAGCGTGCGGATGCCGCCGCCCAGCTGCACCGGGTTTTTCGTCGCCTTCAGAATGGCATCAACCGCCGCGCCATTGACCGTCTGGCCGGCGAACGCACCGTTGAGATCAACGACATGCAGCCATTCAAAGCCTTGATCCTCGAAAGCTTTCGCCTGTGCGCCGGGGTCGGTATTATAGACGGTGGCCTGGTCCATATCGCCGAGTTTCAGGCGAACGCACTGGCCGTCTTTAAGGTCGATTGCGGGAAAAAGAATCATGTCAGGGCTTCCAGCGCAGGAAATTGGAAATCAGGGCAAGGCCGAGCGTCTGGCTTTTTTCCGGGTGGAACTGCGCGCCGGCCATATTGTCGCGACCGACGAAAGCCGTCATCGCGCCACCGTAATTTGTGGTGGCGATGACATCCGTCGAGTGCTTGGCCGCCAGATGATAGGAATGCACGAAATAGGCGTGCAAGCCATCCGCGCCGGTCTTGATGCCGTCGAACAGGGGGTGGGCGTGGCGGATTTCCAGCGTGTTCCAGCCGATCTGCGGAATCTTCAGGTTCTTATCGGCAGGCGTCATTTCCACGACGTCACCCTCGATCCAGCCGAGCCCGGTGCTAACAGTCTTTTCCAGCCCGCGGGATGACATGAGCTGCATTCCGACGCAGATGCCGAGGAAGGGATGCGCCTTTTTCTCGACGGCTTCAAGGAGCGCCTCATGCATTCCGGGAACGGCATCCAGACCGGCGCGGCAGTCGGCATAAGCACCGACACCAGGCAGCACGATGCGGTCCGCCGAGGCGACGTGATCCGGCTTGTCGGTCAAATCGATGGTTGCGTTGATGCCGGCTTCACGCGCGGCACGCTCGAAAGCTTTGGTGGCCGAACGCAGGTTGCCCGAGCCGTAGTCGATGATCGCGACACGCATGTCAGCGCCTTCCATTCAAGTCGAAAAGAAACGATCCGGCGGGATCGTTGACGAAGTTTTTGCCGCCGCTCTTTTGCGGCGAAGGGGTCCAGACCGGGTGCGACAGCTGTTCTTCCGCGTCAGCGTTTTCGGAGAGACCGGAGAAATATATGTCTTCGGCGCTCGAAAGATCAGGGGCGGAAACGACTGACTTCAGCGTCCAACCTTTGCGGATCAGGTGCCGGACGAGAAAATTGCGTCCCTCCAGCGCTGTTATGAGCCCAATCGTGAAACCAACAAGAATTCCGGCAGGTTCGAATCCGGCTAACATCGAGACTTGTCCGGCCGCAACGAGTGCGATGACAACGATAGCCGTCCCCAGCCACAGCCGGTTGATCGCAAGCCATAACCATGGCGCAAAGAGAGCCAGCCAGACGAAACGATCGGCAATGAATCGGGTCGTCTTGTGGTCCCTGTCCGGCCCGTTGGGGGCTTCCAGAACGAGATAGCTTGTCATGGGCTTCCTGACAGCTTTGGCGTCAGGCCAGCATGCCCTTTGTTGAGGGAACGCGGCCTGCCTGCCGGGGGTCGATCTCGGTTGCCGTGCGAAGAACGCGGGCAACGGCCTTGAAGCATGTTTCGGCGATATGATGGTTGTTGGCGCCGTAATGGTTCAGGATATGCAGCGTGATGCCGGCATTCTGGGCGAGCGCCTGAAAGAATTCGCGCACCAGTTCCGTGTCGAAGGTGCCGATCTTTGGCGCGGAAAAATTGACGTTCCAGACGAGGAACGGCCGGCCGGAAATATCGACGGCGGCCTTGGTCATCGTCTCGTCCATGGCAAGGTCGAGCGAGGCGTAGCGGGTAATACCGCGCCGGTCGCCCAGCGCCTTCGCGATCGCCTGGCCAATGGCGATGCCAGTATCTTCCACGGTGTGATGATCATCGATGTGAAGGTCGCCCTGAACCTCGATCTCCATGTCGATCAGCGAATGGCGGCTCAGCTGGTCCAGCATATGGTCGAAAAATCCCACGCCGGTGGAAATTTTCGATTTGCCGGTGCCGTCGATATCCACACGCACCGAAACCGAGGTTTCGTTGGTCTTGCGGATAATCTCGCCTTTACGTTCTGCCATTTTGGCCGCTCCGTGAAAATGTCGCCGTTCCTTATCAGCACGGGACACAAATATCCAGTTGTTCCATCGTCTTGGCTGACCTGCGGAAAACCCGGTGTGATCCCGATGATTGCAATCGCAAAAACCAGACTTACATAGAACCCGAAAAGGGCCGCAACCCGGCCCGTTAACTCCAGGCCCGGCAGGGCAGACAGGTGTTTGATGACAACAATCATTACAGTCAGAAAGGGCGGCAAGGTCGTCATGGCTGGCGACGGGCAGGTGAGCCTCGGCCAGACCGTCATGAAGGGCAACGCCCGCAAGGTTCGCCGCATCGGCAAGGGTGAAGTGATTGCCGGTTTCGCAGGCGCGACGGCCGATGCTTTTACTTTGCTTGACCGCCTCGAGAAGAAACTCGAGCAATATCCCGGCCAGCTCATGCGCGCCGCCGTGGAACTCGCAAAAGACTGGCGCACGGATAAATATCTGCGCAATCTCGAAGCGATGATGCTGGTCGCCGATAAATCCACCACGCTTGCCATTACCGGCAATGGCGATGTGCTGGAGCCCGAGCACGGCGCAATCGCCATCGGTTCCGGCGGCAATTATGCTTTCGCCGCCGCCCGCGCCATGATGGATACCGACAAGTCGGCCGAAGACGTGGCCCGGCAGGCGCTCGATATCGCCGCCGATATCTGCGTTTATACCAATCACAATCTCGTCGTGGAAACGCTCGACGCCGAGTAAGCGTATTTCTCACCAATGGGTCCTGTGGGCCGGGCCGAATGGCCGGCCGGAGCAGGAAAGCCGAGAGGACAGAATGACCACTTTTTCTCCCCGGGAAATCGTCTCGGAACTGGACCGCCACATCATCGGTCAGCACGATGCAAAACGGGCGGTCGCGATTGCGCTGCGCAATCGCTGGCGTCGCCAGCAGCTCGATGAGAGCCTGCGCGACGAAGTCATGCCAAAAAATATTCTCATGATCGGGCCGACCGGTGTCGGCAAGACGGAAATCTCGCGCCGCCTCGCCAAGTTGGCCGGCGCGCCTTTCATCAAGGTTGAAGCCACCAAGTTCACCGAAGTCGGTTATGTCGGCCGCGATGTCGAGCAGATCATTCGTGACCTTGTCGAGATTGGTATCGGCCTCGTGCGCGAAAAGAAGCGCGCCGAAGTGCAGGCCAAGGCGCATCAGAGCGCCGAAGAGCGCGTGCTCGACGCGTTGGTCGGCTCAACCGCGTCACCGGGCACGCGCGAGAGCTTCCGCAAGAAGCTGCGCGATGGTGAATTGGACGACAAGGAAATTGACATCGAGGTGGCCGATAGCGGATCGGGCATGCCCGGTTTCGAAATCCCGGGCATGCCGGGCGCCAATATTGGCGTGCTCAACTTGTCGGAAATGTTCGGCAAAGCCATGGGCGGACGCACCAAGAAGGTGCGCACGACGGTGTCGAAATCCTATGCCGACCTTATCCGTGACGAATCCGACAAGCTGCTGGACAATGAGATGATCCAGCGCGAAGCGGTCAAGTCGGTGGAAAATGACGGCATCGTCTTCCTTGACGAGATCGACAAGATTGCCGCCCGCGATGGCGGCATGGGCGCCGGCGTCTCGCGCGAAGGCGTGCAGCGCGACCTGCTGCCGCTCGTCGAAGGCACGACGGTTTCGACCAAATATGGGCCGGTCAAGACCGACCATATCCTGTTCATCGCATCGGGCGCCTTCCATGTGGCGAAGCCGTCGGATCTCCTGCCTGAGCTTCAGGGCCGCCTGCCGATCCGCGTTGAGCTGAAGCCACTGACCAGGGAAGATTTCCGCCGTATCCTGACGGAGACGGAAGCAAGCCTCATCCGCCAGTACAAGGCGCTGATGGCGACGGAAGAACTGGATCTCGACTTCACCGACGACGCCATCGATGCTCTGGCTGATGTGGCCGTTCATCTCAACTCGTCGGTCGAAAATATCGGTGCCCGCCGTCTGCAGACGGTAATGGAGCGTGTTTTGGACGAAATTTCCTTCAACGCGCCGGATCGTGGCGGTTCCGCCGTCAAGATTGACCAGGAATATGTCCGTAAACACGTCGGCGACCTCGCCGCCGATACGGACCTCTCGCGCTATATTCTCTGAAGACTTCAGGGATCGAGGAAAGAAGAGTGCGGCCATATTTGCCGCACTCTTTTATTTTATCTGCCTCATCTCGCATTCAGCCCGCATTTTGTTTATGGGAAGGGCTGCATTCCGGTTGGAACCGTTTTAGTGGAATGATCAGGTTTTCCAGCACCTTTCGCTGGCAGAAGCCGCAGGCTTGAGAAAAGGCATTCGCTCGTGCGCAAAACTCTTCTGGCATTTGCCGCTGCTTTGACGTTTACCGTCACCGCGTCTTCTTATGTGCAGGCTGCAACGGTCGTGCCGCCGGGCAATCGCAATGCCGAGCAACCGGGCGTTCCCGGTGCTTCCGCAAAAAGAACCAAGGCGTCCAACACGTCTTTTGAGCGCAAATACCAGAAGGTCATCGATCTTTTGTCTTCCGACAAGGCGCTGATCGCCAAGATCAAGTCGACGGCCGGGCGTTACGGGATTGATCCGATCCATATGATCGGCGCGATCGTTGGCGAACACACTTATAATGTCGATGCCTATGACCGGCTGCAATCTTATTACGTCAAGGCAGCTTCTTACGCGGGTAGCAGCTTCCGTTTCGGCTATAAGGATGAAACGATTGCGCAGTTTCTGACGCATTCGCAATTTTCCAAATGCCAGTCGAAGAAGGATTCTTACAGTCTCTGGAACTGCCGGGAAGATGTATGGGATGACAGTTTCCGCGGCAAGACCGTCGATGGCGTGACCTATCCGAACAACCGTTTCAGTGCTGTGTTCTTCCAGCCCTTTTATGCCGGCCAGACCTTCGGCCTCGGCCAGATAAATCCGCTGACGGCGCTGATGCTGTCCGACATGGTGGCGAGAACGTCGGGTTATGAGAAGTTGGATGAGAACGACGCCACCGCGGTCTACACCGCCATCATGGACCCCGACCGCTCGCTGGCTTTCATGGCGGCCTCTATCCGCAAATCGATCGATGATTACCGGTCGATTGCCGATATGGACATTTCGAAGAATCCGGGCGTGACCTCTACGCTTTATAATGTCGGTGGGTCGCAACAGCGCGCTGCCATTCTGGCCCAAAAGAACCGCCAGCGCGCCGCAGGCGGGGAACAGCCACTGTTGCCGGAGGAAAATTATTACGGCTGGCTGGTGAATGACCGCATCAAGGATCTCCAGGCGCTTTTGTAGAAAACGGCGACTATCGGCTGCATTGTTTCCAAAAAGGAAATAATATTTGGCTGGCTGCCGCAATTGACGAGCGCCCGCCTCCGCGTCCAATCTGTGTTTCCAGAATAGAGGAGGCGCATGTGAGCCGCACGAATAAATTCGGCCTTTCCATCGATGACAGGCTTTATGCCTTTTTGACTGAAGATGTCCTGCCGGGCACGGGTCTAAACAGCGAGGCGTTCTTCGAAGGCTTTTCGACCATTGTTCACGAGCTTTCTCCGAAGAACCGTGAACTGCTCGCCAAGCGCGATGCGCTGCAGGAAAAAATCGACGGCTGGTACCGAGAGAGCGGTGCCCCCTCGGATTTCGATGTATACGAGGCATTCCTGAGGGAAATCGGATACCTTTTGCCGGAAGGTCCTGATTTCAAGGTGGAAACCAGCAACGTCGATCCGGAAATTGCTGCCGTCGCCGGTCCGCAGCTCGTTGTTCCCGTCATGAATGCCCGTTATGCGCTGAACGCCGCCAATGCCCGTTGGGGTTCGCTTTACGATGCACTCTATGGCACGGATGCCATTTCTGATGCCGATGGTGCCGAAAAGGGCAGGGCCTATAACCCGAAGCGCGGTGAAAAGGTCATCGCCTGGGCGCGCAACTTCCTCGATGAAACCGCTCCGCTTTTGAGCGGTAGCTGGTCTGATGTCACCGGTTTCGAGATCGTCGATGGGCTGCTGCAGCTTGTTGCCAGCAATGGTGGGACCGGTCTCAAGGACGAAACGCAATTCAAGGGTTTCACCGGGGAAGCGGCAAAGCCCGCGACGATCCTGCTCGGCAAGAACGGTCTGCATACCGAAATCGTGATCGATCCCTCGACCGAAATCGGCAAGGGCGACAGGGCGGGCATCTCTGATGTCATTCTTGAATCCGCCCTGACGACCATCATGGATTGCGAAGATTCGGTTGCCGCCGTCGATGCCGAGGACAAGGTTCTGGTTTACGGTAACTGGCTCGGCCTGATGCGTGGAGACCTGACGGAAGAGGTCTCGAAGGGCGGCCACACTTTCACACGCCGCCTCAACCCGGATCGCTATTATACAGCGCCCAATGGCTCCGCGCTGACGCTGCCGGGCCGGTCGCTGATGCTGGTGCGCAATGTCGGTCATCTCATGACCAATCCGGCAATCCTTGATTGGGATGGGCATGAAGTACCCGAGGGCATCATGGATGCCGTCGTCACGGCGCTCATTGCACTCTATGACGTCGGCCCTTCCGGGCGACGCCAGAACTCTCGGGCCGGCTCTATGTATGTGGTGAAGCCGAAGATGCATGGGCCGGAAGAAGTGGCCTTCGCCAACGAGATTTTCACGCGGGTCGAAGAGCTTGTCGGCATGCAGCCAAACACCATGAAGATGGGCATCATGGATGAGGAGCGCCGCACCACTGTTAACCTCAAGGAAAGCATTCGCGCAGCGAAGGATCGTGTGGTCTTCATCAATACAGGCTTCCTCGACCGTACCGGCGACGAAATCCATACCTCCATGGAAGCGGGTCCGATGATCCGCAAGGGCGACATGAAGCAGGCCGCCTGGATCGCCGCTTATGAAAACTGGAACGTCGATATCGGGCTAGAATGCGGTCTTTCCGGCCATGCGCAGATCGGCAAAGGCATGTGGGCCATGCCCGACCTGATGGCGGCGATGCTGGAGCAGAAGATTGCGCATCCGAAGGCCGGCGCCAACACCGCATGGGTGCCGTCGCCGACCGCTGCGACGCTGCATGCCACGCATTATCACAAGGTCGATGTCGCCGCTGTTCAGCAAGAGCTGAAAAGCCGCGGCCGTGCGAAGCTTTCCGACATTCTGTCAGTGCCGGTTGCGCCGCGTCCCAACTGGACGCCGGAAGAAATCCAGCGTGAACTCGACAACAATGCGCAGGGTATTCTAGGCTATGTCGTGCGCTGGGTCGATCAGGGTGTCGGCTGCTCCAAGGTACCAGACATCAACAATGTCGGTCTGATGGAGGATCGCGCGACGCTTCGCATTTCAGCGCAGCACATGGCGAACTGGCTGCGCCATGGCGTCGTGACAGAGGCGCAGATCGTCGAGACCATGAAGCGCATGGCGGCTGTGGTCGACGCGCAGAATGCAGGCGATCAAGCCTATCTGCCGATGGCGTCCGACTTCGAAGGATCGGTAGCCTTTCAGGCTGCTGTCGAACTGGTGTTGAAGGGCCGGGAGCAACCGAACGGCTACACTGAACCGGTCCTGCACCGCCGCCGCCTCGAGCTGAAGGCAAAGCAGGCGGCGTAATCTCCGCCCTTTTCACCAATAAAAAAGCCGCCGGGACGTTTCCCGGCGGCTTTTTCTTGATCTGCTGTTGCGGCCCTTACTGGATCACGACAACCTTGGTGCTGCGGCCAGGGCGGACGCGGCTGTAAAGGTCGATCACATCCTGGTTGATCATGCGGATGCAGCCGGAAGAAGCGGCGGTGCCGATCGAGGCCCATTCGGGCGAACCGTGGATACGGAACAGCGTATCCTGTCCCTTTTCGTTAAAGAGATACATGGCGCGCGCGCCGAGCGGGTTGGAAAGGCCCGGGCCCATGCCGGCCTCGACATATTTCGCCACTTCCGGCTTGCGGTTTGCCATTTCCTTTGGCGGATGCCACATCGGCCATTCCTGCTTCCAGGCCACATAGGCTTCACCGGCCCAGGCGAAACCAGCCTTGCCGACGCCAATGCCGTAACGGACGGCGCGGTTGCCGGAGAGGATATAATAAAGGAAACGATCGCGCGTATTGACGATGATCGTGCCGGGACGCTCGTTCGTCTGGAATTCGACGATTTGGCGGCGGTATTTTTCATTCACGCGGTTGATCGGGATGGCCGGCAGCGCATAGCCCGCATCGGTCACCGGACCGTAGACATCGTTGAAGATCTGAACCGTTTCGACCTTCGCCGGAACGGGATCGGCAACCGGTACGGAGGCTGCGATCTTGGCTGATGTTGGAGTGGCGGATTGGGAGGTAGTTTCGGCGCAGCCGGCCAGTGCCAGTGCTGCCGTCAGACCGAGTATGGTCAATGGGGTACGGATGCGCATGTCGTTCTCGCGGAAAATTCGCCAAATTGTGCGAAGGAGTAGGCTTAATAGGATAAATCGGTTATTTTCCATTCAGCCGCTCTTGGCAAGCCGTTGTGCAGCCGCGAAACGGCACCGCATTTAAAATTGCCGGTTGATTGCCTTTTTTGCAACAATAGGCCAAACGCTTCAGCAGCCTTTATCCATGACTATTCTTTCCGTTACCAACAATAATCCGTTAATCGACGGCCGCCAGTCGGACAAGGCGATGCTGGTGCGCCGCGGCGTGCAGGTGCTGTTGCACGAAATGCGCCACTCGGTCTTGCCGGAACTGCCGCTTGCAAGCGGGCGACGGGCAGATCTGATCAGCCTGTCGGTCAAGGGTGAAATCTGGATCATCGAGATCAAATCCTCGATCGAGGATTTCCGCGTCGATCGCAAATGGCCGGAATACCGCCTGCATTGCGATCGATTGTTTTTTGCCACCCATCCGGAAGTTCCAACCGATATATTCCCGGAGGAATGCGGGTTGATACTGTCGGATGGGTATGGCGCTCACATGCTTCGCGACGCGCCGGAACATAAATTGCCGCCGGCGACCCGCAAATCTGTCATGCTGGATTTTTCCAGAACCGCTGCGACCCGGCTTATGCTGGCGGAATGGACCACCGGGCGCAGCTTTGGCGAATAGGCGCTTATTTGGGCGCGCGCTTCGCGAGAATACGCTGCAGCGTCCTTCGGTGCATGTTCAGTCGCCGCGCCGTTTCCGAGACGTTGCGCTCGCACATCTCATAAACGCGCTGAATGTGCTCCCACCGAACCCGGTCGGCTGACATCGGGTTTTCGGGCACTTCCGTCTTTTCACCCTTGCGCTGCGTCAGGGCGTTGAACACGTCGTCGGCATCGGCAGGCTTGGCCAGATAGTCCAGCGCCCCCAGCTTTACGGCGGTAACAGCGGTGGCGATATTGCCGTAGCCGGTCAGAACGACGATCTGCGTGTCGTCGCGGTTCTGCCTGATGGCTTCGATCACCTCCAGCCCGTTGCCATCCGCAAGCCGCAGATCGACAACCGCATATTTCGGCGGCGCAGCCTTGGAACGCGCGATGCCTTCGCTCACGGTCTCGGCAGTGTCGACAATAAAGCCACGTGTCTCCATGGCCCGGGCAAGCCGCCGCAGGAAAGGGCCATCGTCATCAACGATCAGCAGAGATTTGTCAGGTCCGATAGGATCGATATCGTCCGCCGGCGCGCTTGTGGATGAGGTCTGGTCTTCTGTCTTCATGTCTCCGGCCTTCCGGCAACGTCATCGGCTTTTCTTGTTCTTATTGCCGCTTCAGCGTGAATGGTAAAGTCAACGGCTTCTTTTATCCTCCATGAGCGCCCGAGGCCAGACGATTGTGACCCGCGCGCCGGTTCCGGTTGTGCCGCGATTTTCGAACGCGACGGTGGCGCCGGAGCGCTCCAGCAAGGTCTTGGCGATAAAGAGCCCGAGCCCGAGCCCACCTGCACGTGTGTCATTGTGACGTTCGGTCACATAGGGCTCGCCGATACGGGCAAGCACGTCATGGGCATAACCTGGCCCATCGTCTTCAATGATGACTGCGACGTTCTGATGATCGTAATCCACCGTTACGGTGACTTTTTCGCGCGCATAATCCACGCCATTTTCAATGAGGTTGCCAAGGCCGTAGATGATGCCGGCATTGCGGATTCCGACCGGCTCGTCGGCGCGATTGTTCTTTTCAACCAGTTCCAGACAAATGCCGAATTCGCGATGCGGCGCCATTACCTCCTCGATCAGCGATGAAAGCGGCAGGCGGCGCATGTGCTCCTCATTGTCGGCGGACAGGGAGGTGAGACGACGCAGAATGTCGCGGCATCTTTCGCTCTGGCTGCGCAGCAGCGCTATGTCCTCGCCATATTTCTCATCATCCCCAAGTTCCCGCTCCATCTCCTTGGCGACGACGCTGATCGTCGCAAGGGGCGTACCCAGCTCGTGCGCTGCGGCGGCCGCCAGGCCGTCGAGCTGTGAAAGATGTTTTTCCCGTTCCAGCACCAGTTCGGTCGCAGCCAGCGCATCCGCGAGCTGATTGGCTTCGTGGGAAACGCGATAGGCATAAAAAGCTGCGAAAGACGTGGTGGCAATGATCGCCACCCAGGTGCCGACATGCAGCAGAAGCTGGATCGGCAAGACCTCACCGGGATACCAGGGAACCGGAAAGGGCGAAAAGGCGATCGCCGTCGAGCAGATGACGGCAAAGCCGAGGAGAATGAGGGAATGCCGCAACGGTTGGGAGGCAAAGGCAATGATGACCTGCACGCAGATCAGCGGCGCGAAAGGATTGGAAAGTCCGCCCGTGATATAGATCAGCGCCGTCAATTGCAAAAGGTCAAAGGCCAGCAGCAATGTCGCTTCCCACGGCTCCAGCCGGTAGGTGGAGGGAAAACGGGCCGTGAGAAAAAGGTTGGCGAGCGCCAGCGCCGCGATCAAAAGGCCGCAGGCCAAAAGTGGCAGCGGAAAATTCAGCCCGAAGGCGACAAGCAGGATCGTCGCCGTCTGTCCCGCAACCGCCAGCCAGCGAAGCCACACAATGGTCTGCAACCTTATCCTGCGGCTGGCGCGGCCAAGCCTGGTGGTTTCGATCGGATGGCCAGCCACCTTCGTCTCCTTTACCCTTGTCATCATCACGTTCCGCGCGGTTTCGCACGGCTGGTCGGCAGGGCATCGGCGGGATCCTCCGGCCACGGATGACGCGGATAGCGACCACGCATATCTGCCCGCACGTCCTTCCACGATCCCGCCCAGAAGCCGGGAAGATCACGCGTCGTCTGTATCGGCCTGTGCGCCGGCGACGTCAATTCCAGGAGCAGCGGCAACCGCCCCTGCGCAATGGCCGGGTGCGCCTTCAGCCCGAAAAGCTCCTGCACGCGAATGGAAAGCGTCGGCTCGCTGGCGTCATAGCGGATGGGATGCCGCTGGCCCGTCGGCGCTTCGAAATGGGTCGGCGCCAGCCTGCCGAGATCTCGGGCGACCTCATGTGGCACCAGGGACAGAATCCCTTCGGAAAGACTGCCGGGCCGGATGTCCTGAAGGCTCCGGACGCCATGCTGAAAAGGGATGAACCATTCGTCCAGCCGCGAAAGCAACGCCTCGTCGCTGACATCCGGCCAGGGCTCTCCGATGCTGGCATTCAGAAATCCGATCCGATCGCGCAATTGCGCGGTCTCTTTCGAAAAAGGAAGTATGCCGGTGCCGAAATCCCGAACGCCGTTGGCGAGCGCTTGCGCTGCCTGCTCACCGTCGGGACGGGGCAGGGGCGTTTCGTCCAGAATGATGGCGCCCAGACGCACTACCCGGCGCGCCCGCGCCTGTCCGCTCGCCCTGTCGAACAGCAGCTGATCCTGCTGAACGATAAGATGTGGCATACGCTCTTCTATATCAGCCCTGTCGATGCCGGCCGCCGCAAGGATGCGCGGCTGCGCGGCCCGTCCCGTAATGTCAGCGACAACAAGCATTCGGCTCGCCGCCAGCCGCTCCGTTTCAGCCAGTTCAGCCCCGCGGCCATTCGCCATGACATACCGGCCGCGCGCGCCGCGCTGAAGCGCGATCCTGTCCGGATATGCGTGCAGCAGAAGCGGTCCTGCCTCGCTCGGCAGGTCGTTTGCCGCCGGCATATCACCGACTGTGTCGAGAAGGCGGAAAGCCAGCTTGCGCGCCGCCTGCGCCCTTTCACCTCTATCGGCAAGAAAGCGCCGCAGTCTGTCATCGAGATCGATATCGTTTCCGCCCAGGCCCTGTTCCGTCAGCATGACCGCAAGCATCGCCGCCTTTTTTCCCGAACCTTCGCCTGCGGCTGCAATTACCATCGCTGCGAGCCTCGGCGGCAGGGAGAGGCCTCGCATCAGGCGGCCCTGCGGCGTCAGTGCGCCGCTTTCATCAAGGGCGCCAAGATTTTTCAGGAGTGCGACCGATTCTTTGAGGGCAGCCTCAGGTGGCGCGTCCAGAAAGGCGAGAGACGAGGGGTCATGAACACCCCAATGGGCAAGATCGAGCGCAAGGCCGGCAAGATCGCTCGCCAAAATTTGCGGCGGCGTAAATGCACTGAGTGCTGCCGTCTGCCCCTGATGCCAGAGGCGAATGGCAACGCCGGGCTCGGTTCGGCCGGCGCGACCGGCGCGCTGATCGGCCGAGGCGCGTGATGCCCGCACGGTCTCAAGCCTGGTGATGCAGGTCGCCGGTTCGAAAACCGGCAACCGCTGCAGACCGCTGTCGACCACGACCCTCACACCATCGATGGTTATCGAGGTCTCCGCTATCGATGTTGCAAGGACAATCTTCCGTCGCCCGGAGGCTGCCGGCTTGATCGCGGCGTCCTGCTCCCTCTGAGAAAGATTGCCGTAAAGCGGGATGATATCCGTATCGTCGGGGAAATGTCCTTCCAGCCTTGCAGCCGTCCGGGTAATTTCCGACTGTCCGGGCAGGAAGGCCAGAATGGACCCTGTTTCCGATGCATGGGCTTCCCTAATCGCCCTTGCCACCTTTTCATCGACCGGCATGCCCTGCCAGCGTTCCTCGTAACGAATGTCGATCGGAAAGGTCCTTCCAAGACTTTGAATGACCGGAGCGCCACCCATAAGCGCGCTGATGCGTTCAACGTCGAGAGTTGCGGACATGACGAGGATCCGCAGGTCCTCACGCAAACCGGTCTGGACATCGAGGGCCAGCGCCAGCCCGAAATCACCGTCAAGCGAGCGCTCATGAAATTCGTCGAATATCACCGTCGAGACATCGGAAAGCTCGGGATCATCCAGAACCATCCGCGCAAATACGCCTTCCGTTACCACCTCGATCCGGGTTTTTGATGAAATACGATTGTCGAGCCGCATGCGGTATCCGACGGTGTCACCGACATCTTCATGCATGAGATCGGCCATGCGTCCCGCCGCTGCGCGGGCCGCAAGCCGGCGTGGCTCGAGAAGAATGATCTTTCCGTCGCCCCGCCACCTCTGCTGTAGGAGATAAAGCGGCACCAGCGTCGTTTTGCCCGCCCCGGGAGGGGCCGAGAGAACCGCACGTCTCGCCCCCGACAGGGCACCTGCGATTTCCGCGAGAACAGCGCTGACGGGAAGTTCAGGTAAGTCGGTCTTTATTGGCGCTGGTGTTCTGGTCATGCAAAGGAGCCTGGTATTAGGGTAGCATATGAGCGTCTTCTTGTTGTTTTAATGCACGACACGACGGTTTGACAGCCGGCCACGCCGCTTTCGAAGATATGCCACCGGCAAAATGGCGGTCGCCGCGGGAAGGCTCGGACGTTTTAAAAGGCGCAGATGGCCGGTGCGCAGCAAAACGCTCGCGGGATTTGGCGCATTCTGTGGTTTTCGCATAAATGGCTAATTATCCTCATATATTT